>JAYVUL010000383.1:0-14238 GCA_043787935.1 Chitinophagaceae bacterium | reverse complement strand
AAAAATGTAGCTTCCCCCATTTTGAAAGGGCCGCTGCTGGGGGTTCTTACAAAAAAAACCTGCCCTCCCCTTGCCTTTATTTTATCCACCGCTGTTTTTACTGCGGTAAACATCGAATCCAGTTTGGTACCGCTTGCAGGAGGGTCTTTACTGGCTTTCATAAAATCAAACCAGATATTTTTTACCTTATTCTGCAAGGTGGTATCGCTGGAAAATTTATCCGTCATATATTCCTGCCGGTTAAATCTTACCCTTCCAAATTCGGAAGGGAACCCGCCAAATTTAAATACCCCCGGCCGGTTTTTAACCGGCAGTTTATCCATCATGGCGCCCAGCGACAACCAGTCTTTATCCAGGAAAACAAATTGCGATTCCAGCAGGTGATTGATGTGGAAACTGGCCCGCTGTGCAGGAGTGCGTTCCTTAAAATATTTCATATTCTCCTTCGGCCTCCGGTCGCTGCCGTTACTAAAAAACAATCCTTCTGTAACATCCACCACCAGCCGGCCTTTAAAATTATTATCCGCTGCAAGGTTTTCCAGTATGGGCACCGGGTTGCTGCCCACGCAGGCCAGCTGTATGGCATGGTTGCCGGTGATGCTTTCCCAGGTGGGGATATCCAGGTCAAACTTTATACGGCTGGAACCGATGAACACCGTAGCCTTATCAGCAGGTTCGTATACCATATCCCGGTAGTGGCTCCACAGGGCGGGGTCATCGTGATAGGAAGCGTCATAGCCTTTTCCACGCAGGTAGCCCTCCCAGCAAAGCACAGTGGCCAGGGTAAGCACCAGCACCAGGAAGACAGATTTTTTTAAAGAAGTTTCAGGCATAAGCGCAGTGGTTTGTAATGAATAAAATTAATGGCAGTAAGCATAAGCTGTCGCAGGGATTGAATTGCGGATAGTTTTTAACCGGCGGTAAACAGGATGATGGAGATAGAATAAGATTCCAATTGTTTTGGTTTGATAAATATATCATTTAAATAATTAGTAAAGCAAATAATTTATCATCAATTATTAAAACAGGTTGTTAAGGGGCCAGGGGCAGCAACTCAATGTGCAACAGCAGCACCGGTCTTTCGTTTGTAGCCCTCCTTCGCCGGGGCTACCACTTCAGCCCGGCAGCCCCCGGGCGGCCGCTCTTCATTCAGCAGTGTACTTCAAATCGTTTATCCTGTGGCCGGCAGTTGCATAAAAATAAAAAAAAATACCCGCTGCCGTTTGGTATTGCGGATTATTGGATTACTTTAGGTTTTCAAATTGTCCCGCCAATTTATTGAGAGTGCTTAATCCGGGTTCTAAAACCTGGGGGGGAGTACGTGAAAAATGTGACTTGCGCCAGTATCAAGTGCTTTAATATAAAAATATATTTTGGTAAAGTAAACCCACTTTAGAAAATGTTTCGTATTTTAGACTTAGCAAATCACAATAAGGATCATTCCGTAATGATTTCCACGAGCCTCGACGTATATCGGGGCATTTTTATTTGCACTTCTCACCCACTAAATTTTTAAATATGAAAAAAATTCTTGGATTAGATATTGGAACAAACTCAATTGGATGGGCATTCATTGAAAGTAATGTTTATGAAAACCCTGACACACTGGATGGAAGGATCATTCAATTAGGAAGCAGAATTATACCCATGGATGCTGATGCCATGAATAAATTCGAATTAGGCACACCGGAGTCAAAAGCAGCAGGAAGAAGACAAGCAAGAGGAGCAAGAAGATTAAACCAGCGATACAAACTAAGAAGGACAAGGCTTATTGAAGCATTAAAAATCCTAGACTGGATACCGGATGATTTTCCAATCAATTTTAAAAAATTAGATAAACACAGTATCAATAAATACTTGCCCTTTTCGGATGAATTAAAAAAAGAAGCTAATAATTTTTTTGGTATTGCCGACATGGTTGGATGTGTCATTACCAGGGCGTTGTTGATATCAAAACTACAAAGAACAAAAGTTGAAAGCAAATCACAACTAACAAAAGCATCTGAGCAACGGTATGCTTCCTGGGTACAACAGGTGTAAATTCTTTATCCTTAAAGCTGATTTTTAATTTTAATGTTGTATCTTGACTTTGTTTTATTAAGCCACCCAATCCGATCCTTACAAACTACCAATTTTTGCCCCCGGTTAACTTGTTCCTATTATCTTAATTCGTGCAAACTCTGTACGGCTTCCGGTTTTTATTATTTAATAATAATTACAGGAGAAGAATTTTAAACCGGCAGGATGATACTGGTAAGAGATCGGTATCATATTTAACCAGGTGAAGGAAGAGTAAAGGAATGTTTAGCTACTTTTGATTGCCTGCTATATGTGCAGTGGCCTTAAAAATGGCAAAGGCTTAAAATTTTAACGGCCTGTTCGTTTAATATAAAAACAAAACAATTTCAGCTTTTTATTTGAATACAATAAATAATACCATCATTCTCAAATTAATTAAGACATCATGAAAAAAAATCTTACACTAACGGTTTTGCTGACCATTCTTGCAGGGCTATGCTTTGCCCAGGATAATTTAAAAGGGTTTACTTACCATGGCAAAGCGGGTATCAGAAAAACAGAGGCTGACATACTGGCTTTTCGGATGGCGCATCCGGTACCTGCAGATTTCATCCCGCCATTAAGACCCGAAATGGAAGGACCTGAGCCAAAAGGCCAGAATCCCAATGCCAAGCCTGTAGCTAAATTCGGCTCCCTGGTAACCGCTATACCCACTGTTACTTCCACCTCAAGGGCCACCCAGAATGTATGGAGTAATTTCCTTACCATCTGGGGTAATTATGGCACGGCAATTTCGGGCCGTGAATCTCCCTATACACCGCCAGACAACTGCGGAGATGTAGGGTTTACCCAGGTAATAGCCACTGCTAATTGCCGGATGAAAGTTTTTAACAAGCCATCGGTTACCGGTGCTGCTTCTGCCACTCCCACCGGAACCTCTACCACTACCTTAACCGCTGTGTGCAATATTGATCTGAATGCTTTTTTTGCCAATTCAGCATTAGGTATTACCGGCATCAGCGATCCGCATGTGCGGTTCGACAGGTTATCCGGAAGGTGGTTTGTAGTGGCAATAGATGTTGACCACAATACCAATAATTATTGCTGTGTGGCAGTAAGTGATGGATCTGTGGTAAACAGTGCTGCCAACTTCAGGATTTTCTATTTTAATGTTTCGCAAACAGGCGGATCTTCCCGTGATTTTTACGATTACCCTACGCTGGGTGTAGATAAGAATTATTTATACCTTGGAGGAAATATGTTTAAATCCGGCCGTTCATTTTCGGGATGTAACCTGTGGGTGGTTAACAAGGCTAATCTTATTGCCGGAACCTTAACTGTCACTGGTTTTCCGCAATCGCTTACCGGTACTAATATGTATACACCACAAGGAGTTCATAATGATGATGAGGCTTCAACCAATGGCTATTTTATCGGGTCATCGCAAACTGTTTATTCCAAATTGGTGATCAGAAGGGTTACTTATGGCACTGCCCCTACATTATCCGGCGATTTAAGTGTTACCACTTCTACTACCTATACACCAAAGACGGTGCCTACCCTTGGTGGTATTGCCATAGATGGCGGAGACCGCCGCCTTTATGCTGCGATGATCAAAAAGAATAAAATTTCCGGCACCACCTCTTTATGGGTTGCCCAGGGAACACTGCTGAGCAAAACAGGAATAGGCGGCTCTACCGGAGACCGTGATGGAGCCCTTTGGTTAGAAATCGGGGGCCTGGCAGGCACACCTGCCATTTTACAGTCAGCAAATTTATACGATGGTACAAATGCAACTGCTGCTGCAGTGTATTATACTTATCCAACCATTGCCACCAGCGGCCAGGGACATAGCCTTATGGGCTTTACCTCCGCAGGCCCTGCCAAATATTGCCAGGCCGCTGCTGCCGGAAGATACCGCACGGATGCAGTAGCAACATTTAATGCCCCGGTAGATTTTACAACAACGGGATCAGCCTATAATCCTTCGGCCAACCGCTGGGGCGATTATACCCAAACAGTGGTTGATCCTTCAGATGACATGACTATGTGGTCATTCACTCAATATGCTCCCACTACCAGTGCGTGGGGGGTAAGGGCAGGTCAATTTAAGGCCCCGGAGCCGGCTACGCCTGTTTTGGCATCGGTACCTGCGTGTGGAATCTCTACCGTTACTATCAATGGAACAAGTGTAAATAATTCAGAATTCTTTGATCCCGGCACCGGTTATGCCAGCCATTTACAGGTCACCGTTAGCGGCCCCTCCACTATAGGTGTTTCCAATGTAACTTTTGTAAACCCTACACAAATAACCGCCACCTTTAATACAACAGGAGCAAGCGCCGGCACATACACTTTGACAGTTATTAACCCTGATGGACAAAGCAGTGCTGCTACTTTTACCATTGCCACTTCCTGTGCCGCAAGAATGTTGACACTTAATAAAACTGCGCCGGTAGATGCAGGCAGCAAAGACGGAGAATTTAAGAATTCTCTTCATAAAGTATATCCTAATCCAACCAGTTCTATAGTAAATTATGAAATAGAATCTGCAACATCGCAAAAAGTGATAGTAGAAGTGTATGATATGACTGGCCAAAAACTTATAAGCCAGGAACAACAGTTGGCAAAAGGTTTAAACACCAGGCAGCTATCGATCGTACAGCTTGCCAATTCCGCTTATTATTTAAAGGTTACTGATGTTCAAAATAATGTAATAGGCAAGGTAAAAGTGGTGAAAGAATAATCATATTTTAAAAAATAAAAAAGGGCTATCTCAACCAGGAGATAGCCTTTTTTTGTTGCAGGCAAAATTTATTTATTTTTATTTTACCTGAAGTGCAGCAGATAGCAGTGCAATTAAACGGAAAAGGCAACTACGCCAATTGTTCCATTTTGCGCAAGATGCAGCAATGCATTACTTTTAAATTGCATCACTAAATAACTTCCCGGCAATCCAAAAAAACCACGCATAAAAAATGACTCTAAATTGCCAGTATATGAAAAGTAAAATAACCATAATAATATTAGCCATTGCACTAATTACGGCCATCCATCCTGCCGAGGCACAGGTAAATGAAGCTGTTGCCAAAAGCAGTATTAAAGTAGAAATGCTTTTTGCAGAAGAAAAATCAAAGGCCCTTATTTTGAGTTTTGATGATGGCAGGATTGCCGACAGGAGGCTGGTGCAACTGATGAATGCGTATGGCCTGAAAGGAACTTTTCATTTGAATTCAAATAAACTCGGCACAAAAGATTACCTCACGAAAGAGGAAATTAAAGCGCTCTTTAAAGGGCATGAAGTATCCGTTCACTCTGCCAATCATCCCAATCTTACCACCCTGAATAAGATAGATATTACTTACGAAGTGGTGGAAGACAGGAAAGAACTGGAAAGGCTTACCGGGTACCCGGTAAGGGGCATGGCCTATCCTTTTGGCAATAGCAATGATTTTGTAATTGAAGTAATAAAAGGGCTAGGTATTGAGTATGCAAGAACCGTGGCTGATACCTATAACTTTACCATACCGGACAATTTTCTTCAATGGAATCCAACCATCCATCAATTTGGGAAAGCATATAATGAACCTGATAATCCAATAAACGACAAAAAAGAAGTTGCACATTTTTACCAGGTGATAAATAATTTTCTTACAACTGAAAATGTAGCCTTATTAGATGTTTGGGGGCATAGTTGGGAAAATGATGGGGCAGGAGACCGATGGGCTGAAATGGAAAAGTTTTTCAACATGATGGCTAAAAATCCCGGCATCCTTTACACTACCCAGATAGGTTTGGTTGATTATATCAATGCCTTTAAAAACCTCAAATTCTCTGTTGATAAAAACACCGTTACCAACCTGAGTTCGATCAATGTTTGTATAAAAATAAATGGTAAAGTATATACCATCGCCGCCGGAACAACACAGGTTTTATAAGAATAAAAAGATAGTGGTTGGGGGGTGCGCCAGCTTTTCAATTGTAGTGGTAACATTATTGCATATCCTCCTGCCTGTTGGAACTGAGCCGGCAACAGCAAAAAAAGAAGGCTGCCCAATTTTTTGAGGCAGCCTTCAATACAGAAAATAATATTGTTGTATTCCTAACGAACCGACTTGTAAGCATTTACCCTGCCTCCTCCAAACCAGGGATCATTACCGGGTTTGCCAAGGTCGTCTGCGCCGCTGGATAATTTTGTTCTTACCTGCGCCGGTGTTAACACCCCATGCCCGTATTTACCAATGATCAGTGCAGCCACCCCTGCAGCATGCGGAGAAGCCATACTGGTGCCCGCTGCAAAATAATAGTTAGTAGGGCCTCCTGTACTCAGCACCATATCAAAAAACCAAAAGGGTCCGGGGTAGGTGAAGCTTCCACCAGGCGCTGCAAAATCGATATATGAGGAACCAAAATTGGTATAAGGAGTTGGAACATCAAGGTTGGTAGCCGGGTTGTCTGAAATTCCGTAAGGGCTGGTAGCGGATACCGCAATGGCATGAGGCGAGCCACCGGGTAAATTAACCAGCGAACCGGTATGGTCTATGTCTAAACCGCTGTTACCCGCGGCACAAATCACTGTTACGCCTTTATTATAGGCATACTGTATGGCATCTTTATACGCTTTTATGCCTTCCTGTACCAGGTTGCTGCCGGCGCCCTGGCCTTTCAGATCTAATCCACCAATGCTCATATTGATAACATCCACATTTTGATCGGCTGCATATACAATGCCCGATGCGATCCAGGAGGTGAGCCCGAAACCAGCAAAGTCTGACAGGCATTTTACAGGAATAACCTTTGCAGAAGGTGCCACCCCGATTACTCCAATATTGTTATCCACAGCGGCAATAGTGCCCGCCACATGGGTAGCATGGCTAAAGCCGGTACTTTTAAAACCTGGGTCAGAAGGGTCACATTCTGGAAAAAATCCACAGGCACCTGGAAACAAATCTTCCAGGTTTACAAAATTGTGCCCCTGGGCAGGCAACAGGTTGGCGGCAAGATCAGGATGGTTTAAATACATCCCTACATCTATTACCGCCACTTTTACACCGGCACCACGATAGCCTGCATTCCAGGCCTGTGGCGCATCAATGGCATCCATTCCCCACAAGTAGTGAAAAAAGGGATTGTTATCCCCTGTAGAAGGTGGGTTATCTGCAACAAGTTGAGGTTCTGTAACCGACTCGGGGGTAAGCATCCTGAGATTGGAGCCAATTTTTACATTCAGCCCGGCCATTGCAGTTACAAAGTCCGCTGAGGTAGAAGTGGCAAACACCATATTGAGTGCCGGTATTTTGCCTGTTTCCTTTGCTCCTATCTGTGCAAGCCTTGCCCTTACGGAAGTAAGCGCTGTGTTAAAATCACCAGAGGTGCGGATGATGTAGCCGGGCACTGCATTGTCAAACTGGGCATTAGATGCTCTTCCGGCTGTGGTGAGGTGTACTTTGGTACCCTCGTTTGCCTGTTGTGTTTGCTCCTTGTGGCAGGCAGTCAGCACAAGGGCAACCATTGCGATTTTTAAAATTTTTGTTACCATGATTGGTGTGTTTTAATGATTAAAATAAATTTATATCAAAATAGAAATAAGTCTCGTCAAATGCAAGCCATTTGTACTATTTATTCCTGGTCCGGCTTTATTTTATTCACCAATTGCCTGGTCTCGCTTTATTACAAGTTTTCTTGTTTTGGAACTGCACCAATTTTCTAAGGGTAAAAATGAGTTTACAAAGAAAATGCCCCTTCCATTTTATAAATTGTTTCCGTGGAAATCGCGTGTCATTGCGTCATTCATTCTATGTTGAAAGAGTATTGGCAATTCAATCTTTTTAAGTTGCTTTAATACAAGCCGCAAGGACTATTGCTTTCTCAGGCAAAAGATTATACCTTTAAAATTTACTGCTAAAAAAGATTTTAATAAACCGGGTATATAAACTCATGAAAATAACAATTGACAAAAATTAAATTTGATCTTTATGCGCAAATCACATTTCGGGATTCAAAAATTATTTTTTGTTTCAATTTCGCTTATGTGCTTCATACAATTGACTTATTCCCAAGTTTTGCAAAACAGGGATGTACAAAATAATTCATTCTATAAAGAACATGAAAAGGAATGTAAGAATCGTTATAGAGAGATACAAACAAAACTTGATGAGTGTGCTGCAAAAAATGATACAAATGGGGTTCGTTTCTTATCTGCCCAACTGGATGCCCAGTTGAAAATAGAAGACTTTCTCATCAGGTTTCGGGAAGCAGAACACGCAAAATTTTCAATATACTATACAGTGATTGTATCGGCCCTTGTTTCACTCCTCGTCGCCTTAATCCCATTATTCATTAAGCGAAAAACAAATGTAAATTAATAACCCGTTGCACCAGGTTCCAGGTTATTTTAACATTGGTTCTAAAACAGGCTATAAAAAAAGAGCTTTATTATCAGTAAAAAACAGAAGGCCATTAATATAATTAATCGGGCTCATTCAGGCAAGTGCAACCAGGTAACTATCCATCAATGAAAGGTATTTTTTAACCTCCGCCAGCCATTTTTTTTGCACCGGTTCAGTGGCTTGCATGGCACGTAAGGCATTCACCTTAGCCCTTACATTGGCCCGGTAACATTTGTAATAGGTAAAAAGCAACTGCTCCCTGCTGCCAAAATTATTTTTTGCTTTTCTGAAATAATAAGTGGTAAAAGCTTTACTTAAATCATACAATCCTTCCGCCTCAAGGTCCATACAAAAGAAAGCCAGTTCATCCAGTATATCGATCTGCCGGAACTCATCGTTGAATTCAATGCAATCAAAAATAATGGGCCGGTGGTATAAAAAAATATTGCGGGAATGAAGGTCGCCATGACAATCCCTGGTGAAGCCATTTTCAATACGCTGTATAAAAAGATCATGATGGGTATGCAGAAATGCATCCGACATACGAACCGCTTTCTTCATTGTTGCAACGGATGCAGCTCCCAGCGCTGTGCTGATAAAATCTGATACGGTAAGGATATCATTGAATCTTGACACAAATTGCTGCGGGTTAAATATTTTTTTGATGACCGTTGTTTGGCAGTGAAAATCCCTGATCAAAACAGCCAGAGTTTTCATATGCTTTTTGCTAACCTGTTTTTTATCCAGCATCACATGCATCTGTTTGGCTCCCTGCAGGCGTTTCATGTGCACAGCGTAATCAATTATTTTTCCGCTCTTACCATCTATTGTCAATTCTTCACCATCCTGAAGTACAGGCACCACACCGAGATATACGCCCTTGGAAAGCCGGTTGTTGAGCGCTACTTCCTGCTCACAAAAATGTTTCCGTTTTTTTAGCGTTGAAAAATCGAGGAAAGAATAGTGGATGTTCTTTTTAATTTTAAACGCCACCGCAGGGCCAAGCAATACGTAAGAAATATGTGTTTCCACCAGTTTCCAGTGAAAGACCGTGTCCCGGTACTTTCCTGCATGTACAATCGTTTCAATCTGCCTGCTGTTCATTTGATGGTTTTAATATATTGAAGCGCTTTTTCCAGCATAGAGGTAATATTGTAGTTGGTTGATGTCAATACCAGGTGATCCTTTAACAGCGGTTCAAATATTACTTTCAGTTTCCGGTATACGTCAACGTTGGCCTCACTGTATAATCTTGGCTTTTTTAACCGTTCTGAAATAATATTTTCCGGTGCGGTAACCTCTATATAAATAACCTGCTCATTGTATGCCTTTGCGGCTTGTTCAAATCTATTCCTTATAGCTTCAGTATAAAAGGTGGCATCCAGTACAATGGACTTTTTGTCCTTCATGGCAGCAACCAGGTCTGCCAGCATGGAATCATACACCAGCATTTTCTCCGCATCTGTATACGTTCTTGTTGAAAATAATTTCATCCTGCGTTCATCACTGTTTACATACAGCGCAGCTAAGGGTACAGCAAGCCTTGACGCAAAATAACTTTTGCCCGAACCGGGTAATCCAAAAACGATCATTACCATCTGGTGCAATGTTTACTGATGCAAAATATACAATTAACCCGGCATTATTTTGTAAACTGGTGACCGTTTTAATGATGGCAAAAATAAGAACTGGGGTCATGGATTCCGGTTAGCTGCCGGCAAACAATGAGGGGAGCGGGGGCGTTGGAAAAAATAGATAACAATGCTTAGATAACTTACCTGCACTACTATCGGGGCAATAAAAATCCTGGCCACCTTTACTAAGGCAACCGGGACAGGCAAATCGGTGTATTCAATCTAATTCAGCTTTGCCGACATAAATTCCACCAGTTTTTCATCACTCATTTTATTGGACGTTGATTCGTCTGTCTTCGTATTTTTAAATTGAGGGGTTTGTGCCAGGTAATGTATAAATTGTTCCTGTACCTGCCCGGTGCCCGTTACATGGATATGGGTGGCATTTTGCAGGTGGGTGGCAATTTCTTTAAAATATTTTGCCTGCAACAATTTCTCCTGGTTATGTTCAGTTTTTTCACTGAAGTGTGGGGAAGCTTTTTCCCCTTTTACGGAGGCCACCACCAGAATTTCCCCATCCTTCGGGGTTTCTTTTTCTACTATGGTTGCAGATTGGGTGTCCATCCATATACCAAATTGTTTCTGATTGATCATATTGTTCTGTTTTTTATACTGGCATGGTTCAATAAACATGCCGTCCACAAACTTCAAGTCAACAGCCTTCTTTTCCTTACCAACATTGTTTCTCCTTACTGTATTGCATTTTACAAAAAGCCGCTGTACTTTTCTGCCTAAAACACCCTTATGGCATTTGATTTCAACATCGACATACATTGTCACACCAGCGGAAAGCCCTATATGAGTGGCCGCAGCAATCCCCGGCATACCCCTTTTGAAAGCTACGACAACGAAATACAGTCCTGGCTGCTGAGCCGGCTGAGAAAGCAGATAGAAAATTTGTCGCAGGTAAAATTGGGTACCCAGAGTAATTTTGATAACCTGCACAAAGGCAAAGTGCGGATAATCATTGCTTCACTAACTCCATTGGAAAAAGCTTTCTTAGTGGCCAACTTACAAACAGACAGTTTTTTAAATGATAACCTGAAAGCCCTGGTAACAGAAACGCAAACACCCTGGGAGGATACCCTCAAAAGCAAAGTGGTGAATGCCCTCACCGGCTTTGATACAGATGATATTGACTTTGCAAAAAAGAGTATGCGGAATTATTTTCATGACGGGCTGGTGCCGGAATACAACTACCTCACCAGCTTCGATGCAGAACAGAATAAGGCGAAGGAGTACCGCATCAAATTTGTAAAAAATTACCAGGCCATCGAAACAGCCCTGAACGCTGATGACACTACCATTTGCGTCATTATTGCCATTGAAGGTGCCCATACCCTCAGCAGCCAGGTGCCCAATATGGCCTTTTTGAAAAGAGACCAGCAGCAAAGCCATCAAAAAGATCCCGATGATTTTACCACGCTGATCGAATACGTCAATAATATTGAGGCCATAAAAAAATGGGATTTTGTTCCCTTCTTTATTTCGCTCAATCACCATTTCTGGAACGGGCTGGGCGGCCATGCCAAAAGCCTGATGAAACTCATCGGCACTATCGTATCCCAATCCGAAGGGCTGAATGAAGGATTGAAAGAGCTGGGAAAAGAAGTGATCAAATTATTATTACAAAAAACCAACGGCCCAAGGATACTGATTGACATCAAGCACATGAGCCCGCAGTGCAGGAAAGATTTTTATGCTTTTATTAAAATGACCTACTGGAGTAAAGGCGACAAATTTCCACTGGTATGCAGCCATACCGGGGTGGTAAGCAAAAGCAGGACACTGGATGCATTGATAGCACAGGACGATGATGCAGAACTGCACGACAACAGCAATTACCTGCATGAAAACAGTATCAATCTTTGTGCAGAGGATGTATTGGTCATTGCCGGAACAAATGGACTTATCGGAATTCAACTGGATGAAAAAAGGGTGGCAGGCAATAATATTATTGAGATCATCAGGAATAACAAACAGCTGGGCAGTGCCGATCTGCGGCGGCAATATGTAAAAGTGCTGTTTGCCAACTTGTTTGAAATTGTAAAAACAGTGAACGCCGAACAGGGCTGGGACCTGCTTTCTATCGGCAGTGATTATGACGGGCTGATCAACCATCTCGATTTTTATCCCACCTCCGCAGCAATGCCTGTGTTGAGAAACGACATGCTGGAGTTTTTGGAAAACCCGGAAGAAATTTCACAGCCGGGGTTTAACTACCGTGTAACACTACCCGAAATAAAAAGGTTGATGTTTGGCCTGGATGCAGCAGCCATCATTGAAAAAATATTTGCGGGGAATGTGCTGGAGTTTTTGAAAAACAATTTCAACAGGCAGGATTAGCGTAAAAGTTTACAGCTTTTTAAAAGCTGTAAACTTTTTTAAACAATGTGGGCTGTGCCGGGCTCGAACCAGCGACCCTCACGTTGTCGACGTGATGCTCTGAACCAACTGAGCTAACAACCCGGGATTGCGAAACTATTAAACTTTTTTGGCTTTCGCTAAACTGCTTAACCTTTTCCATCAAAATCCAGGAAGAACAAGAGCGGGCTGGCCAATCCCTGCAGTTGAATACACTTTTTTTTTGGTATAAGGACAGCCGGTTATTCCGGGCATAAAAAATACCGGGTGCCTTTGCCAGGGATTGTTTCAAAGTTATTTACACGGGATTGTAAAGTGGTTGAAACCTTAAAGGCCACGCTAAAAAAACAGCCGGCAAAAAATGCCGGCTGTTAATATTTTTTTAATGGTGATGGCTGCGGCTACCGCACTACCGCCAGTTTTGAATTGATCACTACAGGTTTTCCCGCTGCGTCCAAAGTCTGCAGACGGCAAACGTACAAGCCTGCAGCAAGTTTTGCCGCATTAAATGTTACAGAATGACTGCCTGCACTCATGATACCTTCTGCCAGTTGTGCCACTTTTCTACCCACATTATCGTATACAGAAAGATTGATGTGTGCCTCTTTCTGAATGGAGTAACGGATAGTAGTAACCGAACTGAAAGGATTGGGATAGCTCTGCAGCATCGGGCTCAGGGTTATTTCCGGCTCGGTTATTATAGGCCTTGAAGAGATGCCTGAGCAACTGCTGTTTACTGTGTACAGCACAGCATCTTCTACCGCTGAATTGCCACTCTGGCTCAACGGCACTATTACTTTAAAGGAGGCGGTGGTTGGATTGCCGCTGTTGTCTTTAACCGATACATATATCCGGTATACACGCCCGTTACTGGTTCCCATTCTTTCCTGGCGCAGTTGAACCGATTTACAATCAGATGCAATCAAAATATCCTTGGTAGTACTGCCATCCCCATCACCCGCTGCATCTTCCAGTTCATCGCTGGTTACTTTGGTGATTACAACATTGGTCAAAAAGCAACTGCAATTATCCGTTACCGAGGTAATAAACTGCGATAAATTGATTGTTTGGTAAGAGTGATTAGGTGACCACAGGATAATCATCGGATTGGCAACGGTATTGATAACCGGAGGCTGGATGTCTTTTACCGTAACAGTAAAGCTACAGGTAGACGTACCACATGCATTGGTTGCCTTAATGGTAACGGTGGTAACCCCTACCTTAAATGTTTTACCGCTGCCAGTACCCGTTCCGCTGCCGGTGGTGGCGCCAGTAAAGGTATAGGTAACCGCTGGGGCCGGTGTTCCGGTAACCGTAGCCGAATAACTGACAACTGCACTGCACAAGCCTGTTGTATTGTTAACAATAATATTTGCAGGACAGGTAACTTTTGGTTTTGGATTCACCGTAACTGTTGCGGTAATTGACGGACCAGGGCAACCATTCGCTTTCGGGGTGATCGTAAATGTTACGGTAACCGGTATAGTGGTGGTATTTGTTAGCGTACCACTGATATTGCCTGCACCACTGGCAGCAATACCGGTAACTCCCGGATTATTTCTTGTCCAGTTAAAGACGGTACCGCTCACACTGCCCGTTAATCCAATGGCTGTGATAGCTGCACCAGAACAAACCACCTGCGCCGATGGATTGGCAATAGCATTAGGTGTTGGATATATCGTGGTGGTGGCCTGCGTTGAACCGGTGCAGCCGAATGCATCTGTAACCGTTACGATAAACGTGTTGGCTGTATTAACTGTAATACATTGCGTGGTAGCACCCGTACTCCAGGAATATCCCGCAAAACCCGCTGGCGCACACAATTGTGTTGA
>JAYVUL010000382.1:0-4942 GCA_043787935.1 Chitinophagaceae bacterium | reverse complement strand
GTTTTAATAAGATAATTTCATCCTCCTGGCCAAATGGCATCGGGCATTTAATCCCTATTTCCTTTACCCTATTATCCGGATTACCTGTTGACAAAGTTTGTGGGAATGTTTAATTTTAATAATATTCAGGTATTATAACTGAATGTATACTTGCCATGACTAATGAAATCATTAACTGCGCCGCTTACCTTGATGGAAAAAAAACCGGGAATATTCAGTTAGACAATATCAGCCAGGTACTGCAAAACCCTGATCAATTTATTTGGCTGGGCCTTCATGAGCCCAGTGAAGAAATACTGGACCAGTTGCAAAATCAATTTAACCTTCATGATCTTGCTGTAGAAGACGCCCGCAATGCTCACCAGCGGCCAAAAATAGAAATGTATGGCGATATTTTATTTGCAGTATTGCGTACTGCCCAGGTAAATAAGCAGGATCATCACATTGAATTTGGTGAAACCCATTTTTTTGTGGGCTCCAATTTTTTGATCAGCATCCGGCATGGTTCAGGTATTTCTTATGCAGAAGTACGGGCAAGATGTGAAAGCACCCCACAGCTGCTTCGTAAAGGGCAGGGTTTTGCTTTATATGCAGTGATGGATTCAATCGTTGACCAGTATTTCCCTGTAATTGAGATCCTGGAAGAAGATCTTCAAAAGATTGAAGAAAAAATTTTTAAGGAAAAGCCCACCAGGGAAACTACAGAAGCTATTTACCAGTTGAAACGGGAATTGCTGGATGTGAAAAGGGCGGTATCGCCATTGATTGATATAACCAACAGGCTCATGCGTATTAATATCGCATTGATCTCCGAAGAAACACAACCTTATTTCCGTGACATTTACGATCATGCCATCCGTATCAATGAAATGGTTGACCATGCCCGTGAGTTACTGAATACTGCATTAGAAGCTAACTTCTCCCTTATCTCCATTTCACAAAGCGAGGTATCTAAAAAATTTGCTGGCTGGGCGGCCATACTTGCAGTTCCCACTATGGTGGCTGGTTATTACGGGATGAATTTTAAATTTATGCCGGAACTTTCCTGGCATTACGGCTACCCGCTGGTTGTAGGATTCACAGTCTTATTATGCATTGTTATTTATTTTATGTTCAAAAGATCAGGTTGGCTATAAATGAAAAATACTACAGCATGGAAGCTCCGGTATTTTTCATTTATATAAACCTCAAAAAAAAATTAATAAGGGCCAATGTAGGTGTAGGGTGTTCCACCCGGACCTGTCCAAAC
This sequence comes from Chitinophagaceae bacterium, assembly GCA_043787935.1. Lineage (GTDB taxonomy): Bacteria > Bacteroidota > Bacteroidia > Chitinophagales > Chitinophagaceae > Ferruginibacter. The sequence goes on along the minus strand of JAYVUL010000382.1, from coordinate 3,693 downwards.
TATTTTATAATAAAAAGGGCCAACCGGGCAAGAAGTAACCGGAATTCCGGCAGCATCTAAACCAAAAGTAGTGGTGGTAGTAGCGGAAGGCCCCACATGCTGTATCTTTCCGCTAACCAGGCGAAAATCGCAACTTTGTTTTACAACCAAAGGTTCAATAATAGCGCTTGTAAAATCATGGCCTGCCCGGTTTGTACCCCACTCGGCAAGTCCTGTAAGAGTGGTACCGGTTCCTCTGGTAGAAATTACGATTCCATTATCATAAGTGAATGTCCTGCGTTTGGAAATTTGCCAGCTGCGTTGGGTACCATCATCAAAAGTAACGCTGATACCAGAACTTGTTATATCATGGATAATTGGAGTTGTCCTGGTAGCGAGGTTACGCAACCTGCCACCTGAAACATTGGTAATTGTTCTTTCCCCGTTTATAGTAATACTTTTATTATCAGACAAACGGGTGATTTTTAGATTTTGGGCAGTGGTAGTATAATGGGCACCTGCAGTTGCCCAACGGAAGCCGGGAGCAAAGCTGATGATCACAGTACCGGTGCGGGTGCGTGTACCCGAACAATTAAGCCCGTTATAAGTAATAGTAATTGTTCTTGGATTGCTTACGGTATCAACAGTTGCAGTTGCATTGCAGGCAAAGGGCAGTGGAGGGGTAAGGGGACGTTCACCTGCATAAGAACCACCCAGGTTTTCTAATGCAGCATTCGCATCATCTGAAACAGCATCAGTTTCACTGCTAAATCTTGCCTGGTCGTCGGACTGCGTTTTAAGTTCGGTGGTAGTGTCGGTTGTAACCGATTTACTTTCTTTTTTACAAGAGGAAAAAAATAAACCTGCTGATAAAATGGCTACGGAGAGATAGCTGATTTGCTTTTTCATAAACTATTTTTTCGTTTTAAAAATTTGGTTAAATGGTAGACCCACTGCCTGGCAAATGGTTTAAAGAAACCGTAAATTATTTTTTCTTATAACAGAAAACTATAAAAAAAATTGCCCCCCGGACCAACCGGGAGGCAATTTAATAATTATTACCAATTGTTTAACCCGTCCTTATTTTACTAATTTTTGGTTATAAACAGCAGTAGATGTTTTTATTTCTACAATATAGCTGCCTGCCGCTAAACGGTTCAGGTCACTTAACTGCATGTTATTTTTACCAGCTTGTACTGTTGACTGTGTATTATAAACAGTTCTACCGGTATTATCAACGATACGAATACCTACTTTTTGAACTAATTCGCTTGTATAGCTGATGCTAACCCTGTCAACAAATGGATTAGGATAAACACCAGTAACATTGAATCCTTTGTAAGTAACCAAAGATGGTTGGATAGCCGAAGTATTGCTGCTGATCCCCCTTGCAGAAGGACATCCGCAAGCTAAGCCAAAGTCCAGTGTAGTGTTGCCATTAAAATCATCTCCGTCATTGGTTGGTTCACCGTTAGAAACCAGGGTGATAGAATTACTGTAGAATTGGCCTCCAGCTACTCTAACACCATTGTTATCTGTATTGTTGTCATTATCCGGGTTAGCACTGGTTGCAGTGTTAGCACCAGGAAGATACCCTGCAGGAACAACAAGTCCCACAATATACTTACCTGGTGTAAGCCCTGTAAAGCTGTACAAGCCATTTGGCAGTGTTACCGCTGTTGCAACAGAAGGACCATCAGGTAAATTATCACCGTTAGCATCCTGGTACAAATAGACCCTGAGGCCAGTGAAACCAATTTCCAATCCACCGTCCTGGATGCCATTATTGTTTTTATCGCTCCAAACAAAATTACCAAGACTTACTTTTTGATACAATCCTGCGTCAATTGTATTGTTATTGTCGCCGGCAGCAAGTGTTACGCAACTTGATTTAAAGGTAGAAACATTGGGATCACTGTCGATAGTGATATCAGTACCCTTTTTAGAAGGAGAGAAGAAGTAACCTGAAGGTGCATTAAACAGTACATAATAGCTACCTGCCGTTATACCGGTAAATGAGTAGTAACCAGTGGCATTAGTAGTAGTTGTGGCCACCAACACATTGGCACAAGTGTATAAGGCCACAGACACATTTGGAATTCCAGGTTCGCCTGGTTCCTGTATACCGTTGGCATTCCCGTCCATCCAAACAAAATCTCCTAAAGAAACTGGCTGAAACAAGCCTGCATCTGCTGTGATATTGCTCTCCCCAGCTACTAATGTTATGCAGGCAGTTTTACCTGTTGCAGGATTTGCATCACTGTCTTTAGTGATATCTCCACCCTGGTTAGCAACAGAGAAACTGAAGCCTGAAGGCGAAGTAAACATTACATAGTAACTGCCCGGTGTTAATCCTGTGAAGGAATAGATACCACCAGCATTAGTTGTAGTGGTTGCTACAAGTACATTCGCACAACTGTATAAAGTTACGGTAACATTAGGAATACCAGTTTCACCTGCATCCTGGATCCCGTTTACATTTACATCATTCCATACAAAATCTCCTAAAGAAGCTGTACCTTTTAATCCAAAGTCTAACGTTAAGTTACCATTTACACCATCTCCGTCTGTGGTCGGTTCGCCGAATGTAATCAGTGTAATCGCATTGCTAAACAATTCACCAGCAACAGTTGATACCCCGTTGTTGTCGGCATTATCATCATTATCAGGTGTTGCACTTGTAGAAGTGGTAGCAGACACTGCATAGCCATCAGGTATTATTACACCAACAATGTATTTACCTGGTGTCAATGAACTGAAACCGTAGAAGCCATTGGCATCTGTAGTGGTAGTTGCAACTGCAGCACCATCGGCAATATTATCACCGTTGGCATCCCTGTACAGGTTAACAGTAACAGCGCTTATTCCCGGTTCGCCTGCATCCTGTATTCCATTGTTATTTTGATCGTTCCAGACAAAATTTCCAAGGTTATTAAAGTGGCAATAGAAGCCAGCATCGATTGTCAGGTTATTTTCACCCGGGGCTAATACAATACCAGTAACAACTCCACCTACAGGGTCGCTGTCCTTTGAATCATCTGAGCCCTGGTCAGAAGGTGAAGGGATAAAATCAACCGGTGTTTCAAATGCAACACTGTAAGTACCCGGTGCAAGGTTTGAAAAAAGGTATTTACCGGCTGCATCAGTAAGAACAGTTGCAGTTGTACCATTAGGATAAGTCAGGGTAACCTTTACATTTGGTTTTCCCGGCTCCCTGCCCTGGATACCATCAGCATCAAGATCATGCCATACAAAATCACCGATTGAACCTGTACCGGTCAAGCCTGCATCAATGGTTATATTACTTTCACCTGATGTTAATGTAACACAAGTAGTCTTTCCGGTTAACGGATTAGCATCGCTGTCTTTGGTAACATCACCTCCCTGGCCTGCGGCGGTAATTGAATAACCTGCAGGAGCTGTAATCACAACATAGTAGCTGCCTGGAGTTAAATTACTAAATCCATAAATACCGTTGCTGTTTGTGGTAGTTGTTGCTACCAGTACATCAGCACAGGAGAATAACTGTACGGTTACATTTCCAACACCCGTTTCACCGGCATCCTGGATACCGTTGGCATTTTGGTCATACCATACAAAATCACCAAGGCTCGTAGCCTGGTATAAACCTGCATCTATGGTGATATTGCTTTCACCAGATACCAAAGTAACACATGAAGTTTTACCTGTCAAAGGATTTGCATCACTGTCTTT
>JAYVUL010000381.1:0-22624 GCA_043787935.1 Chitinophagaceae bacterium | reverse complement strand
GCCATAGATCCAACCGGCAGCAATGCCCTCATTGCCTGGAAAGATAACCGGACCCTGCCCAACAGCAGCGGTGATAATATTTTTATACGCCATTTGGACAAGCTGGATGTGTTTAATTATATACCGCCGCCTAAGCGTACCAGGTTATTACCTAATCCTTTCGGACCTTCCTTTACCAATCCTGCTGTTTTGTTTGGCACCAGCAATCAATACAGCCGTTTTGAAGTGTATGATTCTTATGGTACAGATGCTGGCACTTCCCCGGTATTCGAAATAAAAGATAATTATTATTTGGGCAAGGTACAGGCCAGTGTATTTCAACAATCTGGTGCCATCCGCAGGTACAATAACACCTTATTCCTTAACAGGAACTATAGTATCAAGACAGATAGTTTACTTCCCGGAGCCAGCATAGATATGATTTTTTATTTTACCAATACAGAGTTCGATGCATTAAAAGCAGCAGACAATACCATTACCGGCCCTGATTATCTTGAAGTGGTAAGGCAACCTGGCAGTTCGGCCTCAGCACCTGCTGCTTATACTCCCGTTGCCGGGGAAGAATTGATAACACCGATTGCGGCAGATTCTGTTTACGGAGGGTATTATTTAAGAATAAGCAGCAAGGGTTTTGGTAATTTCTTTATCAAAAAAATATCAACGGTTAGCGTGTGCAGTGCAACCGGAACTAGTTTTACCTCTAACGTTACAGGAGCCAGCTACCAGTGGCAGGTAAGTACCGGAGGCAATTTTTTAACCATTAGCAATAATGCCAATTACAGCGGCACCAATACTGCCACCCTGCAAATAAGCAACGTGCCGGCCAGCTTTAATGGCTACCGCTACCGCTGTGTAATTGACAACAGCAAAGTGAGTAATAATTTTTTCCTGCAGGTAGCCGATGTATGGACCGGCGCAGTTAATAACCTCTGGGAAAACCCGGGCAACTGGAGTTGCAATAAAGTACCTGATGCCAATACTGATGTGGTAATTTACAGCGGCACCCCCACTGTAAACTCCAACACTGCCACCTGCAGAAGCATCAGGCTAAATGCCGGTGCCTCAGTGAATGTGACACCCGGTTTTACATTAACAGTGACGCATTGATAAGAAATGTTTTTGTGAAATCCCTGCACTGGTAAAGGGGCGGGGATTTTTTATGCCTGTACCCGGTTTAAAGGCAATTGCTGCTGATACCTCTGTACACAAAAAACAAAGAACATGCGAACGCGGCCAGACTGCCCGGCCACACCTGGCTTGGGGGGAAGCTATACCCTGCATCAGACCAGGCTTTGGTATACTGCAGGAGCGAAGGATGGATGCGGTATCGTGGGCTTTGCAGAATCTTTAATAGTAAATACGCAAGAACAATTATGAGATCCAATTCTTTTTTACTGAGCCAGGTGAGTGGACAGATCGGTAAGAAAATAGTGGTAAAGCATTATGGCAAAAAAATAGTGATCACCAGGGCTCCTGATATGAGCGGGATACAACCCAGCCCCCTGCAAAAAACACAACCCAGCAGTTTTGCAGCGGCCGTGGCTTATGCCAGGCATATCAATAATACGCCGGAGTTGAAAGCCGCTTATATTAAAAAAGCGGGTAAAAGTAAATCCGTTTATCAATATGTATTAAAGGAGTTTTTGCAAAATCGGGTGCAGGGAATGGAGGATATTCCCGGAAAAGATTGATTTGAATTTTTTGAATACTTTATTTAAACCGCAAAACCTTAGCCCGCTCTGATAGCCGCTGTTTACTTCTTACACTTCATGATATAAAGCTCCCTTGCATGCCCGGCATTGTATTACCGAAGTAACGCAACCTCATTATTATACATAGTTATTTCCCGCATGGGCATTATCCCTGTTATTTTTTTGTGGTACCCAAAACAAGAACCGGCTGCCGGCTCAATAAGATCAGTACCAATAATGTAAACGATACCAAAGCGGTTGCTCAATTGAAGAAAGCAGGATGGAAAATTATTGTGGTAAGGGAATGCAGATTGAAGACTGATGCATTGTAAAAGACAATTTTTCCATTAATAAAAAAGATCAAAGATTGGTGAATGTATTTTCCTGCAGTTACCGCAGCCCGCACCACCGCAGGGTATTACCTGTAAATATTTTTATTTACTCCCGGCAACCTTCTATCTGAAAACTGCGATACAGATCCTGTACTTTCTCCCGTTAAAAATTTCTTTTTTAACAATCTAAATTATTTTTTATGCAAAAGATGATGCGCAAAAACTACTTCCCGTTTTTGACAAAAACCCCCATTGTATTATTTACCTTATTTGCCCTATGGCTGCTGTTGGAAGGTTGCCATAAGTTTCCCCACCTGAAAGATTTTGAACAGGTAAACCTCGTGGCCAATAACACCGGGTATGGTGCAACGAATGTTGACCCCCATTTTGTAAACGGATGGGGAATTGCCTTCGGGCCTTCAGGCGCTGCCTGGGTTTCTGCCAATGGCGCCGGGCTGAGTGAAATTTATAATTCCTTAGGTGCGCAGGTAAGGCCACCGGTTACTATTCCTTCTCCCGGCAGTGCCACGGGCGGACAACCCACCGGCGCAGTTTTCAATTCCAGCAGTACCGATTTTAAACTTACTAACGGTAACGCGGCACGTTTTATTTTTGCCGGCACGGATGGTGTTATCTCCGGCTGGAATAGCGGCAATGCAGCAGAATTGGTTTTAAATGATGCGCCGGATGCCGTTTATACCGGTCTTGCCATCGCATCCGATGGAGTAGCCAATTTTATTTACGCCGCCAATTTTAAAGAGCGCAAAATTGATGTGTATGATAAGAACTGGACCGAGGTAAACAAGCCATTCACCGACCCTTCCCTTCCGGCAGGTTATTCCCCATTCAATATTCAGAATATCGGCGGCAGGTTATTTGTACTATATGCCAAAGTAGCACCGGATGGTGATGAAGAAGCAGGCCCGGGCAATGGCTTTGTAGACATCTATAACCCGGATGGCAGCCTTGTAAAACGTTTTGCATCAAGAGGTGCGTTGAATGCACCCTGGGGCATTGCCCAGGCTCCTGCCACTTTCTGGGAAGATAACGATAACGATAAAACGAATATGGACAAGAACCATATTCCAAAAGCGGTATTCCTGGTTGGCAATTTTGGAAACGGCAGAATCAACGTATACAACGAAAGTGGTTTCTTCCTGGGTGAACTCCGCAAGCATGAAAGGCCAATCGTGATCAATGGCCTGTGGGGCATCTCCTTTGCACCTTCCACCGCCACCACTGTCAATCCCAACTGGTTGTTTTTTGCTGCCGGCCCCAATGGTGAGCAAGATGGCCTGTTTGGGTATATCAGCAAACAGGACTGATTTATTTGCAACGCCTTATTTCTTTAACTACATACTGTTCCTGGAAACCCGAAAGATAAGAGGATGCTCCTAAAAAGGGCAGCCTCTTTTTTATTTAAAAAATTAATCATTGCAACCCCAAATGGATACCAACTGACGCAGGCGTCCGACTAATGCCGAATACTTGTGCTTATTAATTCAGCCCGGTGGTACCGGGAATTAAATGATCAACTGCTGAACCCATAACAGGCCCTGTTGATCAGTATGATATTCAATCGCAATGCTGTATTTGTAAGGTATGGGTGAAGGGATCTGTTTAATAATAAACAGGCAGGTCCTGTACCTTCACCTGCATGGCATACTCCGAATCACTTTAAAATAATGATATTAATGCATCACCTGCAGGGTAAAACCAGTATTTACCGTAAAACTGGCTGCGGCATTTATTGTAATGCTCCGGCAGCTTCCGTTTACATTTAATACCGGCGTTCCTGTACTGATAACTACATCTGTATTACTATCTGGCAATACGCCACAGCTCCAATTGGCAGGGTTGCTCCATAAGTTATTAACACTGCCGTTCCAGTAATTTACAAATTTTAAGATGGTAACGGTACTAAAGCTACCATTTACATTGCAACGGTACTGGTAGCCATAAAAGCCGGAGGGCGCATTGTTTATTTGTAAAGTAGCCATGGTGGCGCCGGCGTAATTGGTATTGTTTACCACATTTACAAAGCCAGTGCCGGTATTAACCTGCCATTGATAAGCAGCGCCTGTAATACTGGACGTAATTGAAACAGTACCCCCCGGGCAGGGCCCTGTATTAGAAACCACCCCTCCACCTAATACGTACAGGTCATTGGTGGTGGCATCCCCGTTATTGGCACTGAAAATAAGCTTACTGGTGCTGCTGTTATAAAAAGATAAAAAGGGATCTGAATTGCCGGCACCTGCATTGATGTCTGCCACTAACAAAGTGCCGGCCGTGGTACCATCCGATTTCCATAATTCATTGCCTTTTACTCCATCATCGGCCGCAAAATACAGGGTGTCGCTGGTGTAGGAATAGGAAGGAAATTGAAAGGCGCTGGCCGTGCCGGGGTTGATGTCTTTTACCAATTTGGTGTTGGCCAGGGTGCCATCGGAAATCCATAATTCATTGCCTTCGGCATCGGTAGTGGCAGTAAAAAAGAATTTATTGCCCTGGAACAATGGGTTGGTAACCGCACCCGTATTAATATCATAGAGGTAATCCGTGAGTATAAAGGGCAAACTGTTGTTGGCTGCGGAAAATGCTTTGAACAAACTGGTGCCGGCCGGGGTGCCATCTGATTGCCATAATTCTGCTGCACTGGCGCCATCCGATACACCGAAAATAAATTTTGCGGGTAAATTGACTGCATTGGTGAGCAAAATTTGGGGAAATGTAGCTGATGGAAAAATATCCTTTAGCAGCAGGGTGTTGGCGGCAGTGCCATCGGTGCCCCACACTTGCGCACTGCTGCCGGTGCCGCTGGTAAGCGTACAGTAGGCCCTGTTGTTGAAAGTGTGAAAGCCGCTAAACACCGGGAAAGAAAAGCCGGGAAAAAACTCCACTTCGGTGGAGCTGGCCGGGCCGGGGTTGATATCTTTTACCAATACCGTACCATTGGCGGTGCCATCTGTTTTCCAGATTTCACTTCCGTGGGTGGCATCTTTGGCGGTGAACAATACGATGTTATTCAGTTGATAAAAATTATTGGGTTTGGAGGAATCTGCACCGGTGTTGATATTTTTTAATAGTACGGTGCCGGCAGTGGTGCCGTCTGATTTCCAAAGCTCTAATCCCTCGGCTACGGTATTGGCGGCAAACAACAGATAGGTGCCTGTTGAAAACAGGTTATATCCATCTTCTATATTGCTGCTGCCAGAGCCGGCTACGATATCTTTTACCAAGGTGGTGCCGGCGGCGGTGCCGTTGGATTTCCACAGTTCCCTGCCCTCGGCTGCTGACACAGCGCTGAAATATACGATGCCATTGAGTTGGGTAAAATCAGCGGGGTCGCTGCTGGCTGCACCTGTATTAATGTCTTTTAAAAGGGTGGTGCCTGCGCCGGTGCCATCGGTGATGAATACTTCGGAGCCGGTGGCCGGGGTGGTGCCTCTAAAGAGCAGTTTACCTGATTGCAATGATATTGCGTCTTCAAATTTGATGTTGGTGGCCAATTGAACGGTGGTGGCCAGGGTTCCCCCGGTGGTCCATATGGAACTGTCGATACCTGATACCAGGATTGATGTTACGTTGTTTAACGGAAAGGTAAACACGAGGCTTTTGTTGGAATTGATTTGTGTAACCTGCGCCTGCACTGTGATAAGGCCTACTAACAGGTGGAGCGCTAATAGTAATTTCTTTTTCATGTGTGCTTATTTTATTAGATACTTTTTTTTAGAAAAGAGCAAACTGATTTTAAAAGAATATTGGCTATAATACCGACCTGGAAGGCTGAACAAAGTACAAAAAATTATCGGCATTGTAAAGGGATGTTTACGGAAATAAAGACCTTTAACAGCTAAATGACAATGGCGGGGGTTATGCGGCTTTTATTGGGCATGTCTTACGGTTAATACAGTATAAAAAGGGATAGTGAATCGTATGATGTTACTATCCTTATAAGACTGGCGCGAGTGTTCCGCCAATGCGGATCACTTGGGTTTATCAAATCAGCCCGATTGTATCGGGAATTACAGGATCAACTGCTGAACTCGCAACAGGCCGTGTTGATCAGTATAATAATCAATTGCACTGCTGTATTTGTACTGCCCCGGTTCCCAAACCAAACCGCTTCTTACGGGGTTTTCATGCAGGTAGTGCAACCGTTGTTTCATTTTTTCTTTGGTATTTAATTCTATCGGGTGATAACCCTGTTTCCAAAACTGGAAGTCTTTGTTACTGTTATTGTTTTTACCGGTAAAGGAAAAAATGTTCAGCATCCCTGCCTACCCGCAGGCAGGCATTCCTTCCTGCTTTCCTTTTCATTTTCCCGGATGGCCTTAATAATTTGCTTGCAGGTAAACTTTTTTACATCTCTTACTATATGTTCCAGTTTTGCTGTATCGCTGCTGATGATAAGATGTACATGGTTGGTCATGATAACCCATGCATGCAAAAGCAATCCTTTATGTTCTATACAATGCTGCAGGCTTTGGGTAAATATTTCTTTGTACTGTTCCCGTGTAAACACATCAATCCAGCCAACTACGGTGAAAGTTACAAAATGCGGAATGGCATCGTCACCAACTTTGTATTTTTAAGACATTGGTCATTGATTTCAGGATAATAAATATACTAAAATACGTTTTCAAAAATCCCGATACAATCGGGCTGATCTAATAGACACAGGTGATCCTGCGGAACACCTGCGTTAGAAGAAAACAAGGCTAATTTTTAATTTACTATGCTTTGCTTATGGATTGTTTCCTATTCCAACAATCATTCTCCCACCGGGGTTCGATGTGTTAAGGAGTTCAGGAAAGGGAGTACGTTGTTAAAACGATTGGTACAATTTATTTGCCTTGCCTACCTGTTTAATTACCTATACTTTTTCAGATAAAAACCCCCGAAAACCAGCCTGCGCTTTATTTCCGGGGACTACTATCACTGAAACCCAACTCCTGTTATTGACCAAATTTAGCAACCCACTGCCGCATCATGCTCACTTTGCCCGCTTTGTTAAACCACCACACTTCATGCAGTTCCCGGATGTCCACCCTGCCGTCGGGGTAAGTATCTGTTTCGGAACCCCAAACACAAACCATGTCATCTCCTTTATCAATGCTGTGCAGCGGCGCCCAGGCATGAAGAACACTGCTTGCTGAAGCCATGCTGCTCCTGAATTTGCTGGCCCCCTCCAGGGCGTTCGCTTTACCGCTAATAACGGTGCTGTCGGGCAGCCACATTTTGATGGTGTCTGCAAAGTAATCGTGCCGCTTCAGTTGATTATCATCCCAGTCTTTCCAAAGATTAAGGATGATGGCAGAATATGCAGGGTTGCCCATTCTATAGCTGGACGAGTAGTTTGCTTTATAAGGGGCTTTCACCGGCATGGTCTTTTTGGCCTGGGCATAACTGTTAGTAATAATGCAGCAGCAAACCAGGAAGGAAAATGCAATTGGAAATCGTTTCATACTTACCTATTTTATGGTTAAAAAATACAGGGAACCGGAAGTTTTTGTAGTGGCCGGAAAGAATGTGAAAAGTAAACCTACAGTTTTAAATATTTAATTCATAGCGATTGGCGGTATTTTTTGAGCTGTTAACAAATCATTTTTTGTTTTACCCGCAACCCAGCAGGATGCGGTGCCAACTGGAGAAAGTATTGCGTTACTGCGGGTCACTTGTGTTGATCCAATCTGCCCGATCGTACCGGGAATTACAGGATCATCTGCTGAAAAGGCAAAACGAAATCCGTGTTTACACCTGACTAGTTTTGCCCGGATGCGAGGCTTCGCTGCAAACCAGTCAGGAGACTTAAGATTGCAGTAATACCTATTGAAAACTGCCGTGACAATTTACTTACCCTTTTTATCTGCTTAATTAATTATATTGGTATCCTTAATTTAAGATCTATACCAGATCAGGTTCATTCCTTTTACTGCGTTCCTTATAAAACTACCTTGTTATTTCATTGTTATTTCAGCAAGTTTTTAATAATACCTGAAATCCTATACACTTCCTTTATCCCCGGCATTATTCAAAGCCGTATTATTTATATTTTAAAAAACTAAAAAATGAAAAAGCTATTAAAAACGTTGCTCATTGCAGGTATGCCACTGTTTTGCATTGCTCAAAATGTTGGCATTGGCACCACCACACCTAACGCCAGTGCACAACTGGATATCAGCAGTACCAGCAAGGGTATGCTGATGCCACGCCTGACTACTGCCCAAAGACTTGGGGTGGTGTATCCTGCAACAGGGTTACTGGTTTTTGACACGGACAAAAGAACCATTTATATGTACGATGGAGCACAATGGCTGGCCATGCTGTTTGCAGCCAATACACTTACTGGCCAAACTGCGGCTAACAGTGCAGCTGATGACTACCTGGGATCAAAAGTCGCCATCAGCGGAGATTATGCAATCATCGGGGCACCCGGAAAAACCGTGGGTGCTAACCAGTACCAGGGCAGTGCCTATATATTTAAAAGAGCCGGAAATAACTGGCAACAAATGCAGGAACTAGGCCAGGGAGACGGGGCGGCAGCGGATCTTTTTGGAAACAGTGTGTCAATCAATGGCAGCACTGCAGTAGTTGGAGCCTATAACAAAACTGTAGGTACCAATGCCAGCCAGGGCGCTGTTTATGTTTATTCTCTTATCAATAATAGCTGGCAATTTCAAAAAAAGCTAACGGCCATTGGCGGACAGGCAAATGACCAGTTTGGCAAATCGGTTAGTAACGATGGAGATACGATACTGGCAGGAGCCCCCAACAGAACCGTTAACAGCATTTCCAATGTGGGCGGGGCCTATGTTTTTACAAAAAACAATGCAACCTGGAATGAATCAGACCTCACTCCATCCGATGGCACTACCGGTGATCAGTTCGGCACCAGCGTTTCAATATACGCCGGGTTAATTGCTATAGGGAGTCCCGGCAAAAGTAGTTTTTACCCCTATTTCTATTCCGGTGGATCCTGGGCACCGATTCCACCACAAAGCCCCGCTGGTATTTCCATCAATGACCGGTTTGGAGCCAGTATTGCAGTGGGAGAAAATTTTGTTGCTGCAGGTGCACCAAATCAAACCATCAATGGTAATGCTAACCAGGGTGCTGTTTATATTTTCATTCCCACTAACCCGGTTGTTTGGCAGTACAGCGCCTTTACAGCAAATGATGGTAATGCTGATGAATACTTTGGTTCATCCATAGCATCACAGAACGGTAAGATCATTGTGGGTGCTCCAAATAAAAATATCAACCTGAATCAAAACCAGGGAGCAGCCTATTTACTTACCCCCAACAATACTAACTGGCTGCAGCAAAAAATCATTTCCGGAGACGGAGCGGCAGGTGATTATTTTGGTAATGGCGTTGGTGTCAGCAGCAATTTTGTAGTAGCAGGTGCCCCAGGTAAAAGTAACAATACCGGAAACGTATATTTTATTAACACCAGTAATTTATAATAAAACAATTTTTATGAAAAGAATTTATTTTGTCACAATACTTATTGTTATCTGTATAAGTGCAGGTGCACAAAATGTAGGTATTGGCACCACTTCACCCAACGCCAGCGCCGTACTGGAAATAAAAGCCAGTAACAAAGGCATGCTGATACCGCGGACTTCCACAGCAAGCCGAACTGTCATTGTTAACCCCGCCAAAGGCTTATTGCTGTACGATACTACCACCAGCAGTTTCTGGTTTCATAACGGCGGGGCATGGGTGCAGATAGGCGCCAGTGGCAATGGCTGGTCACTTACGGGCAATGCCGGCACAAACCCTGCAGTAAATTTTGTTGGCACTACAGATAATGCACCCATCACTTTCAAAATTAATAATGCAACAGCTGGCCTAATAGACAGCTCTTCATTTAATACAGGTATTGGTTTAAGAACGCTGGATTCTATCACCACCGGTAACCACAATGCTGCATTTGGCTACAAAGCACTGATCAGTAACAGTACCGGAAACCAGAATACCGCTATCGGCTCAAATGCGCTGCGCAAAAACAAAACCGGAGATTTTAATACGGCAGTTGGCATGCAGTCACTCACTTCAAATATCAGTGGCACAAGCAATATGGCAGTAGGAACTGCAAGCCTTTTTTCAAATACCAGCGGCAGTAATAATGTGGCAGCAGGAACGGGTACTTTGTTTTCAAATACAACAGGCGACAACAATACAGGCATCGGCTACCAGGTACTTAATATCAATTCCACCGGGTATTCAAATGTGGCTATTGGAGTTAGGGCTTTGCATGTAAATACAACCTCGAGTAACCTTGTAGCTATTGGCGATTCTGCTTTGTACAATAATGGCACAGGAACAACCCTTGCCTATGAGGCTACTTATAACACAGCCATTGGCAGTAAGTCTCTCTTCAGCAATACAACCGGGTATGAAAATGCAGGGATTGGCACATCCGCTTTATATGCCAATACTACCGGGTATGATAATGCCGCTGTAGGTTTTGGCGCTCTTTATGGAAATACAACCGGCAGTGCCAACACAGGAATTGGTACAAATGCATTAGGCAAAAATGGTAAAGGTGGCTATAATACTGCGGTAGGATATAATGCTTTATTCAATAACGGCACCGGTGCAAATGCAGCTATTGATGAAGGCACAAAAAATACTGCAATAGGAGCCAATGCTATGTTAACAAATACCACCGGCCTTTATAATACAGCGGTAGGATATTCTTCTTTAAGCAGTAATGCATCCGGCTTTTTTAATTCCGCACTTGGCTATGGTTCACTAAGTGCCAATATTGATGGGAGGGATAATACTGCCATGGGGCTTGCTGCCCTGCATGCCAATACAAACGGGCAATACAATACAGCTATCGGGTCCAGGGCTTTACAGGAAAATATTGGCGGCATTAATAATACAGGGCAGGGGGCCAATGCATTGTATAATACAACGGGCAATAATAATACCGGCGTTGGATTCAATGCACTTTATTTTAATGCAGGCGGAAGTAACAATACTGCAATTGGTTATAGTGCTGCAGTAGGAAGTGAAGGATTAACCAATGCAACTGCTATTGGTGCCAATGCTGTTGTTTATCAAAACAACTCCATGGTTTTGGGTAGTATAAATGGGTATAATAGTGCAACTACCTCTACTAATGTGGGCATTGGTACAGCAGCTCCCCAAGCCCCGTTGCACATTCATTCCATAAGCAGCAGTAATGTAGGAACAGCCAATACAACGCTTATTCTGGATGATAATCTCAATGTGCCCTGTATCCGTTTCCAGGGAACTGGTAATTATTCCAACAGGTATTTTAAAATTACAACATTCCCTTCCAGCCAGGCGGGAAACCCGCTTGAGCTGAGATTTGGCAGTAATTTCACTGAGCCTGTTTTTACTATTCACGCCGGTTCAGGGGCTGATCTGAACGGCACACTCACTCAAACTTCGGATAGCAGGCTTAAAAGAAATATTCGCCCTCTTAGCCATGGATTATCCTCCATCCTGCAACTTAAGGCTTATACCTATCAATGGAAAAACATAAACCTTGATCAAAAAGAACAAATCGGAGTGCTGGCCCAGGAGGTGCAGCAGGTACTTCCTCAATTGGTAAAACAGGATGACAATAAAATGCTTGGCGTAAATTATATAGGCCTGATTCCAGTGCTCATAAATGGAATGCAGGAACAGCAACAGCAAATTGAAACACTGAAAAAAGAAAATGAAAATCAAAAAAAAATAAATGAAACTTTAATCAACCGGTTGTCAAAATTAGAAACTCAATTGGTAAATAAAAATTAGCCAACATGAAAAAAATATTATTCCTTTCCGTGTTCGTAATGCTGATTAACCAATCGTACACTCAAAATATAGGTATTGGCACCAATAGCCCTAATGCCAGCGCTGTACTTGAGATAAAGTCTGCCAATAAGGGTATCCTGCTGCCCCGGATGACTACAGCAGTACGCAATACCATTGCTTCTCCCGCAAAGGGGCTCCTGCTGTACGACAGTACCCTGAAGTCAATCGTATTCCAGGATGGCAGCGGATGGGCCGAAGTAATGAACAACAATTCATCGCCCTGGAAAACGAATGGGAATAATATTTATAACAGTAACACTCAAAACGTAGGTATCGGAACAACGGCACCAGCCGCTTCGCTGGATGTAAAAGGTACTGTAAAGATAGGAGCCGCCGGAAGCCTGTTGAAAGGCATTATAAGAACTTCCATTACTCTCAACTTTCCAATCATTGGCCAGTCATCATCAGCATCGGCCCAGTTGCTGGTTAGTAATGCAGCGGTCACCGGAACCGTATCCGTTTCTCCATCCAACGCTTTGCCCGATGGCCTGGTAATCAGCTATGCAAGGGTTGTTTCTCCGGGGATAGTAGAAATCATCTTATACAATGCCACCAATGCTAACCTGAGTTTGCCTTCCACCAATTTTTATATCACCATCATTCAATAAAATAAATAAGCGATGCAGATAATAAATACTTTTACCTAAACCTGGTGAAGCAAATCCTGTTAAAATTTACTGCCACAAGAAGTACAATTCATAAAAGATAAAATGAAAAAATGCTTTATTAAACTGACTATCATGAAAAAATTTCCATTATTCGGCAGCTTAGTCATACTCACTTTCACGGTTCAGGCCCAGAATGTAGGTATCGGCACCACCTCACCCAATGCCAGCGCTGCACTGGAAATAAAGGCCAGTACGAAAGGGCTGCTCATCCCACGTACCTCCACCGCAAGCCGCACTGCTATTGCAAACCCAGCCAAGGGGTTAATGGTATATGATACCACCAGCAGCAGTTTCTGGTTTCATAACGGCGGGGCATGGGTGCAGATAGGCACCAGTGGAAATGGCTGGTCGCTTACGGGTAATACGGCTACTAATCCCATTTCAAATTTTTTGGGAACCACAGATACATTTCCATTGGCATTCAAAGTAAATAATATAAGAGCAGGATTTTTAGACAATACAACAAACGGCAATGTTGCTTTTGGCTATCAAAGCCTGCTTGCCAATGCAACTGGTTTTGGCAACACTGCCAACGGGCATAATTCACTAAAGGAAAATATATCCGGAAACCGAAATACCGGCATTGGATTTTACACATTATATGTAAATACTGCTGACAATAACACTGCTACAGGCACCTATGCACTTTCCGCAAATACCAGCGGCATTGGTAATGTTGCATCAGGTGTTAATGCACTAACCAATAATATTGCCGGCAACTATAATACCGCAACTGGTTCTTATTCCCTTCAATCAAACACGGGTAATGAAAATACCGCTACTGGTGCTTCCAGTTTATTCTCTAATACTTCAGGCGACGACAATACGGCTATAGGTTTTGCCGCACTGAACGCAAACCAGGCAGGCATGGCCAATACGGCCACCGGAAGTTATTCCCTGTACCAGAATACTACCGGCTCCTATCTTACAGCAATTGGCAATCACGCTGATGTGCTTGCAGATGGTTATACTAATTCTACTGCCTTAGGAAACGGGGCAATCATTTCGGGAAGCAATATGGTACAGTTGGGTAATAATGCCGTTACACAGGTATTTGCCGGTACAGGAGCTACTGCAACACTAATAACCGGAGGCTTAAAAGTGACCGGCGGAACGCTGGCTGCAGGCAATGTACTTACATCTGATGCAACTGGGGTAGCCTCCTGGCGAACACCTTCGTCTTCCCTCATCCATTTTATTGGCGAAAGCTACGGAGGAGGGATCGTGTTTTATATTACCCCAGATGCTCACCATGGCCTGATTGCTGAAACAATTGACCAGGGCTCTCCGGTTAACTGGTACAATGCGCAGGATGCAATCAGCACCGCATCTAATCATAGTTTGTCTGCTAAAAATTTTACTGACTGGAGATTACCTACAAAAAATGAACTTAATTTATTATACCTCCAAAAGAATTTCGTTGGCGGTTTTAATACCAACTATTACTGGGCTTCTACCTATTTCGTCCTCAACGGCCTCTTCTATGTATGGATACAGAACTTCAGCGTTGGCAACCAGCAGGACGCGGGTGAAACCTACATGGCCTCTGTTCGTGCTATCCGGGGGTTTTAAGCTTTCACTCTTTAGACCTGACTGGGTTTGCAGCGCTGCCTGGCCTGTCTGCAAACCAGTCAGGGGGCTTACTCCCGTTTTCAAAAATCCCGAGGCAATCGGTCTGGATTATTAGACACCACCACCGTACAGTTCATTTTAATTTATGACAATGATCATTCCCCGCAAACGAAGGGATACTATTTTTAAGCTTAATTTTAATGATGCTACCAACTCCTGTTCCATCCCAAGGATACCTGGCCGAATTACCTACGCGAGATGTGTTGAAAAAAACTGGCACCAACGAAAGCACCGGCCTCTCCGATGCACAGGTGGCGGCACAAATAAAAGCCTACGGTAAAAATATCATTGATGCGGGTAAACGCCGCTCGCTGCTGCTGGAGCTGCTGGGGCATTTTAAAAGCCCGCTCATCTTAATATTGATCATCGCCACAACTATTTCCTATACCCTCGGCGAAACGGTCAATGCCTCCATCATCCTGTTCATGATACTGGTGAGTGTGGCCATTGATTTTTACCAGGAGCAGGATGCCCGCAATGCGGCCGAACGGCTGAAGGAAAGTGTAAAAAGTAAAGCCACCGTCATCCGCAATGGTAAGGAATGCGAACTGTTGCATGAAGAAATTGTGGTAGGCGATATCATCCTGCTGAGTGCCGGCAGGATCGTTCCGGCCGATGCCCGGATACTGTCGTCAAAAGATTTTTTTGTTAACCAGTCGTCCCTCACCGGCGAATCTTTCCCCTGCGAAAAACACAGCGACGCCATCAGCGGAGAGCAGCAAAACCTGTCTGACCTTACCAATATTGTTTTCATGGGTTCCAGTGTCATTTCGGGGTCGGCTAAAGCAGTGGTGATGAAAACCGGCGCCGGCACTGAGTTTGGACAAATCGCCGCCAAACTGATACAACCCTCCGCAGAATCTGAATTCAGCAAAGGCGTTACCAGTTTTGGCTACCTTATCATGAAAGTAACCATTGTACTGGTACTGTTCATTTTCCTCATCAATGCCGTCTTAAAACACGACCTGCTGGAATCCTTTATGTTCTCCCTGGCGGTAGCCGTGGGCTTAACACCCGAGCTGCTGCCCATGATCATGGCCGTTACCATGTCGCGTGGTTCGGTGCATATGGCTGCCAAAGGAGTGATCGTTAAAAAGATGGCCGCCATACCCAATTTCGGCAGCATGGAAGTGTTGTGTACCGATAAAACGGGTACCATCACAGAAGACAAGATAGTGCTGGTAAAATATGTTGACAAGGCCGGCGAGGACTCCGATGAGCTGTTGCGGCTGGCCTACCTCAACAGTGCTTATCAAACGGGCATTAAGAACCCGCTGGATGATGCCGTGGTCTCTTTCAGAAAGGTAGACATCTCCGCCTATACCAAAAAAGATGAGATCCCTTTCGACTTTGTACGAAAGCGCATGAGCGTGGTCGTTACGGTGGACAATAAAAATGTGCTCATCTGCAAAGGGGCACCCGAAGAAATATTCAAAGCCTGTTTGATTGATGCAGAGACCAAGGCCCTTGCCAACAGCCAGTACGAGGCGCTCAGCACCGACGGGTTCCGGGTGCTGGCCATTGCCACCAAAGAAACCGGTGCCGACGAGGTGTTTACCAAAGAAGATGAAACCGACATGACCCTGCAGGGCTTCATTGCCTTCCTGGATCCACCCAAGGAAGATGCTGCTGAAGTGATCGCCGCCTTAAAAGCCATCGGGGTGGAAGTAAAGATCATCACCGGCGACAACCACCTGGTAACCCAAAAGGTATGCAGGGAGATCGGGTTGCCCATCAAAGGTATTATGCAGGGCCATGAGCTGGACGGACTTTCTGATGATGCCCTGCAAAGAAGGGTGGCAAACATCAGCATCTTCACCCGCTTTTCGCCGGAGCAAAAGAACCGGGTGATCCTGGCGTTAAAAGCCAATCACCATGCCGTGGGCTATATGGGCGATGGCATCAATGATGCCCCTTCCTTGAAAACGGCTGACGTAGGCATCAGCGTGAGCAGTGCCACCGATGTTACCAAGGATGCCGCACAGATCATCCTCACCAAAAAAGACCTGATGGTATTACGGGACGGGATACTCGAAGGCCGCAAAACCTTTGGCAACACCATGAAGTATATCCTGATGGGGCTGAGCTCCAATTTCGGCAATATGTTTTCTGTAGCTGCGGCCACCATCTTCCTCCCCTTTTTGCCCATGCTGCCGGTGCAGATCCTCATCAATAATTTTTTGTACGATACCTCGCAGGTAACCATCCCCACCGACAACGTGGATGACAGCTATATCCAGAAACCGCAGCGCTGGAACCTGAAGATGATCTACAGTTATATGTTCGTGTTTGGGCTAACCAGTTCCATTTTCGACCTGGTTACCTTTTACCTGCTGTACAAAGTGTTTGCCCTTAACCAGGCCATGTTCCGCACCGGCTGGTTCATGGAATCGCTGGCCACACAAATTTTAGTGGTGTTCATCATCCGCACCTGGCATGTGCCGTTCAAAGAAAGCATGCCCTCCAAAAAACTGGTGATCAGCGTGGTGCTTTGCCTTGCTGCCGGCTGGCTGCTGCCTTACCTTCCTTTTGCTGCACTGGCAGGGTTTCAGCCTTTGCCGCTACCTATCGTAGGTTACATCTGCGCCATCGTGTTCGTGTACCTGATAGCCGCCGAATTGGTAAAGCGGATCATTTATAAACGATTTGTGAAGGGGTAAATGGGTTTGTAAATTTCCTGTTGTGCAGCCGCATGGTTAAACCCAGGTTTTGCTGCAAAAAAGGGTACTAAAAAAGGGGCTGCCTTTTCAGGCGCCCCCATATTTTTTTTAAAGCACGGTGATTATTTGTATAAATAATTAAGGGCTGTTACATCATCTGTATTAAAAGTACGGTTGCCGCCGCTGGAGCAGGCCAGCATCCATGAAGCTGCCGCCAAGGTGGCACCGGAAGGCGTACCCGGAATTAAAATGGCGCCAACTGTAGAAGCTCCTTCATTGGAAGCAGTACCACCACAACTGATAGACCTGTCAAAGTAATCCGTATGGCGCATACCTACACAGTGGCCCATCTCGTGCTGTATCACACTGCCTACATAGTTTACATCCGGATTGGTGCCGTATGCCAGTGAATTGGTATTCATTTTTATGGTATTATAAGGTGCCCCGGTGGAAGTGGGGAAGCCAGAAGAACCCAACGTAATATAACCACCACGGGGTTTTTGATTAAAACCAAGAATGGTGATATCCGGTGTACCGCTTGTGATCCTTACAAAACTCATTTTTAATCCCAGGCCATTGTACCGGGCAATCGCAAGGTCTGTTCCCTGAATAAAAGCGGTACCTAAATTACTTACCAGGATCTTAAACTGTTTTGGTAAACCTGTTACTAAATTAGTGGTTCGGTACTGTTCCTCATTACCTGCCCTTAATAATAACTGGGTAGGTGTACTGTTCAGCAGTTCATCTGTTAAGTTAATATCTCCTTCTACCAAATAACCATCTTCTGTTTTCTGAACATCGCCGGTACTAAATCCAAGTTTCGCAATTTTTGCTTTCGTTTCTGCAGAAATAGCAGTTGGATCTGCTTCCGTTGAAGAAGTTTTTTTACAGGAACTTACAGCCCCTGCAAGGCAGGCAAACACCGCCAGGTTGAGTGCGAATTTTTTCATACACGTGTAGTTTTAGTGATTAAGTTTAAAATGAAGGGTAAAAAGTAGTAAAAATTTTTGAAACAACAGCCATTATGCCTGTCTTTTTTACAAACCGGTTGTTATTGCACCACCATGCTTACCACTTTCCGCTGCTTTGTTTCCGGGTTATATACACTGATAAAGTAAAGCCCTTTTGAAAACCCCATAGCAATGTTCACCGACATTGAACTTACCTGCTTATCAAAAACAATACGCCCCAGCACATCCCGAATCTGTATCACCTGGTTTTGCAATTCCTTCAGTTGCACCGTTAGGGTGCTGCGCTGCTCCACAGGGTTAGGAAAAACAACCACCTCAGCAGCATCAAAATAAAATACACTGGTGATATTGCTGTAAATGATCCGCCCATCCGCCAGCTCAATACGAACCCGGTAAACGTTGAGCCCTTTTTGTAAATGACGGTCCATAACCGAATAGCCTGCCCCATCAATAACAGCCACTGTATAAAGCCCTACAAAATTCCCCTGCTGCAATTTTTCAAACACCAGGCGCTGTATAAAATAAGTGGTGCCCAACTGCAATTGAATTTTGGCAGCCGTATCATCCTGCAGGTCGGCAATAAAATAATTGATATAGCAATCAACTCCCTGTTCGGTATAGTTGGCCGTATAGCTTTTTACGCCCACCCGCCCATTGATAACGGGCGCCACCGCAAATTGCTGGTACGGCAGGTTGGCTTTATTGAACACAAATTGCGTATCCCTAACAGTTGCCACCGGCTGCAACTGCCGGCCCTGCAGGCTGAATACCCGGTACCCATCAATACCCGGCAATTTATTCCAGTACCACAGCACAGAGTCTGCACAATTGAAACCCGTTTTAAAAGCCAGTTTTTTGCTGATGGTAAATGTGTCGCTCAAAAAGCTGGCTGTACCCACTTCCATTTTCAATATGGCCAGCACATTGGTATCAGGTGCATGCCAGGCGTAAAAGGATTGGCTGGTATTAATGGTATTGCTGATGAGCTGCCAGTTGCTGCCATTATCAATACTGTACAAAAGACTGGCATTGGCGGTATGCATATCCGTATGCCAGCGGAGCATATTGGCCGCAGCAGGAAAAACATTGTCTGCCGCAACAGGAAAACGCCATTCTAAAGCATTCACCGTATCCAGCTGATAAGCGATATAAAAAGGTTGCGCTGCAGTGCTGACACTAAACCCTTTCACCACAATGGTATAATTACCGGCAGCAGGATTTTGCACTGTTACCTGCTCCACCGTATTAAGGCTATCCCTTTTCCGTACGGGCAAAAGCGCCAGTGAATCTGCAGCTGCAGCACTATTGAGTACCCATGGTTGCCAGCGCCCGCTGGTGGCAGGCAACTGCAATTCCATATCCAGGTCATTCACCAAGGCACGGTACGCATTTGGCGGGGCAGGCGCATCATTCCACACCAGGGTAATGGTGACTTTGCTGGTATTGGCCGGCACCGGTAGTGAAAACGCCCGGCTGCCATTATCCGTTACGGTGCCGGAAAAATAATGGCCCGCCTGCAAATTTTCCACCGCCTTTAGGGCATTCAAATTGCCATAGCCAGAGGTAAAATCAATACCGGCCGGCCCTACATCCTCTGCACTATTGATCAGCAATGCTTTTATCAATGCCGATGAGGGCAACCTGCCGCCATTTGCCTGTTTATAGGCCTGTTGCAATACAGCGGCCGTACCTGAAATTAATGCTGCCGCACCCGAAGTACCATCTTCACCATACGCCACCAGCTCCGGTTTTACCCGGCCATCATAAGCAGGCCCCCTGCTACTGGCGGTGGCCACCACGCCAAAAGAATCCACTGCACCCGCCGTGATAATATTCTTTGCCATCTTAAAACTGCCGGTAAGATTGGCATGTGCTGCCAGGCCGCTATAGTAGCCTGTTGCCAGCGTGGTGTTCCCCGAATTACCGGCAGAAAAAACAAACAGCAGCGAATCATTCAGCAACGCCGAGGCGTCAAAAGCTGCCGCATCGGCACCATAAAAATTTTCAACGCCCACGCCATAACTATGGTTTTGCACCGATATCTGCTGCTGCAGGTAATTGGCATTATCATCCGGCAGCAGGTTACTGAAATTACTGGAGCTTATGGTGGCAGCACCCGCCACGCCCCTGCCCAGGTACCAGCTGTTGCCGGCACCCGCCGCCATGGTAGCCATAATGCTGGCATGCACGGTAACCGCCACTGCAGCCAGCGGATTATTTTGGTACCGGGCTGCAAGATCAATATCGGTGGTATCGGGTAAATTTTCTTTGATAGAGATATGGATGCTGTCGCCGTTCAGCCGGGGATAGCGGCTGTGCAGCCCGTTGATGGCATTTACCCCCAGGTCAAGATTATTGATCTGCAATTCTTCTTTGGGCTGTGCATGGCAGGCTGCCATAAAATAAACATTGCTGTCCAGCAGCAATGCCTGCAGTTCCTCCCCGCTGTTTACGGTTGCTATAAAAAGATGGCTCCCGGCTGCCTGGCTTTTTTGATGGTTCGCTTTGTTGCTAAAAGCTGCTTCATCCTTCACCGCAACAAAAAGCGCCGCAGGCAATATCCACTGCCCGGTATGATGTTGCTGCAGCAGGGGCGGCGATAATTTCCAGTAAGCATTGGCCTTTTTTATCCAGCGGCACTGCCGGGTAAAACCGGTATCCGCAACTCCTTTATGTAATGAAATAATAAAAACCGAATCGCCCAGTTGCCGGTGCAGGTTAAGTACTCCCTCCTGCTGCCACTGTTTCATTGTACCGGCAGCCGCACCACAAAGCAGGTATTCCTTTCCATCCCCTGCAGCAGCCTTGCCAGTATCTGCCCATGCAAACGCTTTTACCAGCTGCGCTGTTTGGTTACTGCCAGCCTGTGCCTGTGCCACCGTGTGCAATTGCAGCAACGCAAACAACAACAAGCCATACCGTAACAAATGAAACATGCACAATGTAATTAGCTGCAAAAAAATATTGACCACCGGGTACCGAATTCTTTTTGATCCGTCACCTCTTTCAAAAATAAGATTTTTTGAGTGGTATCCATTTTTTGAGCCGGGGGGCAGAATGGCTATTGAGCCGGGATGGCAAATATGATTTTGTTATTGATCCCTTTGGGGGAAAGGAATTAATAACCACTCTTGTTCGGTATAACTTTGCTGTACAATCCCTTCTCCGCAAATGGCAGACGTTCACAACAAGGAGCAACGCAGTTACAACATGAGCCGCATCCGCAGCAGCAATACCAAACCGGAAATGCTGGTACGGAAATTTTTGCATGCCAATGGGTACCGTTACTCCCTTCACTCCAAAAAGCTGCCCGGCAAACCGGATATGGTACTTACAAAATACAAGACCCTCATTTTTGTACATGGCTGTTTCTGGCACGGTCATGCCAACTGCAGGTATTATGCAGTACCTAAAACCAGAACGGATTGGTGGTTGAATAAAATCAATACCAACAAAACCAATGATGCCAAAGCCGTGAAGGCTTTAAAGAAAGACGGGTGGAAAGTGATTGAGATTTGGGAATGTGGGTTGAAGGCCGCAAAAATAGAAAAGACACTTGAGGGCCTGTTGAAAAAAATCGATACAGCTATGCCGGGAAATCCGGAGCCGGCGAAAAAGTAATCAACAGGAATGATCCCAATATGGGAACGTTTCGTATATTTGTACTCATGAGGGTAATTGCGGTAAAAACACTCCGGCAGTTTGCAAAAAAAAAGAAAGATGCAGAGCAGTCCTTACTGGCATGGTACCAGGAAGCCTGCCTGGCCTGCTGGAAAAATCACCATGAACTCAAAGAACAGCTACGGAATGCTTCGGTTATTAACGACAAACGGGTGGTGTTTAATATTCATGGCAATAAATACCGGCTCGTTGTTGACATCGAATACCGCCTGCAGATCATCTTTATTGTTTGGGCAGGCACACATGCTGAATATGATAAGGTTGACGTTAAAAAACTAGTGTATGTTAAAACCAATTAAGACAAAGAAAGATCACGAAACTGCACTGTCACGTACTTACGAACTGATGCAGCAAAACCTAAAACCCGGCTCTGAAGGCGCCGATGAACTGGAAGTGCTTTCTATGCTGGTGGAAGCCTATGAAAAAAGACAGTATCCTGTCCCGCCGCCACACCCGGTGGAAGCCATACGCTTCAGACTGGAGCAGAATGGGATGAGTGAAAAGGATTTGAATAAACTTCTGGGAGGCCGGAACCGTAAATCAGAAATCATGAGTGGCAAAAGAAAACTCTCACTGAATATGATACGCACCCTGCATGATGTATTAAATATTCCTGCAGAAACGTTGATTGCAGCATACTAAAAAAATCTAATTCTATCACACCTGTATAATATCTTTTTCTACAAAAGGCAGCTATTCCGGTTTGATAGAGCGGCCTGTCACTACCTCTGTTTTAATACCAAACAACGCTTCTGTTTCATCTGCCATATCCTTTAATTTCCACGGCAATATCAATATCCCCTTTTTCGCTGGCCTCACCCCGGGCATAACTGCCAAACACCCCCATCCTGCCCACAGGGTATTTGCGCTGCAGTTCCGGCTGGTGCTGTCGCACTATTTACAATATGCTTTGCAGGGTGAACATACTGCAAACCAACCATATTTTTCAGAAATGCATTGCAGCATTGCAGACCTGATATTGTACTCAAAAAACACAGGCCCATCCTGTTTATTCATGGCTGTTTCTGACACGGACATGCTAACTTGGAAAATCCACTCAAATTGACCCCCACCCGCCAGATGAAACTGACCCCCTTCGGCCATTTTAAATTGACCCCCTGATCCCGGCTCAAATTGACCCCC
>JAYVUL010000380.1:0-16468 GCA_043787935.1 Chitinophagaceae bacterium | reverse complement strand
GGTGCGTTGATATTGAATAGCGGTGGTTTTATCCTGACCAATGCACCTGTTTATGGTGCTGCTTCTGCACTTGTATATAATAATGGCGCTGCCTATGGGGCAGGCTCCGAATGGACAGCAGGTGCTACTTCCGGAGCCGGCGTTCCCAATGATGTCCGGTTGGGCATCACTGTTCCGAATTCAGGCCTTAGTTTACCCGGTGGTAATTTCACCATGACGGGTACCCTTACATTTGATGCCACCAATTCGGGTACATTAACAGCCGGCAGCGGGGTATTAAATATCGGCGGGAGCTGGGTGAATGACCGGGTGGCAGCTAATTTTACCAACGGGGGAGGCACCATTGGATTCACCGGTTCAACAGCAAGTACCATTGGCGGTGCCAATACCAATGCAGGTGGATATGGGTTCAACAATCTTACCATCAATAAAACATCACCCGGTTCGGTTACGCTGAACAGGGCTATAACGGTGTCCAATACACTAACAGCAAATGGCAGCGGTACCTTTAGCCTGAACGGTTTTAGTTTAAGTGTAACAAGCCTTGCCGGAAGCAGCGCTTCGGCCATCATCAATAATAATCATGCAGCTGCCAATGTTGTTTTGACAGTTACCGATGGCGGAAACAATACATTTGCGGGCATATTACAAAATGGTGCAGCAGCCAGTTTGGGTTTAACCAAGCAGGGGGCAACCAACAGCCTTACTTTGAGTGGTACCAATAGTTATACAGGTACTACCACTATATCCGGAGCAGGAAAACTTTTCCTTACCAATAATATGACACTTGGCCCATTGTATATGACGGCCAGTTCCAACATTGACCTGGGCAGCGGAGCCACCGGGTTTAGCGTTAATTTTACCAGCAGTACTGCTCCTTCATGGACAGGAATACTGACGGTCTTTAACTGGACTCCCTCGGCAGGCAAGATCATTAATATAGCAGGTTCTCCCGGACTTACCATCACGCAGCTGGCGCAGATCAATTTTGATAATTATGGCGTAGGAGCCAAGTATGTTGGTATTGAGGTGAGGCCGGCTTTTTTATATGTAACCCAGGCTACCGGCAGCGGAGATTACAGTAATGCGGCATCGTGGTTGCTGGGAGATAAGCCGGTATTGAATGATGGAACGGAATCTGTTTTTATACAGAATGGCTTTACCTTAAACACCGATGTAGCAGCGCCAACAGTAAGGGTATTAAGGGCCGAGATCGGGGGAACGCTTATCATGAATGCCGGTGATTCCGTGATCATTTACCCTACCGGAGATTTCAGGATAACCGGTACGGTAAGTATGACATCCACCAGCATTATCAATATGTCGGCCGGTATCAGTTTAATTGCCCAAAGTGCCACTGCCAGTTTTTCACCGGCAGGGTATTTGAATTTTCTTGGCGCATTTACCATTACCAGCAATTCACCCAATGCAGTGCTGCTGCCCAATGTAAACCTGCGGGCATCGGTTAATTTTGGACAGAACAGTACCATACAGAACGGTTCATCCTTATATATGCTTCCCGGTGGATTTGTAAATGTAAATCCGCCCATTTATGCAGTGGGCTCTACACTTATTTATCAAACCGGCGGAGATTATGGCCGTGGACTTGAATGGAGTGCAACCAGTGGTAAAGGCTATCCACATCATGTTACTATCGCTACCAGCAACCCTTTCCGGCTAGGGAATGGTTCACCAGCAGTAGCACGGCAAATGGGTGGCAATCTTACAATAAATAACGGTACCACTTTTACAATGGAAGATGGTGCAGGAGGTATGAGTGCAGCATTGACCGTTTTAGGCAATGTGAATATCAATGGAGAGCTTCGGCTTGGTAATGCTATCGGGGGCGACATAAAGGTTGGTGGCAACTATACTGTAGCTGCAACCAGCGGCATCAATGGTACTACTTTCAACAATAACAGGGCCGTAATATTTATAGGTAATGGCGACCAGTTTGTAACTAAAACCGGGGGCGGAATTGTTTATTTTGATTTTATCGTGGTAAACAAGCCAACAGGCAATGTAAAAATGAGTGCCAGTACAAATGCCTATATCATATCGCAGGTAAATAACGATTTAAGTTTGAGGGTGCTGCAGTTGCTGAGCGGTGATATTGATATGAACGGAGGTATAATGACCCTGCAGGGGGATAATATCAACTCACTGAACATTTATGTGGACGGGGGCAGCACGAGGAAAATATATACCAGTACCGGTGCCGGTGAATTCAGGATCACCGGCTCTACTGCCAGTGGTGTAGCCAAACTGAGTGTAACTGCAGGAAGTGCCGGCAGTAAATTATTATTTGATAACAATGTGCTGGTAACAACCAATGTGGGGGTGAATTTTGGAGCGGCAGGGATCACCACCATAAATGCCCAGTTAAGGATTGACCAGAATGGCTATGTAATTACGAATTCTCCTGACTATGGACCCAGCTCAACCCTGATCTATAATAATGGCCCCGGCGGATACAAACGCAATATGGAATGGAACACCAACACACCAGGTGCTACCGGTGCAGGATACCCCAATAATGTAATTGTTCAAAATACCACACCGGTTGATTTAAATTCTACAGATTTTCCTGCCACTTTCCCGCTGGGCTGTTCGGGGAAATTAACGATAGAAACCGGTTCTTCAGTAATAACAGGGGCAATGGCATTTACTTTGGCAGCAGGCGGCGGCCTGGATCTAAAAGGAACACTAACCTTATCTACTAATTCCGGTGGTGATTTTTTTGTTGGAGCTGGCTGGAACAGAACCGGCACTTTTGTTCAGAATGACCGCATGGTAACATTTGACAGCACAAACGCTGCATCCATCACAGCTACCAGCGGTCAAACATTCAGCCGGCTAACGATTAATAAAAATACCCCCGGATCATCAGTGACAGTTACAGACCCAGTTACCATTACCAATGAATTATTTTTACAGAGAGGCACTGTTACTGTAAACAATGATATAACGCTAACATCTGATAACACCCGTACTGCAAGGATTGGGGAAACAACTAATCCTGCTAATATTTCCATTAATTATGGAGGCGGCAAGTTTGTGGTACAGCGTTATTTACCAATTGCCAATACTTCGGCAGCCAGGAGATGGCGCATGCTCACTGCCCCTTTCAAATCAACCAATGCCCCCACCATCAATGCCACCTGGCAGGAGGGGCAATCGTCCGCCAACAGGCTTTCTCCGAGCAATACGCTTCCGGGGTATGGAACCGCCATCACCAGGAGTACGGTAGCCGGTAACGGATATGACCAGGGTTCCACCAACAACGCTTCTATTTACAGTTATAACATTGGTACCAATGGTTGGGACCCGCTTGCAGCAACCAATGCGGGCAAGATAACAGATCAGCCCGGTTACATGTTATTTGTAAGGGGAGACAGGAGTATTGTTGTGAGCGGCCCGGGTGTGCCAGGCACACCAACCACCCTGCGTACCAGCGGCCAGATCAACATTGGAGATGTTACTACCGCATTGAATTTATCCGGCTTCCAGGTGCTGGGTAACCCATATGCCTCAGCCATCAGTTTTAATAATGTGTTGTTTAATGGTGTAAACCCCGGTACTACGGCGGGCAAAACCTTTTATTTATGGGACCCTAAACTGCCGGGTTTGAGCAATGTTGGCGGATGGATCACCTGTACCAGCCTGGGCGGCGGTGTTTATTCCGTTACTTCTAACGGAAGCGGATATCCTACTAATAATACCTTTACCGGCATTATTGAATCCGGTGCGGCTATCATGGTGCCGGCTGCAGGGGGAAACTTCACTTTTAAAGAACCTTGTAAGATTGCGGCAAGCAGCACTGTTGGTATCGCCAGCCGGCCTTCCGGAAATAATCAATTTTTAATGGGTATGGATTTCTTTACCTGCAATTTATATTCCGGCACCGGCGTAGCAGCCAGGGTAGTGGATGGTGTTATCAATGTTGGTAGCGATGATTTTGAGAATGCGGTGAATGATAAAGATGCCCCCAAATTAGTTTCCTTTTCCGGTGCAGAAAAAATCAGCATTTTAAAAGCAGATACAAAATTGTCCGTTGAGTTAAGAAATAAAATTGTGGCGGATGATACGGTTTGCTATCACCTGTCGAGGTTGGGCCAGGGGGATTACCAACTGGCATTTATTGGAAAAGGGATCAATAACCAGCTGGTGGCTTTTGTGCAGGATAAGTTTACCGGTACTGCTTCCATGATCAATGTGAGCGATACCAGCTTTATTCCTTTCAGGGTAACTGCAGATAGTAATACGGCTGCCGCAGACCGTTTCAGGGTGGTTTTCAAATCATCGGCTGATTACAGCAATATAAAAGCGACTGTTGTAAATAATGATGTTAAGGTGGACTGGAATGTAAGCAGCGAATTCAATATGCTTAATTATGAAATAGAAAGATCAACGGATAGCATCACATTCAACACTATTGGTAACGAGGTTTCAACCGGTAACAGTTTTACACCAGTTCAGTATCATTGGACAGGTGCAGCGCCTGAGCCCGGTGTTTATTTTTACCGCATTAAGGGGATCAATAGCAAAGGTGCTGCGATCTATAGTAAAATAGTGAAGGTGGTGATTTATAAAGCCAGTACGCTGATGTACGTTTTTCCTAACCCTGTCAGGGAAGGGATCATCAACTTATATATGAATGCACAGCCGCAGGGTATTTACCAGGTCCGGTTATATAATACTATCGGCCAAACTGTTTTCAGCGGTTTAGTAAATCATGCAGCTGGTTCTGCAACAGAACTGATCGAAACGAGAAGCCATTTGGCAAGCGGCAGTTATCAATTGGAAATAACAAGGGAACCAAAATTAAAAACGGTCATAAAAATAGTTGTGGAACAGCCGTAAAAAAAGCCAACTCTTTCCCCATTTTCTTTCTTTAAAGTAATACCAATCTGATTTTTAAAATATGCCCATATTTTAAAAATGGTATCGTGGTATAAGCCGGAGGTACCAATTAATACCATCTTGATTTAATAAGTAGTGCAAAGTCCGCCTGACCGAACGGGCAGGGACTATGTTAAGATCTTGGATGGTATTATACCGATAGAAAAAGGTATTGGACCAAATACCGGTATAATCAGTATAAACAGTACAATGAGGGGAAGCCGATATTTGACTATATTATTTGTCTGACCGGCACAATACAGCCGTTAATAAATTAATAACAGGCTTCGCTTGCATTTTTACATTTTACGCTATACTATTGTACTGCAAATATATTTTCCAATCTCCATTGCAAATTCCACTCCTCTCACTTTAGCCAGCAAGCAAATATTAATCTTATCAATTGTTTTTATGAATGAAAATTCTTTGCTTGCACTTCTTGCAAGGTTATGTGGAGACATAACAGCAAATGACAACCATGATGCCGGTGCATTATTTCAGATGCAGCAAGTTGTTGCTGCTGCCATCATCAACGAACCTGCGTTACCTGTTACCAGTTCATTTCAGTTTGAACAGGTTGATAATTTCTCCACACATCATTTGGATGCGGGAGGGCTGCAACAATTAAATGATGTTTTGCAGGGCGTGCAGGAAAATCAGCAACCCAGTGACAGCAACATCCGGGTGTTTCGCAGGCAGATACCGTTTATCAGCAGCCAGTTGAAGGGCAGCGTTCCTGATTGGGGCCGGGGAGGTAATATCATCAATACTTTTGGCCCGTTCACCAACAGGGATGGCCGCAGATTCTGGTTTGACCTTTACAGGATCATACCGGTAGTGCAGGTATGGTTGCAGGGTGCGGCACAACCTTTTTTGCTGCTGCCATTGGAAGTGAGAAATTTCATTCAATTTATCGGGCCACGAAGTTATCGAATCCCCAAAGGCAGTGTATGGATCCATGCAGACCTTTTTGCAACTGCAGCACCGGGTAATTTATATTGCGGATTAACCGTCTCTGGAGGTACGTTAAGTTTTACAGGCCAGTTAAGCATTAATGCTGCCAACCAGCTGATAATACCTAACGGCATGGAAGCTTCAGTTGCGCTTAACCTGGAACAAAAAATTGTAACCGATGTTTCTCCTGATAATAATGGCATAGATATAACAGAAGCAACGATCAAGCTTCCTGAAACATTACACTTCACCATTAATAATACCGGCCAGTCGATGGAGGCGGGTGCCGCCAGCTGGAACCTTTACGGGCAGCCGGTTAACTTTGCATTTGACAACTCCAGGCCCATGCGCTGGAGCCCAGAGATCAACCGGATCCTGCTTCCTTACAAAGCGGATGTGACAGCATTGGAAGTAGTACAATGCAAAAGCCCTGTTTGCACCGTGAGTGGCAAAGCTCCTGTGGTGGAAAGTTTATGGGGATTAAGTGCTGCTGCTATTAATATCAATGCGCCTTTGCAGGCAGATGGAACCGGTGCAATGGCAATGGTTATTTTGAATGGGATTGAAGTAAGCTGGATGGGATTAAAAGATACCAACCTGTTTGAAAAAAGCAGTACACAATTAGCAAATGCCCTGGTGATGCTGATGCCGGGGCGTATTAATATCGCAACGCTGTTTGCATCCAATGCAACAGGCAAACAACGGTACAATCTCTGGCAGGAAACAGTAAATGGGATCGAAAAACCTATGCAGTATATTGACCTGCGCTACACCAAACAATTCTTCTTTTTTTACGACAGTTTACAAAAAGGAACGGAGAGTGTGTCGGCGCAGGCGAACTGCAGTTGTTATGTAGATAAACCGGTGCAGGTAAGCGGCCTCCCTTTTAAAGCAGAGAGTTTGCAAACCATTTTTACCCTAAGCATCAGCCAGGATCTTCAAACGGTAATGCTGTATGATGATGATATCATCAGGGATAATTTTATAAAAAATTATACGCCCATACCGGGAGTACCCCTGCCACCAATAACATTTGAAACAACTGCCATTGCATTAAATAATGCTTTGCTTAGCGTTAGCCCGGTATATGGCATGCTTTTGAACGGCGATTTAAAAACAGAAGATAGTTTTGATACCTGTTTGCTTGTCTATTCATTTGGGTTACTGAAATATTTGCCCTCATTACCTGACCCTTATGCTGCAAATATTTCTTTGTTAAAGAGAAACCCGGGCAGAAACGCCTTTGTAAATGACGGCAATGCGTTGAATCAAATTAATAAATACAGCCTGGCAGATATCAACGCCCTGCTGGTTTGTATGATGAACTGGCAAAATATGGACGCCCCGTCAGTCAATTTCTTTTTGGGTGATAAGCCTGCTGGTGCGGTGCAGGCAAATGACTTTAATAATATTCAAAACCAGGTATTAACCAGGGAAGGATTCCGTATCAGCACACTGAAGGACCAGGATACCATAAACAATGCCGTGCGCAATACCCTTTCTGCAACTTTTGACATCCAGCATAAAAACTGGCAGGCTGCAACAGAAGATACCCAGGCAGCCACGGGAATGCTAAATAATGATATCCAGGCAATGATGAGGTTGCATGATGGCTTATCGCAGGGAAATATTTCGCCATTCAGAAATGTGTTCACGCTGTTAGACGTAAGCACCAATGCTGACCTGATGGGAGTAACCCTTGGTTTTTCCAATGACCGGCTTATTTTTGAAAGAACGCATGATGTGGTGGATGATAACAACACTAACCCGATCAGCATAAACGGAATGGATGTGCATGCCAGCAGCAGGCTGGTACAACTGTATGCCCTGCCGCAGATCAGTTGGGAGCCGGTGATAAATATTACAACGGAAATCACCAATGTTGCTGAAGATCCTTTTCCCGGTTTATTGTATTTTTTAAATGATGGCCTGCCTGCACAAATTGCCAACACCGGCAACCAGCCGGTGCCGATTGCGCCGATACCGCTCAGTAAGAAACTGGCACTGTGGTACAAAAAATTCCCTGATTTTTCTGCCTGGAGTATTTTTACTTTGCCTTACGGTATGCTGGCGCTGGCAAAATATCAAAAGCAGGCAGATGAAAACAGCCCTGCATTGGAACTGATTGAAAAAAAATTCCCCAATGATCTGCATACCGCTTTGCAAATGAAGACGGTTGGTTTGGATGATCCCATCAATAAAAATAAAAAGTTTTTTGGCAGTGCCCATCAATTAAGCAATACATACAATTTGCAATTTCCAGCCACCGGTGCAAGAAGTATGTTGTCGGGCAGTGTAACTGAAATTTTTAATGGAGAATTTGGATCGGTTGCAGGCTTTGATCTGAATAAATATGTACCGCTCGAACGGTATGATTTCAGTGGCTATGGCGCCAACGTTTTCAGCCATTGGTCGAATGCAAATGCGGATGTGGGACAGACATCACAGGCTCTTTTTGATGTATGGAAAGGAAGGACGGCACATGAAATTATACAGGTACGGAGCATTATTTATACTGCCTGCGGCGGTAAAATAAATGTAGTAAGAACGATTACCATTTACCGGGGAAGCAATGGGTTTCCATGGCGTGTTGACAGTGGCTGGAAAGCAGAAAGTGATGGCCTGTTTGATTTCAGAACCAAAAGCGAACCTGGCCGTAATTACACTTTTCATCCGGGCATAGTGGAGGGGGCTTACAATGTACATAACATAAAAGAAGATAACACCCTGTTGCCTTTTATTGTAAAAGACTGGAACAAAACTTCCGGTGTGTATATAGATGACCAGGGGCATCCGCAACCGGTAGGAGCAGGTAAAAAATTAGATGTAAAACTCATACCTGTTTATTTTGATGCAGATTTAAAAATGGATGATGTGATCCAGGGTGCCAGTAATGGAAAAGTAGCCGGAAGGCATATATTGGGCTATTTACAAATAAGCCCCAAAGGTGTTATTATTGATGAAGAGCATTTCGCAAGCCTGCTTACTTTAATGGAAGGCCTGGGCGGCCCGGTTGACTGTACGGTAAAAATAAACCAGACCAAACAACAAATGCGGCTGACAAGAGTGGAAGCATACCCTTCAATGGATGGAGCTAACCGTGTTTTTGTGGTGGCTCCTAAAGGAACTCCCGTACTCCCGAAAGACGGAAGCTGGAGTGTGGTACGTCATGATGCTGTAAGCAAAGAAGTAACACCACTCAGCAATAATGATGTGGTTCCCCTGATAAGAAATGGCTTCCGGAATTTTTTAAACCCCACTAACCAGTCCTATAGCCAGGATAAAGATACCAACCCGATAAATATTGCAGAACCAGCTGAATTGTTTAAAGGACTGGAAAGCCGTGCCAAACAATTTTGTTTTTTGCAAAGTACCGGGGAAAATAAGGTCCTGTTCAGGAATCCATTATTTGAAAAAGGAATAGATAAACTTAAAGGAAGTGTACCCGACCTGGCAGATGCCTACCGGCTGATGAACAGTAAAGGTATTTTTCCAAAAGTAGAAAACCTGCCTAAACTGGACCAAGTGGGTGAACTGGCTTCACAGTTTGGAATGAATATTATTGATGAAGGATATAAACTGGTGAATAATACTGCAGCTGATGCAGAAAAAAAATTAGTGCAGTTATTGCCGCCCGGCCCCTGGTACATTGTAAAGACAAATGACGTAAAAGTTTATATTGAATATAAACCAACATTGGCCGATGGCAGCACAAAACCAGGTGGGCCTGCAGACGGAATGCTTGATTTTGATATAAACAGCCAGGAAAACAAATGGGTCAACAAGATGAATGACATCACCATGGTAGTGGATCTTGTTTCCTTCAAGCGGATGTTGCTAATACGGGGCAAGTTTGACACCAAGAAAGGGCAAGCCCCCTCCTTCATTGGCCCTGAGCTGGAGTTTGGCCCTGCGCTTAAACCCGTTGTGGATATACTGGTATTGTTAAGTATGATTGCCACCGATGCAAGCTATGGGGATATTTTGAAGAAGGGGCTGAAGATAGCCATGAGCAACAGTCCCAACAATTGGGAATATAAATTCCAGGCAGATAAGGAAATCCCTGTTTTGAAATTTCCTCCACCATTGATGGATACGGCCCTGGCACCACTGCGGCTGGAAGCAGGGTTGAAAGTGGGTGTATATTTTAATGTGGCAATTCCCTTGCCGCCAACCAATGGTATACCCACGCCGGGTGCCGGTGCCTTTGTAGAATTTTATGCCAAGCTGAGCGTGATGTGTTTAAGCGTGGGTGTTGGTACCATCTATGCAGTGGGTCAGGCTACCGTTCGTATCAGTGCCGACACGGTGATAGGGCCAGCCCTCTATATGAAATTTGGATTTGGAGTAGAAGCAGTGGTAGCCCTTCCCGTTATCGGAAGTGTGAGTGTGTATTTTGCAGTGGGGGTGGAAATGAGCCTGGACAGCACACAAATTACCATCGGTGCATTTGTACTGTTCAAAGGAAGAGCAGAAATATTAGGCGGTATCGTTACCGTTACCATCCAGATAGAAGCCAGTGGAAAAGTGCAGAAGCGCATTGGCGGGCCTGCAGCCGGGGTAACCAACATGATAGCAAGGGTAACGTTCAGTTTGGATATCAGCATTTGTTTCATCATCAATATCAGTTTTTCTGAATCATGGGAAGAGCAAAGGCAGGTTTCTTAGCAACGGGTAACTGCATACGCTGATGATTTACAGGATTAAGATCAAAATAAAATAATTTCAAAATAACAATCATACTATGGCACTTCCTGCATCCATTTTATCAATACTAACCTTTCCGCAGCGTTGGCAAAATAACCAGCTAACCTTGCGGGTACTGGTTATTCCCAGAAATATAGACCCCACAATGCCGGCCACAACGGTACCGCTCACTGACGCATGGTGTAATGCAACTATTACATTACAGGCCCGCCTTATTTCCGACCCGGAAAAATATCCTGCAACAACGGAGCCGGATACCGTATTTCCGCTGAACGGGATTTCAATGCCGCCGAATGTTGCTGATATTTTTAATGAAATAGCAACACAGCTTGGCGGGATAAGAGACAGTAAAAAATTAGAGCCTGCAGAAGCAACACACCGGGCCAGGAAATATTTGCCTGAAAGCTACCGTAACAGTTTCAATTTTACCTCGCCCCGTACAAAGGATGCCGCAATAGATGATGCTTATCATTGTGCAATAAAAGATAAGGTTGATATTGATATTCCATTTATTCAAACTGATAATTTGAGCTGGGGAAAAGTATTTGCTTTCTGCCTGCGCCAGCCGGCCCTTGCCGAACGGGTTGGCTTTGTGTATGAAGCCACCATTGATGTAGACCCGGATTTGGTAAAACATGGCGGCTGGTTGTATGTTGATACGGTTAACGGATGCAGTTATACTGAAACTACACTTGGATCTCCTGCAATGATAAAAAGATTTGCCGCAAAATTGCCAAAATTAAAAAAAGATGACAACAGGGCTTTGTTTGCTGCCATCCAGTTCCCGGTTTTATTAGACCCGGTCCTGGTACCTCCTGATGCAACAGATGCAGAAGTTCCCGTGCCTCCCAATAACATGGATGAATTGTTGATAGAAGCCGCACAATACGACGACGGCTTCTGCAAAATTGTACATGCCAACCAGCCGGTAAGCAGCGACCTGCTGAGGGAGAAAGAAGACAAAGAATTACCCGTGATAACAGAAGCAGGCATCCGCCTGGCATGGGATGATGAACAACTGCTGATATGGATGAACAGGCAGTTAAGAAAGGATGAGAAGGTTACCACTCCCGGTGGCAGAAACATTGCACCGATGGGGGTAATGCAGTACCGGGTAGATGTGCGGCTGCACAGTGATGTGTTGCCTAACCCCAATGCATGGTTGCCCTTGTGCAAAGTAAAAAACAATGCCGACCTGGTGATTGGCGCCAATGTAATTGATACCATCAATGGAGAAAAGGAACTTGGTGTGGAAGTGTATCCTGCACAAATTGACCAGCGCAAAGACCAGCCCTTCTGGCTGCCGCAATACTATGCCAACTGGATCGGGAAAAGTTTAGTGCTGGCAGATGTGGACGCCATTACTATTTTTCAAAAAGAAGAAAATAATATCATTGAAAAGCAGGCAAAAAAATTCGATCAGTATAGTGCTGCCGGGCTGGATGGATTCCGGTTAACTTATGGTAACAAGTATGATTTTAGGGTACGCCTTGCAGATATTAGTGGCGGAGGGCCGGCGATAGATGAAAACAGGGTGTATGCTGCCGCAGCTCCGGAAGGCTTTTGTGATTTCAGAAGATGGGTACAGCCGCAAACCGTGCGTCTTCAGGAAGTATTACCCATTGAGGACGATGCGTTTTTTACCGGCAATGAATTGAATATGCGGCGGCCCCTGCTGGGTTACCCTGCTGTTTTATTTACGGGCAAATACCCCAACGGTGTAAATGAGCTGGTAGCCGATGCGGAAGACGCTAAATTAAACAGGAGAGAATTAGGCCTTGCCGATCCTGATGTAGAAATGGTGGAAGTGCTGGTAGAAGTAAAAGCACTGGAAATGGATATGCTGTTGCGTCATGATACGGATAGCCGGGAGAGTTATGCCAGGTTGTACATTACGCAAAGAAAATTTGATGCCCCCCTTAACAGTATCTTAAACATCCCGCTCACATTTGTAGATGCCCCTGTTTTGAATTTTACCGATTCCCAGGACCTCGGCATTTTAGGGTTGGTTCCCGGCGGTGACAATATCAACCTGCACAATGATATTGTATTACCCAAATCAAGAAATGTAAGAATAACCCTGCGGCCGGTTGTAGAGAACAAACCGGAGTATTATGCTAAAGACTCTTCCCTTCCTAAAAAAGGCAAACCTGTGGTGATCATTACAAGAAAAGCCGGGGAAGCCGAAACAGCCTTGTTTAAACCAACCACCGATACTGATAAGATACGTGGCGTATGGTTGCAGCCGGATACAGATACCTACCTCCGTGCAGGCCTGGGTGAAATATTTGTGGAAAACAACCAGCCTGCCAATACCAGCAGCATGATGGAAAGGCTGGCGGATGCTATTGATAAAAGTATTGATGTGGAAGCGAAGGGATTAAGCCTCCTTGGCAAACCCGGTGTACGGGTGCAATTTGGTGCCAGCAGATTTATCCGGCATAACATGAGCCCGGATAGCACCAACATCAGTTTTTCTACAAAAAGCGACCTGCTTAATCACTGGATCGTCCCCATTACGTTGTTGCTTAACAGGGACTGGACATGGGATAATGCAAAGCCGGTAAGTTTTGAGGTATTGCGGGAAAAGAAAATGGTGGGTGCAGGATTAACGGAGGAAGAAAGAGCTGCGATACCGTGGGATGATAAAGAGTTAGTGGGTGATATTGAAATGAAAATTACCATCAATATCCAGGCATTATATAATCCGGACAGGAGCCAGACACAAATTTGTTTCCTGGATGCCGTGGAACCAAAAAAGGAGGACCCAACTGCACTACCTGAAGAGATCATGGTGCGGTATACGATCAAAGCAAATTTTAAATCAACAGATGAAGGACTGGTGGTAAACACTGATGCAGATTTGGTATTGCAATTGCATTTGCCCATTACAACCAAACCTGCGCAGGTACCCAAAATAGTGAGTGCGGGTTTGGCACAAAGTAAATATGTGAATGATGAGTTGTATTCAAGCACCGAGCCCCGCAAACGCTATCTTTGGCTGGAG
Source organism: Chitinophagaceae bacterium (assembly GCA_043787935.1). Lineage (GTDB taxonomy): Bacteria > Bacteroidota > Bacteroidia > Chitinophagales > Chitinophagaceae > Ferruginibacter. Next base: position 2,898 of record JAYVUL010000380.1, on the reverse strand, counting down.
TTTGCAGAACCATTGCGCAATATAAAAGATACTTTCTTTATCCGCATGTTAGCGTATAGCCCGGACCCGTTACTGGCAAGGTGGGAGTCTGATATGTTCAAAGCGCCGGAAGAACCCACACTGCCCATCAATCCTGAACCCATCAGGATCATCAGCCCGGACCATACGGATGATAAAAGCGGATTAAATGCCATGCAGGAATTGACCAAAGCGGATGACAGTGAGGTACATTATCTTGTTCCCCTGCCACCGGGTTTACATGCGGCATCGGCAGAGTTATTTGGCTTTTTTACGTATGAATTAAGGGTGGGGCATAAAATTGGCTGGAGTACTGCACAGGGCCGCTATGGCAGTGTATTAAGAACCACCGGCATACAACAGCCTTTACCACAATTATTCTGTGTGGCCAACCGCAATGAAAAACATGTAATCGTAACAGCACCCTTTGCACAAACGGTTTTCAATGGTGCAGACGTAACCAGCAAACCACCCCGCACTCAATTATGGGCATTGCTGTATGCACAGGTAAAACGTGCCGATGATTTGGTGTACAGGAATATTCTTCTGGATGACCAGTTATTTGTTCGCCAAAGAATAGCTGTTGACCCTGCCACCGGCAGACAAATTATTGACATCAACACAGATGCTGTTCAGTATGGTATTACGGGGTGGAAAAATAAGGACATTGCGATCATGCTGCAGCAATACGGCCTTCCTGCAGACAGTAACCTTAGTGTACTGGCGGTGGAGATGCTGCCCACCTATGATAAATTTGCCAGCCCTTTCAACAGGGGTAACGACCTGGGAGCCTTTGCCCACAACGAATTTAATAACCGCGGTATGGTAAACCTGGAGGAAGGAATGGAAATTCAGCATTTTAAGGCCAGGCTTAATTTTACCGCTTCGGCGGCAGGCATTAAACAGCAACAGCTGGAAGATGATCTGCAAAACAGGATAGAGGAGGCATTTATTGACCAGGCACAAAAAGAAGAAATGCTGCGCCCGCTTACAGAGCAGTTGGGAAGTGAAAGGATCCTGCGTACCAGCACCCTGGTGGCTGTGCCGCCGGTTTGTTGCACAGAATAACGAGTACAACTGAATTTGATATTTAAAGACTGTGATAAAAAAGCTGCTTTTCCTGAAGCGGCTTTTTTATGGATGGAACAAGGGTAAAAAGGAGAACTGCTTTGCTTTTTTTTTCCGGTGTGATTTCCACAGCAGTAACCAATATTAAAAAAGGCTATTGTGGTTAGTTAGATAAGATGGATTGTATCAAAACGGTGAAAGACGAGATACTACCAGTAATAATGAAAATAATTCCAGGTTGTGAGGATATATAAAAAAGGATAACATTCCCTACATGTTATCCTTAAAAGATTCTTGTGATTTCAATCCAATCAGACTGATGACCTGCCACTAATTACTTTCATTATTATAGCAATGACAGCAATTACTAATAGTATATGGATTATTCCACCGGCACTATAAGCAAAAACGCCAATGGCCCACCCAATAAGAAGTATTACTGCCACTACGTAAAGTAAGTTACCCATAAAAATAAATTTAGTTGTTATAGATATTCTTCATTCAACCATAACTGTACCACATTAAATAGCTCACTGTAATTTCAGGGAAGGCTAATTATTGTGGATATTATTCCACGCTATAGGGTGATTTTAACCTTCAAACGTGATTGGATACCCAGTACTGCCCTTTAATTTTTCATATTTTATTTTGAAAAGCCATAAGCGTAATTCGCTGTAATGAATCAATGAATGATGTTATACACCTTCTTACACCGATATGATGCACTTACTGATGTGCTTCAAGCAAAATGAAAAAAGCATCCTTCAACTGGATGCCCTGGTATTACTGGTGTGGAGTGGGTCGGCGGGAAGTTGAATTATGTTAAAGACTTGAAAGAGAGGATAAGCAAAATTGACATTTTACTTTAAAATGAAATTTCACAAATGCTATCCAATGATGAAAAGTCAATTTTAAAGTGGAGCGTCTTGAAAGCAGAAGAACAGGTTGCGCACAAAAAGGCATATTGAGATAATTACATCTTACACTTACATTTACAAAGGATACAAAAGCAATGAGCTGGGCTAAAATTAACTTTGACCTTCATACTTTTGAAACCCAGGCATTATTAAGTAAATGAATTACGGCTGCCCGTAACTGAAATTGCTTCAGACTTCCACCTGACTCAATATTGCCAAACAGTTCATGCCAGCGGTTGGTTATTTTTAATTTCCGAATACTTATTATTAAATGGCAATATTCTATTTCTTAACCAATAATTTACCTTCGGCTAAAAAATAATCCCCCTTACTTACACACAATGGGTTCAATTTGGTAAAAAATTCTGCCAATAAGTCTGAAGGCAGATCCAGGATTTTATTTATGCCATTTGCTATTCTTTCGTCCATTTCTTTATGATTGCAGGCAATGAGAGTTTTACTGCAGTTGTGTAATTAACCAACTGTGTACCCGGTACTCAACCTGCCTGCCGGCAGGCAGGGTTAAATTTATGAACAAAAGTTGATGTTCAGAACTAATGATCGGTAGAATTCTGTCTGCTAGACATAAAGTTTGGACCTGCAGCTGAGGGCTTCCGTCCAGCCCCTAAAGGCATAAACTATCTACAATGTAGCCTGTAAGGCAACTGTGAGTTTTTTACTGTCACAGTACTGGGTTTAAAGGAATAACCCTATATGATTGCGTGGGAAACGGTTTAATTCCCTTCATCAAAAGATATAAAAACCTTCACCTTCCATGCACTGATGCTTTGCACTATTCAATGCACTTATAAATAAAAAAAGGCTCTTACGATTAAGTAAGAGCCTGTGTGTTACTGGTGTGGAGAGTATCGGGGTCGAACCGACGACCTCTTGC
>JAYVUL010000379.1:0-16043 GCA_043787935.1 Chitinophagaceae bacterium | reverse complement strand
CAAGGTTGCTTTACCTGGAAGCGCTTGATCCGGGAAAGGAAATTACTTTTTACATCAGCAGCCCCGGCGGCATGGTTACCAGCGGCATGGTGGTATACGATACCATGCAAATGATCAGCAGCCCGGTAAGTACCATCTGTATGGGCATGGCAGCCAGCATGGGCAGCATCCTGTTAAGTGGCGGTACCAAAGGACGCCGTTTCATTTTCCCACATGGCGAAGTAATGATACACCAGCCAAGTGGAGGCGGGCAGGGCACCAGCGCCGACCTGGAAATAATGGCAGAACAAATGATGAAGACGAAGATTATGGGCGCTCAAATTTTAGCAGACAATTGTGGCCAAACCTTAGAAAAAGTAATGAAAGACTTTGACCGGGATTATTGGATGGATGCGAAGGAATCGATAGCCTACGGCATTGTAGATGGAGTGCTGGATAAGCTATAACAAGCTTTAAAAATTTCACATAAAAGTTTACACCTTTTAAACAGGTGTAAACTTTTTTTTATGCCCAGCCAATAAAGTCAAACTGAATTTGAAAAGAGAAATCTGGCAGCGGAAATTGATACATGGATTGTATATCCCTATAGTGGGGAAGTTTTTACCCAGCAATCTATTAAACAATTGTAAAAATCCAACTTAATTATTTTTCTTCGAAGCATACAGTGTATCCTTTATCACTTCTGAAGATCAGCTAAACATTGCGTAGCCGGAATACAAAAACCTTTCATTAAAAAAAGGGTGGAACAGATATTGCAATATTATAAATCAGTTTAAAAAAACCTGAATACCTGATTTCAATACCGGTTATTCTGCATTCAGGGCAATTAAGCTTTACTACCGGTACAGCATGAAGTACTAAATTCTTGCTGCTATTTATTTTCACTAAAAATTAAATTATGAAAAAATTATTTTTCGTTTCCACGATCCTGCTGGCAACCATTGCAGGTACAGCACAAAAGTCGGATCTTAAATTTGGAGCAGGGCTTAACCTTGGTATCCCCGCTCATAACCTCAGCGGCACTTCCTTAGGCGCAGGTATTGATCTAATGGCGTTATACAGCCTGTCAAAAGAAGCTGCACTTACAGGCGATGTTGGTTTTACTGCACTGTTTGGAAAGAACGGTGCAAGCACCTCCAGTTTAATCCCCTTAAGAATTGGGCTCCGGTATTATCCTTCAGCTAATTTCTTTATGGGAGCTAAGATAGGAGCAGGTTTTATTTCTAACAGCACCTCTTTTGTAACCAGTGTTACCACTACGGCTTATTCATTTGGTCTTGGTTATAAATTTGACCCCAACTGGGAGATTGGCGGCTCGTATGACGGGTACAGCAAAAATGGAACGGTGGCCCTGGTAAACTTCAGGCTGGGTTACTTTTTTTAATTCAATCATAGCAAATGCCCATACTACTAATGCCGTGATAAATCACGGCATTAGTATTTAGTAAAGGGAATTGAATTAATCTTCGTGATGGTTTTTATGCTTGTGCTTCCAGTGTTTTTTATGTTTGTGATTCCAGTGTTTTTCATGATGGCCATTTTCTCTGTCATGATCTTCTCCTTCCCATCGGTCATCTTTATCATAACCATTTCGTTTCTTTAACTGGCCAGGTGCATAATCCTTTGCAGATCCGCCATAAATTTTCTTTGCCTGTCCCGGTGGTAAATTTCTTCTTCTTGCCCTGTATACTTTTTCAGTATTTCTCTTATCAGTTCCTCTTACCACTCCCGGCAGGGTGGATTCTGTTTTTTTGGGGCCTGAACCCGGAATTACATCGTACACACTTTTTTGGGCAACAGCATCAGCAGATACGAGCAATAAAAAAGAAGATAAGACAGCAAAGCCTGCTTTTTTGTACTGTAAAATTTTTGTGTTCATGCCATTTATTTTTTGATTCACTCCCTGTAAGTCAATTACTTTGCCAAACTGGAAGTAAAAAACAAAATCTGAAATAAAGCACCACACTTTACTGTTAATTTATTTTAACCATAATCACAAGGCTGCAAAATAACGAAAGCAAAAGCCAACGTAAAAATTCTATTCCTTGTTATCTTTACCACATGCAGTTTTCCCAAATCATCAACGCAGCGCTCAGCAAAGAAAACGACCGGCCGCTGATGCAGAAAGAAGTGTACCCGGTGAGTGAAGCCCTGCAGCAATACCTGCAGCAGTACAACAGGGATATTGAACTGCCCATCGACTACAAAGAATTATTCCATTACCAATATACCAATGCCATAAAAGATAAAAACGGCAAACACACCCATTGGGAAAATGTAGTGTATGATGAAATATTATTCAAACAACTTGAACAAAAACTAACCGCCACATATCGCTTACTAACAAAACAACCGGCTGCTCCCTACCATGTGGAGGCGATTGACTTTTGTGAGTTTGCCAACAGCATGCCTTTCAGGATCATCATTATTAACACCACAACCGGCACAGAAGATTATTTTTACATCAAAGCATCCGATGCTTCCCGTATTTATGGTTTAGAATTAGAACAACTGCTGTCTCCCAACCGCATCAATTTCCTGTACCACCAAAACACCCTTGTGGAAGAACATATTGAAGGCATTCCGGGAGATGTATTTGCAGATACATCAGGTGAATTAACCAGTGCAGAAAAAAAATTACTGGCAGAAGAATTTGTCCGATTTAATGAACGCTCCTTTGCCAGGCTGCTGGGCGATATGCGGAGCTATAATTTTGTGGTAGTAAAAAACGAAGCAGGCAGCAACCACCCTTTCCGCATAAAAGCCATCGACTTTGACCAGCAATGCTACGAAGGCAAGGCCAATCTTTACCTGCCCCAGTTTTACAAAGAAAATTATCCCTATGTACAAATGGTGCATCATCATCTTGACAATACAGCCATCGAACAAATAAGAGCCGACGAAAGAAAACACATTGCACAATCATTAACACAGAGCAAACAGCAAATAACTGCCTTACTGCACGCCATGATTCCGGAAGAAATTTCAGAAAACTATAAGGTGGTTTCCCTCCGCAAAGAACTGGACACCTATTGTAGCACAGATCAATTTGCCCATTGCAAAACAATGGGGGAAATTGTGGAGCAGCAGATGAAACAGCTGCCATTAAAACCTCCGCTAGCCAGCGGAGCATTTAATGGCAGCGCTTAAAAATTTTATTCAGCCTGCAGGGTAACAGTGTGTGAATACTTGTTGAGTAAAGAAAAAATGTTGAAAGGGAAGATAAAATGACAGTATTTAGATGAATCACCGCCCGTTCACCTTTATAGGAGGCCCATCCGGCCGGACGGGCAGGAAAAGAGGGATGAGGCCATGAGGGATTGTCTTGTGCAGCCATTTACTCACTAATCTTGTCAATACGGTATTCTTTGCAAAGTGTTTTCTTATCTTTGCAAGCTGTGTACGCCTGAAGGCGTTACAAAATTGATTATATAAAATGGCAAAGCAACAAACACTACATTGTTCTTTCTGCGGCCGCAGCCGGGATGAGGTAAAGATATTAATCGCAGGGCAGGAAGGGCATATCTGTGAAAACTGTGTAGAACATGCACAGGAAATCATCGGGCAGGAACTGATGATCTACCCCGAAACAAAAGCCACCGGAAACAATACCCACAAACTCACCGTAAGGAAACCAATTGAAATAAAAAAGTTTTTAGATGAATATGTCATCGGCCAGGATGATGCAAAGAAGATCCTTGCAGTAGCCGTTTACAATCACTACAAAAGGCTGAACCAGAAAGTAGAAAATGATGTGGAGATCGAAAAGAGCAACATCATCATGGTGGGTGAAACAGGTACCGGCAAAACATTGCTTGCAAAATCCATTGCCCGGATGCTGAATGTACCCTTTGCCATTGTGGATGCCACCGTGTTTACCGAAGCCGGTTATGTAGGCGAAGATGTGGAGAGTATGCTCAGCCGTTTACTGCAGGCCTGCAACTATGATGTAGCAGCAGCAGAAAAAGGAATTGTATTCATTGACGAGATAGATAAGATAGCCCGTAAAAGCGATAACCCTTCCATTACAAGAGATGTAAGCGGCGAAGGCGTGCAGCAGGGCTTATTAAAATTACTGGAAGGTACAGAGGTACTGGTACCACCACAGGGCGGCCGCAAACACCCGGAACAAAAACTGGTAAAAGTAAATACCCAAAATATTCTCTTCATTTGCGGTGGCGCTTTTGATGGCATTGACCGGCTGATTGCCCGACGGGTAAATACCCACGCCATCGGTTTTAATGTAAACAAAGAGCTGCAGGAATTTCAGGCGAAAAACTTGCTGCAGTTTGTGAATGCGGTTGACTTAAAACATTTTGGCCTCATCCCGGAATTGCTGGGCCGTATGCCGGTGATCACTTACCTCAATCCGCTGGATGCTCCAACGCTGCGCAATATTTTAACCGAACCAAAAAATGCACTGATCAAACAGTTCACCCGCTTGTTCGATATTGAAGGCATTGCCCTCAGCTTTGAACCTGCAGTATTTGATTTTATGGTGGAGAAAGCGCTGGAATATAAATTAGGCGCCCGTGGCCTCCGCAGTATCTGCGAAAGTATATTGACTGACTCCATGTACGAACTGCCTTCACAAAAAGTAAAAACTTTTGAAGTAACACTGGATTATGCCCAGCGGAAATTTAGCACAAGTAAGATGAGTATGTTGAAAGTGGCGTAGGGTAAGTGATAATTTTTTAATTGATAATTCCCGCCTGAACGAATTCCTGTTCGACTGGCCAGGCGGGCATTCGGGCAAGGATAATGAGGTGCAGCTTTCAGGTTGCACTTTTTTTGTGGGCCGGGCTGAAGGATATCTATTGGACTGCGGTGGCGTCGCACTCTTGTACGTTTTATTTTTATTGTGCTTTTTCCAAACGATTTTTGTATACCTCTTTCATTAGCATTATTAATTTGAAATCTGGATTTGGGTTGCAGTAACTTTCGCTATTTTTAAGTTACCAGTTATATTATAAGTGATCTCTTTCAGGCGCAAGACTCCGTATTGCTGCCATTTGTTGCTTATGTTCGTTTATAGGTCAGTGTCATTGCGGTAGGTGCATTACCCTTGGCCATTGTCGGCACTTCCTACAAACCCCATCCATTCCGAATACGCCGCTGTTGTGCCTTATGACCAACAGTCGAAGCTACAAACAGAAAAGCGTTCCACATAAATCAAAATACCCTCTTCAGGCGCAGAACTCCGCCCTGTTGCCACTTGTTACTAATCTAAAAAATTGAAAGTGTTGTACGTAAGTTGCCTTAATAACAAATAGACTCCGACAAGTATCCTGCGACTGAAACCACCCAGTGCCAGCTGTAGTAAGCATACCCATTATAATTCAACGCGGCTTGTTAAATCAGCACTACAAACCCATCTTTATTTGTTTTGATTGTTCAACTTTTACTTTTTTAATTACCCGGGGCTTTGATGCAAAATTATTTACATGCTTTTCTGCAATTCGTTTTGCTTCTTCTTTAACAATATCATTTTTTCTAAAATTCCAGACAATATCGCTGGCATATTTTCTGGTTTGTTCAATATCTACAACCGGTGCAGGATAATCTTTTCCAATGATGCAGTGATACAATTGCTGTTCAATAGCACTTAATTTCCAGGGTTCATGCAATACATTGGCAGGGATATCCTTTAGTTCGGGCACCCACTGTTTTATAAAAATACCCTCTCCATCATGCGCTTCAGAATTCTTTACCGGGTTATAAATCCGGATGGTATTAACACCAGTAACACCTGCCTGCATTTGCAATTGAGGATAATGTATACCTGGCTCATAATCTAAAAACTGACGGGCTAAAAAATGCAGTTGCCGCCAATCCTGCCAAAGATTAAAAGTAAAAAAAGACACCACCATTGCCCTCATCCTAAAATTAATATAGCCGGTCTGTACCAGGCAACGCATGCAGGCATCCACCAGCGGAATACCTGTTAACCCCTGCTGCCAGGCACGTATATAGCTTTCGTTTACCGGCTTAATCAATGTATCATATCCCCTGTTTACGTTTTCAAATTCCATGCGGCACTCATCTTCAAACTTTTGCATAAAGTGACAATGCCAGTGCAGGCGGCTAACAAAACTCCTGATGGCACTTTTATTAGTGGCCTTATCATAATGCTGCATGGTATATTGATACACCATCCGCATACTTATATTTCCATACGCTAAATAGGGAGATAACCTGCTGCAACTTTTTCTGCTCAGCGCTGGTTTACTGATATGTTTATTATAATTTATAAACCGCTCTTTTATAAAACTATCCATGTACTGCCAGGCAAATGTTTCGCCGCCAGGTTGAAAATTTTTGTTGGGTGTGGTAATTTCTGCAGGCAAAGATTGCCCCTGCATTGACTTATAAAATTGAGCTTCCAGTTGCAAAATATTCCAGTTATTTTCCTTTACCAACTTTACGGGTTCCGTCATTTTTTGTTTCCATCGTTGCTGCCAGTTTTTCCTCGATTTCAACTTTCGTATCACGCCATGCAGTTGGTACTCCCGCCACTCTATATTGTTTTGTTTACAAAAATATTGCATGGTAATATCTCTGTCGTAAGTTATTTTATTACCCACCTCCTGGTGAGAAAAAATAGTTTGCACAGAAAATTTTTCTGTGATGGCCCTAAATACTTTTAATGCGTCACTATAAAAAATATGTACCTGTGCATGGAGTGGTTGCAGTTTATGCTGCATATCCTGCAGGGATTGATAAATAAAACGACAGTGCCGTGTATCACTGTCAGGGTAAGCCATTAAAGCAGGCTCAAAGCAATACAAAAATAAAACCGGCAACTGTGCCTGCTGTGCAGCATACAACGGCTCATGATCTGTAAACCGCAGATCCCGTTTAAACCATACTATATTAATGGATTCTTTGATTTCAGTATCTGGCTTTAGCATAAAACGTCAATCTGTTTTTGTAGCTTGATTTTTATTTTTAATCAAAAATAAAGTTACCGCAGCAATAAGTACTTTGCCCTTTTTGTTTATGCAAAAGTATTCCCAACCGCAGAATTTCGTCCTGTTGCGAATTTTTACTATCCCTAAAAAATTGAAACGGTTACAAGTAAGCAGCCTTAGTAACAAATAAACACCAGACAGAACTCCGGTGCCTGAAACCGGTTATGATCAAAAAATAAGCTGGAAATTTTTAAAACCAACTCTTACTCTTAGAACTGCTCCTGCTTCTTCCACCCAATCCCAAAGCACCAAGCAGGGAACGCACAATGGTAGTCCCTGCAGTACGCATCATACTTTTTACAATGGTATTGTCTGCAATTTTTTCTAAAGTAGAGGGTTCTTCTTTTTTACCGCCTTTCCTGTCTTCCTCCGTTGCTCCTTTCTTTGCAGCTTCCTGCAGCTTGGCTGTTAATATTTCATACGCACTCTGGCTGTCGATGGCCTGGTTGTATTTGGCAACTAATTTTGATTTTGCATTGATGGCATCAATCTCCGCTTGTGCCAGCACATCCATTCTGCTTCTTGGCGCACACAGCATCGTATGCACTAATGGTGTGGGAATACCTTTTTCATTCAGCATCGTTACCAGCGCTTCTCCAATACCAAGTTGGGTAATTAAATCTTCTGTTTTATAAAATTCCGTTTCCGGATAATTCTCTGCGGTTTGTTTGATCACTTTACGGTCGGCGGCGGTAAAAGCCCTTAGTGCATGTTGCACTTTTAACCCCAACTGTGCCAGTACACCCGCCGGCACATCCATTGGGTTTTGTGTACAGAAAAAAACACCAATCCCTTTGGACCGGATGAGTTTGATGATGGTTTCAATCTGCTGCAGCAATGCACTGCTGGCTTCCTGGAAAATCAAATGTGCCTCATCAATAAAGATGATCAGCTTGGGCTTATCCAGGTCACCTTCTTCAGGGCAACTGGCATACAATTCTGCCAGCATCTGCAGCATAAAAGTGGAAAATAATTTTGGTTTGTCCTGGAGGTCTGTAACCCTCAGCACATTGATCACACCACGGCCCTGGCTGTCAATCCGCATCAGGTCATCTACCTCAAAACTTTTTTCGCCAAAAAACTGGTCGGCTCCCTGCTGCTGCAGTTCTATTACCTTACGCAATATAGTACCGGTGCTGGTAGTAGAAATTTTACCATAGGTTTTTTCAATTTCTGCCTTGCCTTCATCGCCCACATACTGCAATACTTTGATAAAATCTTTCAGGTCGAGCAGGGGCAGTTGAGTGTCATCACAATATTTAAAGATCATAGACACCACGCCACCCTGAATATCATTCAGTTCTAAAATTTTACTGAGCAGTACCGGCCCAAACTCACTCACTGTGGCCCTCAAATGCACGCCATCCTTCCCGGTAAGTGTAAGCAACTCCACCGGAAACAATGCCGGTGTATAAGCGAGGTTGAGTTTTTGATACCGGTCATTTACTTTATCATTGGCCGTGCCAATGGCGGCAATGCCACTCAGGTCGCCTTTTATATCCATCATCAAAACCGGCACACTGGAATCACTTAAAAACTCACTCAGCATTTGCAGTGTTTTGGTTTTACCGGTACCGGTAGCACCTGCTATCAACCCGTGCCGGTTCAGCGTTTTTAAAGGCAGGAACACCCCAGCTTCTGCCACCACTTCTCCGTCTAGCACAGCGGCTCCTATTTGTACAGATTCGCCTTTAAAAGTATAGCCTGCTTTTACTGCTTCAATAAACTGATCTTTTTTTGCCATGATGAATATTTGGGGAAAGATACAAATGGTATATGAAAAATTGACATGAATTTTCAGGTTATATTTTTGATTAGGGTAAAGATTTTAATGTGGATACAATGGCAGTTAGTGGCCTTTAGATCCGGGCAGCGTAAATAACCGCAGAGAGCCAGAGAAAATAGAGGTTCCGCAGAGGGCAGCTGCTAATCTTTGCGAAAACTCTTTAAACTCATTTTCTCAGCGGTGATAAAAAGTGGTGGAAATGATAAAAAATGTACAAAAAGTACAAGGGAGTGACACAACGATGATGCCATAAAAAACTGATGCCGAATCCAAACAAAAAAACAACCCTAAACGCTTTTTATTAAATACCTTTAACAAAATATTATCCGCTTTATTAGCTGTATCAAAAATGGAATTATTTTATTTGCCTATAAACTTTTAAAACATGGAAGCAACAAAACCTAAAATACTATTGTGTGAAGATGATACCAACCTTGGTATGGTATTAAAAAATTATTTAGAGCTGCATGATTACGAGGTGATACTGGAGAGAGACGGCAAGCTTGGCCTGGCTGCCTTTCAAAGAGAAAAATTTGACATTTGCCTGCTGGATGTGATGATGCCCAACATGGATGGGTTTACTTTGGCAGAAGAGATCCGTGACATCAACCCGGATGTACCGTTGTTCTTCCTGTCGGCCAAAACCATGAAAGATGATATCATACAGGGCTACAAACTGGGCGCTGATGATTACATTACCAAGCCATTTGACAGCGAAGTACTGCTGCTGAAAATAAAAGCCATCCTGAAAAGAAATGAAGAACTGCATCGGGAAGAAGTGAATGCAGAATTTGATCTGGGCAATTATCATTTCAATCCTAGACTGAGAGAGTTAAGCATCAATGGAAAAGTGAGTACCCTTTCGCCAAAAGAAAATGAACTGCTGAAAATGATGTGTGAATACAAAAATGATTTGTTGCCGAGAGAGGCAGCCTTGAAAAAAATCTGGGGAAGTGATACTTATTTTAACGGCCGCAGCATGGATGTGTACATTGCCAAACTACGTAAATATTTAAAAGAGGACAGTACCATTGAAATTGTAAATATTCATGGCAACGGGTTCAGGCTGGTGGCAAGCTGATGGCAGAATAAAAATCTAATTAACAGGCAACCAGACAGAAAAATTTGGTTGCTTTTTTTTACAAGCTGAACCCCGCAAAAAAGGCCGGAGTTTGACCACAGGGTTTTATCAATCATAGCACGGCCTCCATCTCAAGTATTTTTCCTTGTAAAGACTCCATCACTTTTTTGAGAACATCATCCAGTACTGCAATGCGCCGGGCGAGTTCAATTGATGGTTGATTTTTGTGTGTAAGCATTTCTATCCGGTTGAGGTTATTTTTTAAAGAGACGATCCCCATGCTTTCAATAGCAGGCTTGATGCCATGTACCAACGCTTTTATTTTTGCAAAATCCTCCTTTTCAACCGCTTCATGAACCCCCTTTAACGTAACGCTTGCTTCATGAATAAAAATAGTAATGATATTTTTCAGAAACCCTACATCCCCCCTGCTGATATCATATATTCCTGCCAGGTCATATAATGGTCCAGGCTCCGCAATTGGTATATCAATAACTTCCCTTGTGGATTTTTTGCCCAGCCATTTTGCGATCATTGAAACCAATTCTTCTTCTTTAAAAGGTTTTGAAACATACCCATTCATGCCGGCTGCAATGCATTTATCATTTTCCCCTTTAATTGCATTGGCAGTAAGGGCGATGATGGGCACCTCAGATTTTACTTCGGCCCTGATATGCCGGGTTGCCTCCAGCCCGTCCATCAGTGGCATTTGCATATCCATTAATACAATATCATACAAAGCCGTTTGTACTGCTTCCACTGCCTGGATACCATTTACCACTTCCGTTATGTCAGCTCCATATTGGCCCAGTGTGCACCTGGCCACCATTCTGTTCACCTCATTATCCTCCACCAGAAGAATTTTTGCGTTCTTTAAAACAGCATAGTCTGGTGTTTTTATTTCCTGCTGTGGCAGGTCCGTTTCATCTCCTGTTTCAAAGGGAATGATTAATATAACGGAAGTGCCAATATTTTTTTCGCTTTCAACCACTATGCTTCCACCCATTAATTCTGCCAGTTGTTTTGTGATGGCCATTCCCAATCCTGTTCCTCCATATTTTCGGCTTACGGATTTATCTTCCTGGGTAAAACTCTGGAAAAGATTATTCAGAAATTCTTTATCAATGCCAATACCATTATCAATAACTGATAATTTTATTACCTGCCATTTTTCTTTATGCTCAACCGCTGCACAATTAATATGGATGGTCCCTTTTTCTGAAAACTTAACCGCATTGCTGACCAGGTTAAGTAATACCTGGTTCAGGCGGTAAGGATCACCAGTCAATATTCCAGCAACATTTTCATCAATGGAATATTTCAATACTAATCCTTTTTCTTCTACCCTGTGCTGCATTACCTCAACTGTATTTTTTATCACCTCTTCCATTCTGAACCCAATTTTTTCCAGGGTCAGTTTTCCTGCTTCAATTTTGGAAGTATCGAGTATATCATTGATAATTACCATCAGGTGCTTCCCTGCGTTGTTGATGGTATTCAGGAAAAGCTGCTGCTTTTCATTCAACAAAGTTTTTTGTAACTGCCGGCTCATTCCAAGTATGGCATTCATCGGAGTTCTTATTTCATGGCTCATATTGGCAAGAAAACTTTGTTTGGCGGAGGCAGAATATTCTGCCTGTTGCCTTGATTCGAGCAATTCGTACTCCAGTTTTTTCTGCCTGGTAATATCCAGGTGAATGCCGATTGAGCCAAGTAATTCTCCTTTATCATTGTATCGGGGAGCCCCACTTATCAGCCACCACCTGCTTTCTCCATTTTTATTTTTAACAGCAATTTCATACGCTTCAGACACTCCTTTTTTCCGGTCGCTATTCCTGCTTTTCATCATTTCCTGGTTTTCATCCAGTACAAAAAGTTCGTCGGTTTTTCTGCCAATCAATTCTGCCATACTATAGCCACTCATTTCACAAAAACTCTGATTAGAAGACAGGATGATTTCCCCATTATCCACTTCAAGCAAACCAAGGTTCATATTGGCTATGATATTCCTGTATTTCTCTTCATTTATTTTTAAAGCCTGCTCTGCATTTTTTCTTTCTGTTATGTCGAGCATAAAACCGGTAAAAACTGCCGCTCCTTCAGGAGTGTAATAAGAAAATGAGGAGGTAAGAGAGTGCCAGATGATACTGCGGCCGGGTATCATTAACCTTGATTCATCATAAAATGATTCCAGCGTTTCCCTGGATTGCCTGTTTTTTCTTATTATTTCAGGCATATCCTCTATATGAATATATTTTTGAAATTCGTAAAACTCCTCTGCTTTAATGCCAAAGATTATTTCCATGGCAGGGCTTACATAGCGTAATCCTTCGGTACCATCCTTTCTGTACTCATATTCATAAATAACACCGGGAATATTTTCTGATAAGGATTTAAATTGTTTTACCCGCTGCTCCAATTCAATTTCCGTCTGTTTAATGATGGTGATATCGGTATGTGTTCCTACGATTTTTTCCGGTTGCCCCTTGTCGGTATAATTTAAAATCATTCCCCTGTCAAGAACCCACAGGTACTTACCACTTTTGTGCCGTATCCTGTATTCCCGCTGGTGAGAAGATATCCTGCCATCAGCGTAATCTTTTGCAGATTGTTTTACTTTTTCAATATCATCCGGATGTATGCGTGTATACCATTCCGACTGGTTGTTATCAAATTCCATTTCCCCGTAACCCAGCATGCTTTTATATTGACTGGAATAAAACACTTCGCCGGTTTGCAAATCATATCTCCACACGCCATCCCCTGCACCTTCTAATGCAAACTGCCACAGTTCCTGGCTTGCTTTTAATTCTACTTCAGCTTCCTTTCTTTTATTAACCTGTTCGTTCAGGTACCTGGCTATCATCAGCAGATCGTCCGAATCGCTGCTCTTTTCTTCGCCGGTAATCGTTCCTATTGTTTCCTTGAGTTTTTCAACTGATTGTTTTTTTACTGCTACTTCATGTTTGAGTTGTTCATTTACTTCAATATATTCTTCCTCGCTGATAGAGAAAGCCCTGTCAGCAAGTTCCTTATCTCTTTCGCAGGCATAATAGGAATCATTCACGGCCGCAAGCAGTTTTTGCAAATCCGGGTGCTGCCGTAATGTTTCGGGTAAATATTTTGACAATTGCTTTTGCAGCAGTTTATGCAGATTCATAAAAGGAGGTAATTGTCATGGTTTGATTGTGCAGGCGACAATCACCCCCTTCATTAAAAGGTGATATTTCGCCATAAGAATAAAAACCGGCAACAGGTGTTTGATCCCCAATAGATTCCAGTACAGCTTCCACTTCCTCTTCTGTCCTTGAGTCCAGGATGATCTTTCGGCCCACACAACTTACCAGCAGTGAAAAGGCGGGTTTAACAGTTTCATTATGCAATGTTGTTTGTGCAGCGCTGGCGGCTGCAGCCGTAAGCATATCAAAATTTGCCTTCATGAACCGCACTTTTGAACCTTGCGGAATATCTCCTGCAAACGTCATACTGCTTTCCTCATGGTCAATAAAAAGGATCGTTCTTACAACGGGCTGGTTGTTTCCGGGAATGATAACCGACAGCGGGAACAATAATGCCGAGCCGGGTAATTTATCTGTTTCTGCAGGCCCGAGGTATTTTTTATACATCTCCAGTGCATTCTTATTATCCACTTCAAATAATTTATTGCCACTTGAACGGGTCACTTCTTTTTCCAGCCCAAATGTTTGCCAGCCCCCGTTTGATCCATGCGTAACTTTTATATTATTTCCATAAAAACCAATGGCTGCAATATTTCCTTCTGATGGTTGCTGATTTAATCCAACCAATGTAGAGATGAAATTGGCTCCATCGCCGGCAAGGCCACCGGTAATGAGTATTTTATTTTCAGCCGCATCGTTTAATCCTTTCACCAGTTCACTTCCGTTTACTGTACTTCCATCGGATAAAACAAGGATATAAGCAAGATCCTTTTCCGGCAGTTTTTTTATCAGTGCAGTTGCGGCATCGTAGCTGTTGGTAAAATCCCTGCTGTTAACCACTGCAGACCCGATAGTAGTTTTGTCAAACTGCAAGGCTACTGCCACCAATGAATCATCCTGAACAATATTTTGAAAAATTTCTCCGGCTGTACTGCAAAGAACAACTTGTGAACATGGGAATTGCTTTTTTACTGACTCGTAAATACCCGGGCCGGCGAGGATATTTTTGGATGCAAAACAAAGTACCAATTGGGTATTTGAATTATCATTGTTGTTATATTTCGGATGGGCCTGCCATTCTCTGCCAGAGAATTGAAAAATAGAAGATCTCATAATAATTATAGGTTATTGTTTTTAAAACATTTCTTTATGTACAGCACCCTTACTTATTTATCAACAGCAGCATTGTCAATCCCCTATTAAGTTTCAGCTTTGTGAGCCACATATCCTAAAGATTCCATAAAAGGCTATTCCTGTTGCTTGTTTTCGCCTGCCATCAGGTATTTTGTCATACCCTTATCAAAAATGCAAATCCAAACCTATTCAACGCATCTATGAAACTTTTAGTATCGCTTTGCTGTAAACGTCCGGAATATTATACTTTACAAATAAATTACGCTATTTCCCGTAGTTGCATATATACTGCAATAAAAGCTGCTGTCTGCAGCGGGGCATACCCATATAACATACCGAAAGGAGTATAGGGGGCGGGCAAGAATTGAGTGGAAAAAAGGAAGGAAAGTTTTAGGAAAAAAACGAAAAAAGCCAGCAGTGAACCTGGCTTTAAAATTTGTGGCCTTGCCAGGAATCGAACCTGGATCTGGAGCTTCGGAAACTCTTATACTATCCCCGTCCGACTGGCGTCAGCCGGGCGGGCATTGTACTACATCATCATTTTTGTTTTTAGAAATCTTCTTCCAGCAGATGACTTGAAATATTTCTCTCTTGCAATAGCTTCCATTTCAGTCTGAAATTTCTCAAAATAAACAAGTTGAAATGGAATATAGTGCTTAATTGACGTGGTCATGCCTGAATTATGTTGAGCAAGCCGTTTTTCTAAGTCCTGGCAATGCCCTTTATAGAAGTATTCATGCTCAATACTTTTTAGTACATACGCAAAATACATAACTGAAAATATTTGGTGGCCTTGCCAGGAATCGAACCTGGATCTGGAGCTTCGGAAACTCTTATACTATCCATTGTACGACAAGGCCAAAATAGAAAATCACTTTCCAAACTTTACAATATTACTACCGAATATTTTCACAGCAATGGCTAATAATATTACACCGAAAAATTTCCTTATCACCACCATGCCATTAGGGCCCAAAACCTGCTCAATCCATTTCAATGATTTTAACACCAGGTAGATCACAATGCAGTTAATGATAATAGCGATTAAAATATTTACATCAGCATAGTTGGCTTTTAAACTCATGATAGTGGTAAGTGTTCCACTACCTGCAATTAAAGGAAATGCAATGGGAACCACGCTGCCACTCTTGGGATTGCTGTCTGATTTAAAAAATTCATGCCCCAATACCATTTCTAATCCAAGGATAAAAATTACAATACTTCCGGCTACGGCAAATGACTTTACATCCAGCCCCAACAAGCCCAGGAACTGTTTACCTAAAAATAAAAACAGTATCATCAATCCACCTGAAGCCAACGTTGCCTGTGTGGAACGGATAACCCCGCCCATTTTTTCCCGTAACGATGCTAAAATGGGGACAGACCCTACCACGTCGATTACGGCAAATAAAGTGAAGGTTACCGTCAATATTTCCTGCAATGCTAATTCCTTGAAATCCATTGGTCAAGATTTGTGCAAATATATCATTTCAGCAGGCGATTGTATCACAAATAAGATGGTTTGTGTGTTTCTTTTTCATGAACGATATTTGAAAGTATCATATATTGAGAGCCTTTCCCCTTTTTGCCAGGATGATAACGCATCCGTACTGAAGTGCAAACAGATTGAAAAAATCCTGCCGTAACGGATATTTTTTCCTGATGATATTCATTGACAGGTCAAATGTAAATGCCAGGCTATGAGGTTTGCTGATAACGGCAGATACCGGACTTTGTATCAAACCAATTTACAATGCGCTTGCTTCCAGCACGCCCAATGCACCAACCAGTTTGGTCCTTGCATTTATTTTATTCATCAAGGCTATCTGCACATCAATATTATTGGTATCCGTCTGAACTTTTAATTTCTATTTGCAATTGCAGTAAACAAT
>JAYVUL010000378.1:0-3167 GCA_043787935.1 Chitinophagaceae bacterium | reverse complement strand
GGCACCCGCTGTAATGCTCACTGCCTGGTCTACCCCCGGAATATTGTCGGGTGCCAGGGTAACAGTAACCGATGCCGATAAGGCCCCGGCGGCAATGGTAACCGATGCAGGTAACGGGAAGCGGGCCTGGTTATTCGAATTAAGGTAAACGATCAATGGTGCTGCTGGCGCAAGATTTGTATTTACCAGGAAAGTTACCGTATTGCCTTCCATCACTTCTGTCGCCAAATTAGTAATGGTTAAAGCAGGCTTATCATTGTCAATAATCAACAAATTGGCACTCGTTGATTGAAATCCGGTTGCTGTAATATCCAGTTTGTCGGTTAAGTTACCTTCTAATAAATTATTTTCAATTACAGCAATGTTAAACGAACGACCCGACTGTCCGGCAGGAATGGTCAGCGTAGAAGGATAATTAAAACGTCCGGGGTTTTGAAGGCTGATGTTTACCGTTAGTGGAGCATCCAGCGATCCTGTTCTGTTTACGGAAACGCTGATGCCTGCAAGTGATCCTTCGGTGATTTCTGTGCCCGACAGGATTAAAGAAAGCTTTTTGGTTATCGCCCATGGAGTTGATTGAATTCCTGTATTATTTGCAACCGATCCCAAAGCCTCTGTAATATTATTGCCTGGAATAATCTCCACCACAAAAACACCCTGGTCGCCAATATTCAACTGGGATGGCATATTTACTTCGGTACTCCTGGCCAGTGACTGGCCATTGTTTAGCACACCGTCACCTGTAAAAACAGATTGCTTCACAAGCGATCGGTTTTCGCCTGCAGGTGATTGAATATAAATGCGTTCAGTCCAGTTTTTAAAAGATGGGGCGCTTCCTATATTTGCCACATTCCATGAAATGGTAACCGGTTCATTGGGTAATATTTCGGTTTTGTTTGCAGTTATGTTTTGCACCGCTAAATCAGGAGCTGTTATAACAAGAATGGTTATGGTAACAGTTGCAATACAGGGGCCAACATTATTGGGTGTAAAGGTGTAGGTGCCTGTTTGAGTATTACTAACTATTGCCGGGCTCCAGGTTCCTGAAATACCATTCTGAGAAGTGGCAGGCAAAAGTGGAGGAACTGAACCAGCCGCAATGGGAGCCAGCACAGCGAAAGAAGGCGTAACCACCTGTGTAACCGTTACCAATAAGGTAGCTGTAAAAAAGCATTGGCCCGCAACCGGATTTGCTGTAAAGGTATAGCTGCCGGAACTGCTATTGCTTACAATGGATGGACTCCAGGTACCTGCAATACCATTGTTTGAAATGAGCGGCAAAATGGGCGCCAGCGATCCCGCACAAATAGGTGCAATAGCCGTAAACACCGGGGTCAGCGCAGGATTCACTGTAACAACCACCGTTTCAGGAGTTGCCGCTGAGCAGCCTCCGGCTCCCAGTGATAAAGAATAAGTTCCGCTGGTAGTGACGGTGATACTTTGTGAATTGGCGCCTGTGCTCCATACATTCCCGGTAGGGGAAGAAGAAGTTAAAATTACCGAACCGCCCTGGCAGAAAGTTAATGGGCCATTGGCAGCAATTGTTGGAGGAGCGCCATAAACAGTAATGGAAAGGGTGCGGGTAGTACCGGCCCCGCAACTATTGGAAGCGGTCAATGATAAAGTATAAGTTCCGGCTGTAGTCCAGGTAATAGTAGCGTTTGCACCATTGGTAACGATGGTGCCACCTCCGGATAACATCCATTGATAGGTAGCATCGCTCTCTACCACACTTGCGGCATAAGTTTCTGAACCGATGCATGGCTGGGTTTTTCCGTTGATATTGTAGGATAGCTCAGGCACTCTCTTTATTATAAAAGAAGTGCTGCTTACTGCACTCGTATCCAGGGGAGAACTGGCCAGCACCCTTACACGATATGCATTGCCCGCCGGTGTATTGGCCGGAATGGTGGCCCGGATGGTATCCGTATTGTTGCCGGTGAACGTACCTATATTTACGGGATTAGCAAACCCTCCATTTGCATCTGACAGTTGTGCGGTAAAAATATTATTTGAACCATAAGGAATGTTTACAGAAAATGGTATTTTAAATAAATTCCCGGCGCAGGCATTTGCGTCGAGGTTACCCACGGTAATGTAGATTGCTGCGGGAGGTTCTACAACAAAACTTCCACTGCTTACCAATGACCATTTTCCGGTAGCGTCTACTGCACGCACATAGATACGGTGGTTCCCTATTGAAACATTGGCCATGTCGATGGGGAAAGTCAGCGTAGTAATATCGGTTGCAGCAGTAACAGATACGGGCTTGCCCAGGCCAAACCCCGGATCATTGTCTACAAAATATTCAAGACGGGTGATGTTGGGCAGTGATTGTTGGCCGGTAAATACTTCCTTGTAAAAACTGCGAATATTGGCATGACTCCAGGTACCATTGACATCCCTAAATCGTAGATACAAATTATGAAAACCGGGCGTAAAGGTGGTAATATCGACTATAAAATTGAGGTCATCAATGTTAGTGCCCGGAGTAAAGGCAGGAATAATCTGAGTGGCATTTCCAAAGCCGGGATCGGTATCCACAAAATATTCCCCGCTTACAATATTTGGTAATTGCGTATTGCCGGCGATGATATTTTCTTTGTAAAAAGTACGGATATTGGCATGGCTCCAGGTACCGTTCGCATCCTTAAAACGAATATACAGGTTATGAAAACCAGCAGTGATAGAAGATATATCTATGGCGAAATTTACATCGGTTATATCAGTACCGGCAGCTAATGGCTGAATAGGACTGCCATTGCCAAAGCCCGGATCGGTATCCATAAAAAATTCGCCGCTGACAATATTGGGTAACTGCGCATTGCCGGCAATGATATTTTCTTTATAAAAAGTACGGAAATTGGCATGGCTCCATGTTCCGTTGGCATCTTTAAACCGAACATACAGGTTGTGAAATCCCGCAGTAAGATTGGTAATATCGAAAGTAAAGTTCAGGTCAGTAATATTTGATCCGGCATTGGGTGCGACCGGAATAGGTGCACCATTCCCAAAACCAGGATCAGTATCTATGAAATATTCTCCGGCGGTGATGTCTGCCAATTGATTATTAACACCCACGACAGTTTCCTTGTAAAATGTTCTCGCCTGGGTGAGTGACCAGCCACCTTTGGTAACTGATTGGCCTTCTTCCAGCACCTGGTAAG
>JAYVUL010000377.1:0-6566 GCA_043787935.1 Chitinophagaceae bacterium | reverse complement strand
TTTTATTCCAAATTTTTCAATCGGCATGATCATTCCTTTGCCATTTACTTCCTTCATCATCGGCCTGTCGCCCCTCACGCCAAACATAATGTGCTGGCTGGGTCCGTAAATATCTGCATCCATCAAACCCACGCTGGCACCGCCTTGTGCCAGGGCAAGGGCAAGGTTAGCAGCTACGGTGCTTTTACCCACACCACCCTTTCCACTCACTACCGTAATGATATTTTTAACACCAGTCAATACTGTTCCTGCATCTTTGCGGTTGCTGCTGGTATTACTCGTAAAGTTTACCGTTACAACGGCTTCCTTATTAACCAGTAGTTTTACGGCATTGATACAGGCGTTCATGATCAGGTCCTTCAGCGGACAGGCCGGTGTGGTCAACACTACAGTAAAAGAAACTTTGTTGCCGTCAATCGCAATGTCTTTCACCATGTTCAGTGTCACAAGGTCTTTGCCAAGATCAGGTTCCTGTACGTTACTCAGTGCCTTCAATATATCTTCAGTGGTCATCGTTCAATTATTTGTTAAAAAAATTGTGCAGCTGCGAAATTAAACATTGAAGGGCTTACTTTGTTTATCATTTGCAGAAATGATGCTATTTTTGAAACCGGCCACAAAGGATTTCAGGATTTTTTTTCAACATCGTTGTAATGGTGATTTTGTAATTGCTGCTTTTTAGTAAAAAGCATTAATTACCTCGCTTGTACGGCATATCTTTGGACAGAAAATAAACACTTTAAGCACTTTTTATCACTAAGTGCCGCACATGAAACAATTTTTACGACATATCTTACTGATTACTGCTATCCTCCCTTTTACCTCCAAAGCCCAGTTTGCAGACTTTAAAGATTCAGTGGTTCAGTTATATGGCGTGGTAATGACGGCAGATAGCCTCCAGGCACTGCAGTCTGTAAGTGTGGTGGTGAAGGGCCGCAACCAGGGAACGGTTACCAGCAGCCAGGGCGTATTCAGCATCGTGGTATTAAAAGGCGATGTCATAGAATTTACCAGCGTGGGTTTTAAACCCAAAACAGTGATTGTTCCAAAAGACATTGCAGGCAACCAATACAGCATCATACAATTAATGGTGACGGATACGATTTATCTTGCTGCCACCATAATAAAAGCCCGGCCCACCCGGGAACAGTTTGAGCGGGACTTCGTTAACACCCAAATTCCGGATGATAACCTGGAAACTGCACGGAAAAATAATGATGAAAATACCCGGCGGATGCTGATGGCCTCGCTGCCAAGAGACGGAAAAGAAGCGGTGAACAGCTACCTGAGCAAGCAGGCCGCTAAGAACTATTACAATGGCCAGATCCCTCCTCAAAATATCTTCAATCCATTTGCCTGGGCAGAGTTCATAAAGGCCTGGAAGAGGGGTGATTTTAAAAAGAAAAATTAAGTTCTCTTTTTATTTAAATACGCAAAATACTTTTCAAATACTTTCACCGTTTACCAGGTATATTTTTTGGCTAACATTTTTTTTCTTTTGTAACTTTAAGAAGTTTATTATTAATCCCTGATAAAACAGTACACTGTATGATTTTTTTTCTGAACGGCTTTATGGGTTGTGGAAAGTCTCATTGGGCCAAAGCATGGGCCGCCAGCTACAAACTTGGGTTTATTGACCTGGATGAAACGATAGAAATGGAGGAAAGGAAACCAGTGACCGAAATATTTGAAAGCAAAGGCGAAGAATATTTTCGTTCGGCAGAAACCAGGGTACTGAAAAGTTTGGTTGACATTAAAAATACAATTGTAGCCTGTGGTGGCGGCACTCCCTGTTTTAATAATAATATGCAATGGATGAATGAACATGGTATTACAGTATACCTGTCTGCTTCCCCGGAAGAAATTTTAAGACGGCTGATAAAAGGGCAGCAGCAGCGGCCGTTGATCAAAAAGTTAAACCAGGCCGAATTGTTGTTTTTTATCCAGCAAAAATTGAAAGAGCGGGAGCCTTTCTATAAACAGGCCAATGTGATACTCGAAAGCTCCGGTATTACAGAAAATACTTTTGAAGAAAAAATACTTGCTTATTAATCCAGACCAATATGCATAAAAACTTTTTGATCATTGCCGCCTTGCTGGGTGGCTTTTCGGTTTTATTGGGTGCTTTTGCTGCACACCAGCTGAAAGCAATAGTAGGTGCTGATGTGCTGCAGATATTTGAAACCGCGGTGAGGTATCAAATGTATCATGCCCTGGCTTTGCTTTGCACAGGCATGTTGTATCAGCCATTTCCTGCAAGGCAAATTCGCTGGGCAGGCAACCTGTTTATTGCGGGCATTATTTTATTCAGCGGGTCGTTATACCTGTTATGCTTCATCAGGCATCAACATATACAGGCCTTATGGGTAGGTGCCATTACGCCGCTGGGCGGGCTTTCCTTTATTGCAGCCTGGGTATTGCTGGCATTGGGCATCGCAAAAAAAACTACAGCGTAACTGCATAATGCAAGGTTATCAACGTGCCGTTGTTGTTTTCAATATTGAAATCAATCTTCATTTCATCCATTCTTTTTTTCATATTTTTTAATCCATTCCCAAAACGGCGCACCTTATCCAGGTCAATGCCAACTCCGTTATCCTGGATGCAAAGGGAAAGCCCATCAGGTACTTTGGCCAAAGTGATCATTACTTCTGTTGCCTTTGCATGTTTCAATACATTATTGAGCGATTCCTTTATCACTAAAAAAACATTCTTCCTTATTTCGCCCCATACTACCATATCAGGAAGGTCATCCATAATATTAATACGGCAGGTGATGCCGGTGTTCTCAAAATATTCCTGTGCGTAACTGCGGATATAGGCTACCATATTTTCCAGCGAGTCATTGCTGCTGCTCATGGCCCAGATGATGGCATTCATATTATTGAGCAGTTCATTGGCAGAATAGGAAATTTTTTCTATTTCCGGCAATGCGGCTTTTTCTGGTTTTTTTTTGGCAAGTTCACTGTACAGGCGGATAGCAGTAATACCAGCACCCAGGTCATCGTGCATGTCTGCGCTGATGCGGTTTCTTTCTTTTTGTTTTGCATTCAGTACCGCCAGCTTTGTTTCGTATAATTGTTTCTCAGATGCCAGTTTTAATGCTTCCTGTTCCTGTATTTTTTCAATCAGTTCTACCCTGTTTTTGTAGGTAAGCCCCAATATAAAAAACATCAGTTCGCAAACAATACCCAGTTCGTAATAAAAAAGAGGACTTGAAAATATACTGGCACCTGGATGGGAATTGAGGAGTAAATAAAAGGATATTATTGCAAAAAGGATCAGCAGCGCATTGCCAATGGCAAGGTAATTAAGTAGCCTGTTTTTCCGGGTTACAGCCACAACGATATATACAATTCCAATGGCCAGTGCTGTTATTTTCATACCATTTTCAAGGAGGTGCTGCCATTGAAAATAATCAGTAAAAAAATTCAGAAAAGTAAAACAACAGAGCACAAGGATTAACAGCCTTTCTTCATAAATAAATAATGTATTAAGGAATGGGAAGTTGGTTTTTGTATTTAAAAACGTTCTGGTAAAAGCGATATAAAAAATGGTGCCCGTTGCCAGCAGGGCAAATGCCAGGTAGCTGTTAATTAAACTTGCAGTAATTCCTGCTTTTTTTTCAAAATAGGTGCTGATAAAAATGAGCAGGAACATACAGGCCACATAACAACTGTTTAATGCAAATTCATTTTTTTTGCCACTTAAAAAAAAGTTTGTCAGTGAAAAAATAATCATCATCAGTAAACTGCCGCTGAATAAAAAACTCACCACCCTGGATTCTTCATTTTTATGGTATTGTATTTTTTGATACTTGTCCAGGTAATTTTTTTGAATAAGTTGAGGTGCAAGGATATTGAAAACTGTTTTGGTAAAATATAGTTCTATGATAAAAGTTTGCCTTGTACCGGGCCCTATTTCCAATGGCTGATAGCCATCATCTTTGCTCCTGTCTATAACGGGCAACAGCACATTTTCATTGAGTATTTTAAAGGTCTTTATGCTTCTGAAGGAAATCCCCGGGAAAAAATAAACACTGCCTGCGGCGTTGCCGGTGTTAGCAATATCAAGTTTGAGGTATACTCTTTTTGTTATCCAGCCTTGTGGTATGTGGGCTTTAATTTTAAATGCGGGTAATGGAATCCAGTTTTTTTGGAGTACCTCCTGCGGCGAAACATTGTTGTTGCTGTCAACAAATAAAAGGCATTTATTTAATAAAAGAGAATCTTTAAAAGTAGCCACATCTGCATAGTCAAAAGCTTCTGCAGGCTGCGCTTTCAGCCAATAACTAACCAGGAAAAGCAATAAGCAGATGGAGCAGGTTTTCAGCAATTTCATTATACCAAACCTACATCATTTAGTTCATATCCATACTAAATCCATCCCTTCAGGGCACATTGAGTAATGGTTTTATTATCTTTGTTTTCAATGGCAAAAAAAGTGAAACCGGATAAGGCCGATGTAAAAGGCGGAGGAACATTAAAACAACACAGCGAACCAACAATTGAAGTAAAGCAATTGCTGAAAGATGAACGCACCCATAAAATAACCGGTGCGGTCTTTTTACTGATCGCCTTTTTATTATTCATTGCTTTCACTTCCTACCTGTTTACCTGGCAGGAAGACCAGGATAAGGTATTCGGTTCCGGCAGCAGTTTATTTTGGGGATCCAGCGTAAAAGTAAATAACCTGTTGGGTACACTGGGCGCCTTCCTGTCTCATTTTTTCATTTTTAAGGGATTTGGTATTGCCTCCTATTTTATTTGCAGTTTCTTTTTTGTGGTAGGGGTTAATTTATTTTTTGGAAAAAAAATATTTTCAATCGTCCGCAACATCAAATATTTATTGATCGGCCTGGTGGTTTTAAGTGTTGCTTTTGCCGTTGCATTTAATGGATCGGCTTTCCCGTGGGGAGGTGCTGCGGGCAACCTGGTAAGGGCTTGGATGTACCAGGTAATAGGCCAGGTAGGCACCCTGGCAGTACTGGCAGTAGCAGTGTTAAGTTATATTATCTGGCGGTTTAATCCTGTCTTCAAATTACCTTCAAAAAAATTGATGGCAACGGATGAGCTTTCTTCCCTGGTTGTTGCAGCGCAACCAACCGAAAAAAGTTTCGAAGAGGAGGAAGAGATCAGCAGCAATGAGCAGAAAGGAAATTTACTTAATGGCAATACAGGAATGGTGAATGTACCCTTTCTGGTAAATCAGCAGCCGATGCATGACATTGGTTTGGTAGAAAAAGAAATGGAGGAAATAAAGCCGGCAGATTTGCCGGAATTCAAGAATGATACTGCACCGGCTGTAAATAAAACAACTGCTAAAAACCAGCAGGCAGCATCCCTCGAACTGGAAATAAAAACGGTACCTGATAAAATTGCGGAAGAAGAATTGCAGCCTTCGCCTGATGCCAAACACAATAAAATTGGCACACCGTATGACCCCATCCTGGATCTGAGGGATTATAAATACCCAACCATTGATTTGCTGGAAGCACATGGCAGTGACAAAATTGTACAGGATGCTGCAGAGCTCCAGGCCAATAAAGACCAGATCATCAATACGCTTAAAAATTATGACATCAGCATTCAGAAAATTTCTGCTACTGTTGGACCTACTGTTACGCTGTATGAGATCATCCCGGCGGCGGGGGTACGTATTTCAAGAATTAAAAACCTGGAAGATGATATTGCTCTCAGCCTTGCTGCCCTTGGCATTCGTATTATTGCCCCCATTCCCGGCAAAGGCACTATTGGAATAGAAGTGCCCAATGCAAAAAAGACGATTGTAAGCATGAGGACCCTGATCTCCTCCGATAAATTTCAGAACAATAATTTCTCCCTGCCCATTGCGATCGGTAAAAAAATAGACAATGAAAATTTTATTGTTGACCTTGCCAGTATGCCGCATTTGCTTATGGCTGGTGCCACTGGCCAGGGCAAATCGGTTGGTTTAAATGCCATTCTCGTTTCATTATTATATAAGAAACATCCCTCTCAATTAAAGTTTGTACTGGTAGATCCCAAAAAGGTGGAGTTGAGTATTTATAAAACGATTGAAAAACATTTTTTGGCGAAACTTCCCGGTGAAGAAGAAGCCATCATTACGGATACAAAGAAAGTAGTGCATACCCTCAATGCGCTTTGTATTGAAATGGATAACCGGTACGATTTGCTGAAGGAAGCAGGTTGCCGCAACATCAGGGAGTACAATGAAAAATTTGCTGCAAGAAAATTGAATCCTGAAAAAGGCCACCAGTTTTTGCCATTCATTGTGTTGGTGGTGGATGAATTTGCAGACCTGATCATGACGGCGGGCAAAGAAGTAGAAATGCCCATTGCCAGGCTGGCCCAGTTGGCGAGGGCAGTTGGTATTCATTTGATCATTGCTACACAAAGGCCGAGTGTGAATATTATTACCGGTACCATCAAGGCCAACTTCCCGGCCCGTATTGCTTTTAAAGTGAGCAGCAAGATCGAATGTTTGCAGAAACAGCGGTCCAGCTTGGCCATCGTCACTGCGCTGCTCTGCGGACTGTCATCCCCTATCGGCGCGCTCTCGTTGGC
>JAYVUL010000376.1:0-4097 GCA_043787935.1 Chitinophagaceae bacterium | reverse complement strand
CTCTATGGCAAGGTCAGCAAAGGTTTCAGGTGGTATCAGTTTTAATAATTCTCCAACTTTCATTGGGCAAAATTACATCATCAAAGGTTTCCAACACTTTTGGACGGAGTCCTGGAAGGGGCATCAGGGTTTCCTGTATTTTCTTCGAACCGATTTTTTTGTATGATGTATTAAACTTATAAAAACTTCTTTCTTTAGTTTGTAAATCCTGTATACAATTACAAATGGAAAACGGTTGAGGAGGGCTTCTCTATAATCGGGGTTGCCCTTAGAGGAGAATGTTTCAGGGTGGGTAATAATCTCAGTATTTTTAACCCAGATTTTGCAGTTGAAATCTATTACGAGAAAAAAATGCTTCAAACACAGGCATTTGCTTGATTTTTTGATCTCACCATAGTTCACTATTTTTTCGACCAAAAAATCGGCTCAAACGTCTGTCTTTATTGCCTTTTTTCCTCTCATTACGATTCCCACTGCAAAATCCGGGTTTAAGTTCAACCGCATTTAAAAATTCATACCCAAGCCCGGGTAATTTGTCTTCGTACCATGAAAAGCCTTCACTAACTTCCTGCTTTGTTTTTGGATGCAGTACATAAGTGTAGATCATCTCCTGCTTTTTCTTTTGGCTTTATAACCGGCTATGGCTGCATTTTTCAAATCATTAAATTGCAGCATGCCGGCTGTACCATTCTCATAGTTGGCCGTACGGCTGTCCATTTCTTTTACAAAATCTTTATCTTCCCAAATATTACCGTATTCCTGTTGCGCTTCGGCAATGGTTTTAACCACAGAAAGCACTGTTTTTTTATGCCGGAGATTGAGCAGGGATAAATAACCACCAATTTGTTTTTCTACAGCTGACATAAAATTACTTTGAACAAACTTACTTTTTATTTCAATAGTAAAACTTTGCCTTTATTTTTTACTGACTAAAGATATACTGATAAAGGAATACTCAGCCAGGGTTCCTGTCTTCACGAACCTGTATTAAGTTTAGGGAAAATGATTCTGTGCCTGGGTGTTACTAAGTCTTTAATCAAAAACGATCTCAATTTATATTAGTGAAGTGCCAGACGGTGGCAGCAGTCCTTCCTGCGACTGGCGCTAAAAAACTGCAGCAGCCCTGCCCTATCCATTAATAAAAAAGCCCCCGGTAAACGGGGGCCTTTTATTGATTTGTTATGCTTTGCCGGCCAAATTATTTTACTTAACCAGTAAGCTTTCAGTGGTGGTTGTTTTATCAGGCGCAATAATCTCCACCTGGTACATGCCCGGGGTTATTGCTGCAGGCAGGTTCAGTACCTGTGTACTGTAGCCGCCTGCATGTGTCAATTTACTGCTGTACACTGCCTGCCCGGTAGTGCTGGTAACCCTTACCCAGTAACCGCCCTTAGGCTGGTTTTGAAACTGAAGGTTTACCGTTCCGCCTTCAACCGGGTTTGGAGAGATAGAATATCCGGGCTTACCATCGCCTGCGGCAACTTTTACTACAGCCGTGTAATTAACCCCGCCGGCAACACCTACACTCTTAATGCGGTAAAAGGCAGTGCTGCTTAAGGCGGCTACATCTGTAAAGTTATAGGCGGTATTGTTGACGGCAGTTACGGTGCCAATAGCCGCAAAATGGCGTCCATCTGCAGAGCGTTCCACTACATAATGAGCAATATTTCTTTCTGCGGCTACTTTCCAGTCAACGGTTACTCCGGCAGCCGTGCGGTTGGCACTGATGCTGATAAAGTTTACCGGTAACGGGGCCAGCTGTCTGAAAATGATCCTGAACCGGTCTGTTGCTGAAGAAGCTGCATTGGCATCCACGGTAAAGTTTACCACCGTATTGGCATCCAGGCTAACAGGCGTGGTTGTGCGCAGGTAAGCATCTTCCAGCACAGCCGCTAAACCGGTATTGCCGGTATTATTTGGGACAAACTCCAGTTTGTACGCCTGCTGGTGCAGGTTCCATAACTTAAAGGAGATAATGTCTGCCGCGGTGAGGGGCTGCTTGCCTTCTATTGCAAGGGCCTTCCCTTCCTGCTGTATCGCAAAATTTTCTCCCGGGTTAGTCAATTTCAGGGCATCATCGGCATCCACTGCATTGGCATAGGCATCGTCGAATACTACGGTATTGGCATCAGCCATGGTACCATCTGCTCTATACAGCCTGCTGTCTATTTTTACCAAAGCAGTTGCCGGCGTGGCAGGCCTGAAACCAAGGCTGCCGCCATTGGCTACTTTACTGCCTTCCGATAGTGTAAGGGTTCCTGTTGTACCACTTGTTGCAACAAAGAAGGCCTGCCCACTTTCAATCCTGGTATTGGGCTGTCCTACAGTGTAGCTGCCGCCAGCCAGTAAACACTGGAAGCTATTGGTAGAACTGAAGGTTTGGTATGCACCCAAACTACTGGACAACTTTTTGGAATCCCAGATATAAAAAAGGTTACTTACGCCACCGGTGCGGGTGAGTTGTGTAAAGTCGATGGCCGACGGATACAGGTTACCTAAAGCTGCAAAACTATTAGCCGCAATGGTTGGGTTGGATTGAGTGCCCTGGTACAATTGGCCTGTTGTTCTTAAGGTGGTGGCAGATGAACTGGTAGTAGAGAAAGTTACCCCTTTGCTGCGTTCGCCACGAACGTATAAGAAGTAAGCCTTGTTATTGGCTATTGGGATATTGGTGCTGGTTACTCCAGACCATCCGGTGCCATTCCAGGTTAATAACCCGGCGCTTTGGCTGTTGTAATCAAAGCCATTAGCCTGCACAGTTGCCGGCACTGTACCGGCTCCGGTGATCTGTGTACCAAAGTTGGGTAAGTTATTTTGCAGCGGTAATGGATTAGCTGCACCCTCCTGCCAGGCCTGGCGGATGGTTTGGCCATTGCCAAAAGTAGGTACCGATAAGAACCTCCAGGAACGGAAACCATTATCGGGTATGTAGCGTTCTACGGTTACATCACCACTGATATAATTACCGGCCACATCACCTGCTGCTACCCTTGCTGTGCCAAACTGGTTAGATTTTAATGTTAAGAAACCGGCTGATGCCAATACCGCACCACTTGCCACCGTTACAGTGCCCGATGTATTCGGCGCAGTTCCGCCGGTTATTTCTACCGGTGTGGTAAGCGTGGTGGTGCCGCCATTGATGGTTAAGTTTTTCAGCACCAGCGTGGATGCGGAGCTTAATGTATTATTGATGCTCAAAACCAGGTTTGATGCAGGTGAACCTATTAAGGAACAACCGCCATCATCATAGTATGTACCCGTAATATTTAGGGTATGGCTGCCGATGGTAATGGAAGCTGCCACATCAATTTCCAGGTCGCCCGTAGTCGCATCTGCAGTAAGAGCAGGTTGCTGTGTTACACCGAGGTTACCATTGGCAGGGATGTAAACAAATTTACCTGCATCGGGCACACAAGCGGTCCAGTTACCAGCAACGTTCCAGTCGGCACTTACCGCACCGGTCCATTGTGTGAAGGTGCTGCTGGAGAAACTGACACTGATGGTATGGTTGGCGGTTACATTGGTAAAGGTATAAGAAGAGATTGGCCCCTGTGAAACAGCATCCACTGATACATCGAGAATGCTGCTGCAGCCGTCTGGCGTAATGGTAAATGCCTGGCTTGCTCCGCTGTTAACTACCGTAGCGCCGTTTGGAGAGATCGTGCCACCGGGATCTGCACTGGCAGTGATGTTGAAGGTATTGATGGCAAACGAAGCAATAATGGTATGCGTTGCCGTTACATTGGTAAAGGTAAAGGAGGTAAGGGCTCCCTGCGATACGCCATCCACCAGTACATCTGCTACATGGTAGTTTACATTGGGCGAAATGGTATACGCCTGGCTGGAACCAGCATTAACTGCGGTAGTTCCGTTTGGCGAGATGGTGCCGTTGCCGCCGGTTACTGATGCAACGATATTAAATGTATTGATAGCAAAGGAAGCAACAATGGTATGCGATGCAGATACATTGGTAAAGGTAAAGCTGGTAACAGCTCCCTGTGAAACACCATCCACCAGTACATCCGCTACGAGGTAGTTTACATTGGGCGTAATGGTATAGGCCTGGCTGCCGCCAGAAGTAACCAAAGTATTTCCGC
>JAYVUL010000375.1:0-9032 GCA_043787935.1 Chitinophagaceae bacterium | reverse complement strand
CGGGATATGATGATGAACCTGCACGATCTGTACCTGAGCAATGTAAACCTCAAAATGAATGAGGTAATGAAAGTGATGGCTGTAGTTACCTGCCTTCTCGCTCCTGCCACTGTAATTGGTGGCATATTCGGGATGAACTTTGAAAGGATTCCCTTGCTGCACAATAAATGGGGCTTCTTTATTTCGGTTGCGCTCATGCTGTTCATACCCCTTGCCATGCTGCGGATTTTTATAAAACGGGGTTGGTTTAAACTTTAATTTTTTTTACACAGGTATAGTATTTGACTGGTTTTCAACAAATAACTTTATGGACATGGTATTTCAGTCCTTTTTGAAAAGAAATATTTTTACTTTTCTATTGCATATCTAAAATTAATATTATACTTTAGAAACAGTTTTCATAGGGTACGGATTAAAAACGAACCGGGGTTTCTACCCTGGTTCTATTTTTTTATGGCAATTCAGGCTTTTCTTTGCAATATAATGTTGCAATGTTTTTTATTTTAAAACTTCCCAAAAAAAATGAACGGAAAAAAGAAACCCGGTGTGGATGTAGTGCTGGATGTATTAAAAGAAACACTGGCTGTAAACCCTGCATCCGAATTTATTAACAGTTTGTTGTTTCAATACGAGGAAAGAGGCGGGCTCAGTAAAAAGCAGTTGGAAGGGCTGCATGCCAAAGCATTAAAAACAAATGCCATTGCCCCTGGTAAATTAGCCACCCTGGAGGCAATTATTTTGAAAAAGCCAACAAGGTACAAGTCTCCTCCACCTGCACCACCCGCCTTGCCTGTAAAAGATACCTCAACAGCGGAAACCATTGAAGCCATCCTCCAAAAATACCCCCAGCATAAACGGGTGATATTTTACAAAAATAAATTTGAAAATAACGAACCTTTATCGGTAGCAGAAAAGGAAGAATTGGGCAGGTTTAAAAAATTATTGCTGAAATAAAAAAGGCAATTTGAACGTTCATTCAAATTGCCCCTGTTATGTAAAAGTGATAAAACTATACGGGATTAACTGAACAATCCACCTTTCTTTAATTCTTTTGTTCCTTCACCTATTAAAAATCCATTCTGGTATATTTGTATTTTATAACTACCCTGTTGAAAAGCTGTTCCCGGCATAAATGCAAATTCAACATTTTTCCTTTTAGCTGTTTCCAACGCTACAGGTACTTTAGCAGAAAATACTTTTTCTCCTTCTTCCCGCGTGGTAAAAGTTGAGGTATTTTTGGGGTCTGCCACTGAAGTAATTACTTTGCCATCAGGTCCGGTAACCAGTACAAAAATATCAGTACTTCCAGACTGGGCTATGCGGTTATCCACATCAAAGGAGATCACCATTTTATTAACACGCTTGGCTGTTGTGGATACTTTTTCTTTTCCATTATCTTTCACATTGATTGGTGTGATTACAATATTTGATGCATTTAATGTAGAGGCAACATCCACTTTCTTTTCAAGCTCTTGTTTTACCGCGGTCGTAGTAGTAAGATCTTGTGTTAATTTTTCCTTGTCCTTGGTCAAAACAATTTTGTCTTCATTCAGTGTTTTGTTTTCTCCGGTAAGCTTGGCAATATCTGCTTCCATATTTGTCAATTTACCGTTGAGGTTTGCTATCAGGTTTTTTGCCCTTGATAACTCTGATGCAGTAGCATTTTTCTTATTAAGTATGCTGCGTATTTCTGCTTTTACTTTTGTTATTTCCGCATTACTTGTTGTTAATTTTCCTTCAAGGTTGGTATTGATGGTTGACATGGAATCGAGCCTGGCAAGGGAGGCGTCGAAATTTTTCCTGATATCAGTTTTTTCATCTGTTACTTTTGCAATGGTTGTTTCCTGTTGTTGTATCTGTTGGGTTGACTTATTTTTATCTACAATTGCAAAAGTGCCTAAGCCTAATGTGCAGGCAGCCAATACGCCAATGACTATATTTTTATATGGCTTCTGCGAAGGGCTGTTTTGTACTGCTTCTGATCCTGAATTGATAGTGTTCATGATAATTAATTTATAAGATTGATTGAATGATTGTTTAAATAGAACATTGAATTTAAATTGTTTTTGGAGCCTCCGGCCCCATCGTTCCTAAAACCGTGCCATAAGCAATTATGTAAAAAACCAGCACTTGCCCTTTACCAGTTTATTAACTTTTAACCGGCTGCTTGAATTTCTATACAGGGTACCTGGATAAGTTGCAATTTGAGTGAGGAAACAAGAAATGGAAAACGGGTAAATAGGGGAACAACAGGGGTTTAAATTCAACAATGTAATAATGTACAATGCCCCCCAAAGGAGGCAGCTACCCTAAAAGGGGTACAATAAAAAATGAAAATAAATGAGGCCAGTATAGAAATACAGCCCGTTTTAAATCCAATATCCTATGAAAAACCAGTGTATTAACGCCTGGATTGCTGGTATATTGTGTGATGCAGTAAATTATTTTAAAAATACCTGGTGGTTAAGAAAGGTGAATTAAATTCACCACTGCTAGTGCACAACCAAAAGCCAGGGTAAAGCCGCTGCCGCCATGCCCATAGTTATGAATGATTTTTTTATCAGCATCCATTTCTACCCTTACCTCCTTCCGGTAAGGCCGCAATCCTGCCCAGCTTCCTGTTACCTGCTGTTGTTTAAGAATGGGCATCGCATCATAAGCATTAGCTAATATTTTATTAAGGGCTTCAGGTTCAGTAATCTCATCATTTATATTTTCTTCGTACGTGCCTCCTATAACAAGGGCATCTTTTCTCGGGACCACGTACAGCATTTTTTCATTGTCTAAATAAATGGGAAAATTGCTTGCAGGACTAAGTAAAACAACCTGCCCCCGAACCGGAATTACACTTTCATCATTACATAATTTTTTTGCACCCAATGCCGTGCAATTAACAACCATATCATGCTTATCACTGAGTAACTTGATATCAGTAATTTCTTTTTGTATAAATGTAACTCCCGCTTCCAGTAATTGGTTTTGCAGCCAGGGTAAGAAAATCTGTGTTTCAATTAAGGGCACAGTAACTTCATAGGCCTTTGCAAACCCTTGCGGTAATTCCTCTCCGGGTAATATACGGTAAGTGCCGGCAGGCATAAAGTCAATCCAGGTGGAATCCTCTTCAGCAACACCTTTACGCACTACTTTTAATAATGGCTTCATACTGATTCCCGATAAAGGCTCCCGGGCAAATTGGCTGTAAAAATCATAGCTGGTTTTACACCAGCCAATACCTCTCTTATCATTTCTGATATGATAAGGGAACCAAAAGGCTGCCGCTTTATCAGATGTTGTAGCAGGGGAAAATGCTTTGGCAAAAATTGTTACCTGGTTACCCCGCTGCTTAAGCATATATGCGGTGGCCATGCCGCTGATGCCTGCTCCAATTACTGCAATATTCATTTCCATTTTGTAAAATAATATTTTCTGTACGATAAACCAAAGCTAAATTTCTACCGTATGTCTGTTAGGTTTTTCAAAGGATATGGATATAAAACGGGGCAAGATCTCTATCTAAGCCCCTTTTTTAATTATATTCGTTATCACAATCCGGCTTTCTTTGCAGGGGTATTAAGATCATAACCCAATAAGACTAAACTCATTTTTTTATTAAACCGGTTTGCATTATTTCGCAATCAAACTAAAGTAGTCAAAATGTATCAAAACGTAACTTATGTAAGCGCTGAAAAAGCATTATCAATAATTCAAAGTAATCAGCGGGTTTTTGTTCACGGGAGTGCCTGTACGCCACTGCATATGATGCGGGAGCTGGCAAAACAAAGCCACCGGTTACAAAATGTAGAACTGGTTTCCATCACGGTATTTGGAGATATAGAAGTAGATAAACCTGAGTACCAGGATAGTTTTCATATCAACTCATTGTTTGTATCTGCCTCCATCCGTGAAGCTGTGAATGAAGGAAGAGCTGATTTTGTGCCGATTTTTTTAAGTGATATTCCTGATCTGTTCAAAGGTGTTTTAAAACCGGATGTATCTATCATTCAGGTATCCCCGCCTGATGAACATGGCTACTGCTCCCTGGGGGTATCTGTAGATATTGCCCGGTCTGCCACCGCTAATTCAAAATTTATTATTGCACAAATTAATCCTAAAGTACCCCGCACGCATGGTGATGGCGCTATACATACCAGCAGGTTTACACACTGTATATTTTATGAAGAGGAATTGCCACAGGTTGACTACGGAGCCAAAATGGGGGAGGATGAATTAATAATCGGCAAGTACATAGCAGAGTTGATTGAAGATGGGAGTACCTTGCAAATGGGAATCGGCACCATCCCTGATGCCGTATTCAGAAGCCTGCACAACCATAAAAACCTGGGGGTACATACCGAAATGTGCAGCGATGGTATTGTAGAGCTATTTGAAAAAGACATCATCAACAACACGAAGAAAAAAATACATCCCTACAAAGCAGTTACAGGATTTGCAGTAGGTACTAACCGGCTGTATAATTATGTAAACAACAATCCGGCATTTGCCTTTTTGGATATTGATTATGTAAATGATCCTCATGTGATCCGGCGCAACCCCAGGGTGATTGCCATAAACAGTGCTATTGAAGTGGATATTACCGGCCAGGTATGTGCAGACAGTATTGGTACCTACCAGTTTAGTGGTATTGGCGGCCAGATGGATTTTATGCGTGGGGCTGCTTTAAGCGAAGGGGGTAAGCCTATTATTGCATTAACCTCCCGCACTAATAAAGGGGTAGCCCGCATTGTACCATTCCTTAAGCCCGGTGCCGGTGTAGTTACCACCAGGGGGCATGTACATTATATCATCACCGAATACGGGGTAGCCTATTTGTATGGAAAAAATTTGCGTCAACGGGCAAAAGCATTAATTGATATTTCCCATCCTGACGACAGGGAGTTGCTTACGCAGCAATGCTTTGAACGGTTTAAAATATTTTAGCAATGATATACTCTGTCGTAAAATGATATTGCTTCGGGGTACTGAATGAACATTACTGGTGGTGCCGGGGAAAATTTTTGAGGAAAAAGGCAGTTAAATGAAATCAGCAAAAGTCGTTAGTCCTGCCTTAAATGATTTAGCGTAACCCAATATTTATCCTTGAAGATATCATAAGAGGCCTCCAGCTTACCCTGGTAGTTTTTTACCAGTGTTGCCATGGTTGTTGAAGAATGCCTGAATTCTTTACAGGCGTAATACATTTTTCTTGTCCCATTATATGTTTCCCTTCCCAGGTTCAAATAACCTTGTGCATCCGGTAACAGCTTAAGGGCTTTTTCATCCAGCTCATTCATCCATTCATACATGTCATCATCAGGCAGGCCGTTGTTTTTTGAGCCATCAAATTTTATTTCCATTACCAGCATCCATGGATGCGATGCTTTGGCATCCCAATTAATAAGATCTTCATTGATGGCTGCAATTACCGGCAACCCGTTTTCATCATTCGCTTCCAGCAGGGTATAATTATCATTTTCTGTGTCATGGCGCACGC
Organism: Chitinophagaceae bacterium; assembly: GCA_043787935.1. Taxonomy (GTDB): domain Bacteria; phylum Bacteroidota; class Bacteroidia; order Chitinophagales; family Chitinophagaceae; genus Ferruginibacter. The sequence goes on along the minus strand of JAYVUL010000375.1, from coordinate 3,541 downwards.
CTTCATATTTTTCTACAAATTCTTTCTCCCTCCATAGCAAGAAATTTTTCAATTTTTTTATCGGGATCAAATCCTTGTTTTCGGCATACGGGCCTGTTATATTTACAGCATCTATCAAGGTGGCTGTATTGAGCTCCCCCATAGCATTGTCCAGGTATATGAGCGTGCCACTGGAAATAATATCCTTGTTCTCTTCAGTATAATCCTGGTGTACCAGTGTAATATCAATTTCATCAGGATACTCAGCATGTTCATTGCTGAAGAAACTTATTTTGTTTTCGTCAAATTCATAACCATCCATTTTTATTTGCATGTTTTCCAGGTCACAAGGGGGCTTTAGGGCAGTAAACCTCCACCCTTTTATAGACGGTGCTGCGGCTACCAGTTCTTCTGCAAAAACAAAGGTTTTTACATAACCTTCAGCGCTGATGATGAGTTCGGCGGTATTGTCGTCAAACATCCCCGCAACAAAATAAAAGTCTTCATTCAACTGCTGCAGTTTTGGAGAAAGTTTACTGAAAAAAAATTTGTCAATATTATCCTGGCGCTTCACAATTTTGAAGAAGGATTTTTCCTACTGATGAAACCAGGTCCAGAAATCAGCATATGTGTATATGGCTGGGGTTTGTTTATTGCCAAAGATTTTTTTCAGAAAATTCATAACAACAATTTGGTAAAACAAAATGGTTCGGAAATCCGGGAAATAAAAAAAGCAGAAAATCGATCAGTATAATGGGTTATTAAATGTTATCAAACCAGTCTTGCCGGCTATTCCTATATTTAACAGCAGCTCTCAAACCTGATTTTTCAATTTTTCTTATTGGGTAATTTATTCTGCCGCATCAACTGAATATAAACCACATTTTATAATACTAACTGCTACTAAGGAATCCCTGCTAAACCGGGCCTTATCTATAACAACAATTACATTAAAAAAATTAACGCCGTTATTTTTATCTCCAGGCTATTTAACTAAATAAGTACTCTACATCAGCTTTACTCAACGCCTTCACAAAATTAACATCGTCACTTATCAGTTCACTGGCCAATTTACGTTTGCGTTCCTGTAGTTGTAAAATTTTATCTTCAATGGTATCGATACAGATCATGCGGTAAGCAAAAATATTTTTTGTTTGCCCGATACGGTGGGTACGGTCAATAGCCTGTTGTTCCACAGCGGGATTCCACCATGGGTCTACAATATATACATAGTCGGCAGCGGTAAGGTTGAGGCCCACTCCACCGGCTTTTAATGAAATAAGGAATACCCTGCAATTATCATTGTTCTGAAAATTATCAATTGCCTTCTGGCGGTCCTGGATGTTAGTGCTGCCATCAAAATATTCATACATGATGCCTTCCTCCTGTAACTTGGCTTTTATAAGTGCCAGCATACCCAGGAACTGTGAAAAGATCAGCGCCTTGTGCTCCCCGATATTTTCTGTTATTTCCCTGGTCAGTTCATCCAGTTTGATACTGTGGTTAGGGTATTTTTCTTCTTCATTCAATATGGCAGGGCTGTCGCAAATTTGCCTCAGCTTCATCAGGCCCTGCAATATGGTTAACTGCGATTTATCTATACCCTGCTGGTCAATGGTACCCATGATCTTGTCACGGTAGCTGTTGCGGTAGGCATCGTAAATTTTTCTTTGTTCCGGATCCATTTCACAAAACAAAATGGTTTCCGTTTTTTCGGGCAGGTCTTTTGCCACCTGTTCTTTGGTGCGCCTAAGTATAAAGGGGAATAATAATTTACGCAGGTGATCTTTCTGTTCCTGTTCGCCAAATTTATCAATCGGTGTGGCAAATTCATTTCTAAAAAATTCCATGCTGCCCAGCAGTCCGGGGTTTAAGAAATTCATTTGTGCAAAAATATCAAAGGTGTTGTTCTGCAAAGGGGTACCGCTCATGCATACCCTGTTTTTTGCATTCAGCAGGCAGGCGGCCTTGGTTACTTTTGATGCAGGGTTTTTTATGGCCTGGCTTTCATCCAGTATCACATAATCATAATGGATCTTCATCAGCACCTGGATATCGCTGCGTAAAGTGCCGTAAGTGGTAATGATGATGCTTGCTTTTTCAATTTCCTTTGTATCCCTGGTGCGCATGCTGCCATGATGGATACGCCAGGTAAGTGAAGGCGTGAATTTTTTTATTTCATTTTCCCAGTTATATATCAGCGTGGTAGGACAAATAACGATGGCTTTTAAAGCGCCTTCTTTGGCCTGGTAATGCTGCATCATGGTCAATGCCTGTACTGTTTTCCCCAAACCCATATCATCTGCTAATATGCCTCCCCAGCCTACATCATTCAGGTAGCTTAGCCATTGGTAGCCGGCAGTTTGGTATGGCCTTAAAATAGACTGCAAATTTTCGGGAGCCGGTATATCCGGTATATTTTTAAACTCTCTCAGCCGCTCAAACTTTTCATCCAGGGCAAAGCTCATTTCTGTGGCATCCCTGTTTTCGTATAACTCATCTATCACACTCATGTGATATTTTGATAAGCGCAGTTTGTCGCTTTTACCATCACCCACTTTAAATAACAGAGAGTATCGCTTCAGCCATTCATCCGGTAAAATACCGAGTGTGCCATCGCCCAGCTGCACAAAAGATTGTTTGGCGTTTAATGCTTTTTTAATATCGGCTATCCCTACCCGTTGACCCTCAAAATCAATTTCCACTTTTGCATCAAACCAATCCAGCCCGCTGCTTACATGAATGTGGGTGGATGGCCTTGCTGTGTTAAAGCGGAAATTGCGCAAGGCCTCAAAACCAAACACCGGCACTTTGGCCTCCTTCATGGCATCCACAAATAAAAAGAACCAGTTGTTGCGCAATACATCTGCACCTTTCAGAATAAGGCTGTTGCCTTCCTGCGATTTGATAAAATGGGAATGCAATGCTTCCAATGACTGGATGAACTTTTGTTCGGCTTCTTTATTCCGGTGTACAATTAATATTTTATCGCCATCGGGTATGGTGATGGTTTCTTTATCGTTAGGTTTTGTTTCAAATCCTTTATAGGAAAATACCGGTTGAAAAACGAGGTAATCCCCTTTTTCCTGCAGCATTAGTTTTGCTTCGGGTTCGCCACTTTTTATTTCTTTCACCAGCGACTTGTCAAACTCTACCTGGTATTCCTTTGTAAGGGGAAGGATAGTTCTTTGCATTTGTGCCGCCCAGTTTTCTTTACTGAGTTTTACATTGCCGTTCTTAATAAATTTTTCGGCCTGTAAAGCATCTTCCGGCTTTTGCCACAGGTAAAAAATATGATTGTATAAAAAGAGGATGCTGTTGTTACATTCATTATCTGTTACCGGTTGTTCGGCACCATTTATTTTAAACCGGCATTGCAACTCAAAGTGATTGCCCTGGGCGATGATTTTAAACTGGGGAGTAATAAAATGTTCACCCAAAGTCACTTCCACCAAGTTGTCTGTTTTGAAAGGCTTTAGTTGCGGAAGATAAAATATGAATGGGTTAGCAGCCTGTTCTTCAAATATTTTTTTCAGTTTGGGTTGCAGGTATTCGGTGATCA
>JAYVUL010000374.1:0-20793 GCA_043787935.1 Chitinophagaceae bacterium | reverse complement strand
GCAGGTTTGCTGAAGGCTGTCTTCAATAAACAAAGGATTGTACTGTTGCTGTGCCCTTGAGGCACCAAAAATCAGTACGTCAGCCCTGGTATCTTCAACAGAATATTTTGTTCTGTATTCCCAGCCCGAGGATTGCCTGAAGTAGTAATGTTTTAACAGGGAACCGGCTAAAAAATCTGCGGCTGCTACCAGTGTTAAAAACAGCAACGGCCTCCATATAAAAAACCGGTAACTCTTTTTAGTATTTTTTAAATCGTTGTTCATTCTTTACAGCTTAAAATTGAAAATAGATAAACTGTCCGCCATCAAATACACCTGCTAAAAGAATAATGATGACCAGCAGGCAGTAGTAGCTGTAGCGTACCAGCCGGTTATTATTACCAGTTAAAGTAAACAGGTTATCAAAATACTCTTTTTTAATTTCATACGCTGCCAGGTAAAAGATACCGGCTGCCATAAAAAGCATAATGGAAGGAGTATCAAAATAAAAAGGCCCCTTAAAGGAAAGAATCTTTGTAATAATATGTAATGCGTCAGTTACCGATTCAGCCCTGAAAAAGATCATGGCAAATGCGAAATAACCAAAGGTAAAACCAATACCCAGCAGGTTATTAAGCCGTACAGGTATTTTTTTTCTCCAGTTCTTTCTTGTTTTACGGGTAAAAAATTCAATGCTTAGTATAACAGCCTGCAATAGCCCAAAAATAATGAAGGTCCAGTTGGCTCCATGCCAGAAACCCAGCGTGATAAAGGTGATAAAAAATGCATATACCACTGCTCCTTTGCCCCAATCCCTTTTCTCTATAACGATGGGATTGTAGAAATAATCGGTAAACCAGGAGGATAAACTGATATGCCATTTGCGCCAAAACTCAGTAACTGATTTGGCAAGCAATGGGCGGTTGAAATTCTGCGTGAGGTCAAAGCCTACTATTTTTGCTAACCCCAGAGCCATATCCGTGTAGCCTGAAAAGTCGGCATATACTTGAAATACATATAAAATAACAGCAGCCAAAAGTGTTAGCCCTGAATGGTGAGTGTAATTATTGTACACTGCGTTTGTGTAAATGGATACCCTGTCGGCAATCACCAGTTTTTTAAAAAGCCCCCATATCACCAGCTTTACACCCTGGCTGATATTTTCATAGTCAACTGCTTTATTGATTTTAAGCTGTGGTAAAAAATGATGCGCCCTTTCTACCGGTCCGGCAATTATTTTTGGAAAGAAAAGAAGATAGGTTGCAAAATGCCCCAGGTGTTTTTCGGCAGCATGGTTTCCCCTTTTTATTTCAATAAGGTACCCAATTGCCTGGAATGTGATATAAGAAATGCCCAACGGAGCCAGCAGGTTGATCAGTAAATTATTTTTTACGGCTGCAGGAGTATGAAAAATTGTATGTGAACAGAAATTGATGAGGTCAACGGATGTTGAAGTAAAGAAATTACTGTATTTAAAAAATACCAGTATGCCAATATTTGCGGCTATGCAGAGATGATAGTACCGCTTTGCTTCTTTTTCAGCAGCCGCTTTTTCGATCCGCAGGCCACCGGAATAGGTAACCAAAATGATAAAAGCAGGCACAATAATATAGGCAGGATAAGGCCATGCATAAAAAAATATCCCAGCCAGCAGTAACCATATCCACCTGGTTTGAGCAGGTAAGCAATAAAAAAAAATTGCAGCTATCAGGAAGAATATCCCGAATTCTGCCGAGTTAAACAGCATAGTGCCTTATTAATAATAGGTTTCAAAAATGGCCTTTATAAGGGATATTGATATATGTAGTGGCTGAATGGCCTGCAGCTATCAGGGAAAAGCGATTATCAGTGAATTATAATTTACTGCTGATGCTGTCCGTCATTTCTCCAATGTTTTTCCAGCTTTGTATTTCTTTTGCAGTAAAACGGATCTTAAAATGCCGCTCAACTCCCACCACTAACTGAATATGGGTCAGCGAATCCCAGCCCTCAACATTTTCAGCGGTAGTAGTGTCAGTGAGTATAATACCCTCATCGTCGAGAATATCAACAAAAATAGCATTTACTTTCTTCAGTATTTCACTTTTATCCATTACTTATATTTTGGTTGTAATAAAACATTTTTTTTCTTCATAGTGCAAAATATCCAGCAGCCAGTATTCATTGTTTTCAATAAAACCAAGGTGTAGAAAATGATCTTTCACCATTTCGTTTTTTGCAGTGGGTATATATTCTCCCTTCAGATAGCGGAATCCCCGTTGCGTTGCATATTCCACAATATGGTTCAAAACAAAATTTTCCATGGTGCGTTTTAAAACCCTGCAGCTCATCAGCCAGGTATCTATAAACAAAGTATGGTCATTTTCTTTCCTTAGTATGACCACGCATATCATGCCATTATCGCCAAATTTATCTTCCAGTGTAAAGGCAAAAGAAAAACAATTTGAGTCATTGGCAATGGCATTAATATCCGTTTCTGTGTACCGCAGGGTACGTAAATTAAATTGGTTAGACCGCTGGGAAAGCTGGGCTACCCTGGGCGTATTAAATGCATTGAATGGCTCCACCACCGAAAGCATATTCAAACTTTTTAAAAAATCATCTTCGTTGGTAAAGTTTTTTTGCAGTACGGTCCGTTGTGCTTCCACCTGGTATTGTTTGGTTCTTTCTGCATCTTCATTTGAAAAAGAAATGGTTTCAAATAAATTGAGCGGGTACAAATATTCCAGGTACTCTGCCGGGTCTTCAGGTAACTCAGGTACGGTAATACCAGCTATATTTTCCCTAACCATGTTTCTTTCAAAAGGGTTGTCATCTAAAAAAACCATCGAATCAAACCCGATATTTAAAATACTTTGTATCTGCCTGATGTTATCTGCTTTGTTTTCCCAGTTGGCTACAAACACGGCAATGTCTTCAAGGTGCAGCACCATGTCGGGATGTTTTTCAAAAGGTTCTTTTGCTATGGATTCTGTATTTTTGCTGCATACCGCTAAAATAATTCCCCTGTGCTTTAATTTTTTTATCCAGTATTGAAATTCGGTAAAAGCCTTGCCTATGCCAAGGCTTCCCAACTGAATATTTTCCAATCCATCATCACCTATGATCCCGCCCCAGAGCGTATTATCCAAATCAAGTATCAAACATTTTTTAAATTTACCGTACATGGCTTTTACCAGGTCGGTTGTTTTTGCTGCTACTGCAGGTAATATATCCAGGCTCAATACCATTTCAGTATTGATGTAAATGGCAGGTTGAAAAAAACCGCTTTTGCCAACCTGGTTTTGCAGGGATGAAATATCGCAGAGATAAAAGTTGGCATGCCGGGTTGAAAATTGCATCAGTTCATAATTCAATTTACGCAGTTGAAATAAAAATGAGGATTCCGTTTTGTTGGCGTAGTTTCCAAATACGGAGTCGTTTATTTCGGGGTAATTGTAATAAATGATTTTAGCTTTCAATTGCCGGGCAATTTTTTCCCGGATACTTTCCACCAGTTTCATTTGGTTTTCCGCCAGCAGGGAGTGTTGTGCCGGGTTTAATTTATTATACCTTGCTAAAAGCTTGTGGGTAGAAAAAAATACCAACACAATTTCGGGATTGAACTCATATAACTCTGAATGGTCATCAAATACCTGTCTTTCCACCTGGTTAAAATCAGCCTCCAAAACCTGAAGATCCAGGCCATGGTTATATCCTTCCGCCCTCAATGCTTCAGACAGAAATTGGGTAGCGGTATCACCCAACAGGGCAATTTTTACAGGGGTTAAATTTGTAAAGTCCTTTTTTAAATTTTTCTTTAACTGGGTAAAGGTTTGCATAATAATAAATAACCTGAATATATTTAATCGTCTTTTTTAAACCGTTCTTATTTTACCTGCCTGTGTATGTTTCAATATTTTTTCGTTTCCCGGAATTTCTTATAGCTTTTTTATTTCCGTTCAATGATCTTACATAAGGATATATTATTTCAACTATTGCGGTAATTCACTTTAAGAATAAATCTGGATGTATAAAAAAACACCGGTTGCATTAAAAAACATCCTGGCGCTGAACTTTTCAAATCAAATGCGGAATGCATTGTAAAGAACGCAATAATCCGGGGGCGGGAATACCCTGTATTTACCTTTGTATTGATTGGGGGTGTTATTGTTATGGCAGGAATATGTTGTTGTTGTAAATTGAAAATCCCGTGAAAAATCAATCAAGGCTGTTCCCATCTGCAGTATCGCCACTTTTTGGGAAACCTGTTTTTCTAATTGATTAAATGCTACTATTCTTTTTTCACAGGGACAGCTTTTCTCCCCGCAGTTTTTTTTATCAGCCCGGTCCTCTTTATTGGTGTTGATTCGATGGCAACAGGAAGGGGTATGCTCATTACCAGCCATAGGTTTTAAAATGTGGTTACAACGGCATACAGCAGATAGGTTGGCTGAAAAAACGACCAGCATTAATAATGATGATATCTTTGTAAGTATGCCTGTTTGCTGTAGCATAAAGGGCAAAAATATAAATATTATGGTTAACAGCAATTTTATTCTGATTTTTTAAGGACTATCCTGGTTGCAGAAAAAATAGGAATACTAAATGCCTGCTGGTATACAAAAAGACCCAGGTTTGTAGCTGCTTCATTTCGTGGTAAAACACAAACCTTTAGCGCTAAAGCTGCATTTTTATGAATGTATTTAATCGATAAACCTATTTTTCCAGCGCCTTTTCAAGGCCATCTTTGCACGCAGAAAGGATTGCTGTAAGTAAGCAGGTATGAATATTGTAATAATGATCTGTTTCAAAAGCGGGTTTACTTTTCATCATTACCGGTACAATAATAACTTCATTTCTTTAACAATATATCTGCGGTTTATAAAAAAGTACGCTTCATTTTAAAAAAAAAGTGTATACTTTTACAGCGATGAAAAAATTCCTGTTGGCTATATTCGCTTTTCTGTACATGTGCACCTCCATTGGTGCTACTGTTGAAATGCACTATTGCATGGGGAAGCTGGCGGATTGGAGTATTGGGCATAACACGTCTGAAACATGCAGCAGGTGCGGAATGGTGAAATCAGTGAAAAAAAATACAGGTTGCTGTAAAGATGAATATAGGTTTATAAAAAATGATACCGATCAGAAAAAAACGGAATCAACCCCTTATCAAATTCAGTTAATTGCTATTGCTTTTCCTGCGCCTATTATTTCAGCAGCCTATCCTGTTATTATTGCAGTTCAGAAAGAAAATATTTTCTGTAATAGACCGCCCTCAAGCGGTGCTGTGGCTATTTATATCCGCAACTGCGTTTTCCTTATTTAGATTTCACTTCTTTTTTAAAGGCCCGGCAACTGCACTGTCAGGCTATCGGCATTTCTGTATGTCGCATCAATTTATTTATTCTATTCACATAAAAATTAATAACAATGAAATCATTAAAAATGCTGATGATGGCAGCTTTAACCATCCTGTCTGTTTCTGTTTTTGCACAAGACACAAAGCAAAAAGCCAAAGCACCCAAGCAAAAATCTGAAAAAGTTCAATACACCTGTCCGATGCACCCTGAGGTGATGATGGACAAGGCGGGTGAATGTCCTAAGTGTGGTATGGATTTGATAAAATCAAAGAAGGAACATATGAAAATGGAGGTGATGAATAAATATACCTGCCCCATGCATCCGGAAGTTGTAAATGGCAAACCGGGTAAATGTCCAAAATGCGGAATGGCATTAAACCTTTCCTCAAAGGAAAAAATGAAAATGGAGGTAATGAAAATGTATACTTGCCCAATGCATTCAGATGTTACAGGCGATAAGCCGGGTAAATGTCCTAAATGCGGTATGGATATGACAGAAAAAAAACAATAATCCTGGCAAATAAATAACTATAATGAAAAAAACATTCTTCCTGGTAATGGCCATCAGTGCTATTACCATTGCAGCCTGCAACAACGGGGGCAAAAAAAATGAGCCCGAAAAGCATGATATGGGCAATATGAAAGACAGCACGCAGCATGCTGTTGCGGCGGATGATAAAACCGTGAAAACAGTTGCCATTACGTTTACCAATGTGGATACAAAAGCGGCTGTTTCCATTAAGGAAATAGTGGATAATTACCTGCACATAAAAAACGCATTGACAAATGACAATGCCAATGAAGCCGCCAGTGGGGGAAAGGCAATGGAAGAAGTGCTGCGCAAAATGGATAAATCTTTACTGACAGCGGAACAGAAAAAAGTATTTGATGATATCGCAGATGATCTAAAGGAGCATGCAGAACACATTGGCAAGAATGGCGATAAGATAAAACACCAGCGGGATCATTTTTCCATGATGAGCGAAGATGTTTATGACCTGGCAAAAGCATTTGGTGCCGGCAGGGCATTATACCATGATCATTGCCCGATGTATAATGAAAATAAGGGGGCTATGTGGTTAAGCGAAATGAAAGAAGTGAAGAATCCTTACTACGGCTCTGAAATGCCCACCTGTGGTACAGTGGAGGAGATTATTAAATAGGCAATTGGCAAAAGGCAATAAGCAATTGGAAAAGGACAACATCAATTGGCAATGGGCAACTGGCAATTTAATGCTGTTTATATGTCACTTTACTGATTGCTAATTGCACATTGCCAATTGCACATTGCTAATTGCACATTGCTCATTGCAAATTAATAAACATGGTTCAAAAACTGATTGGGGTTGCTTTACGCAACAGGCTGGTAGTGCTGCTTATAGCAGGCGGGCTGTTTGCCTATGGCTTTTATTCCATTACCAAAAATCCCATTGATGCCATTCCTGACCTGAGTGAGAACCAGGTAATCGTATTCACAGAATGGATGGGCCGCAGCCCGCAGGTAATAGAAGACCAGGTTACCTATCCACTGGTAAGTAACCTGCAGGGTATTCCAAAAATTAAAAATATCAGGGGCTCCTCTATGTTCGGGATGAGTTTTGTGTATGTGATCTTTGACGACAATGTAGACATCTACTGGGCAAGAACCAGGGTATTGGAGCGGTTGAACTATGCACAAAGACTATTGCCGCAGGGTATAACGCCAACGCTTGGCCCGGATGGAACAGGCGTGGGGCATATTTTCTGGTATCACCTGGATGCGCCCAAAATGGATTTAGGAGAGCAACGGGCATTGCAGGACTGGTATGTAAAGTTCGCCCTGCAAACGGTGCCGGGTGTGGCAGAAGTGGCTTCCTTTGGCGGATTTGAAAAGCAATACCAGCTGATCATAGACCCGGTAAAATTGCAGTACTACAATATCTCCCTGATGGATGTAATGAACAAGGTAAAAGCCAACAACAATGATGTAGGAGGCCGGAAATTTGAAATGGCTGATATGGCCTACATCATCCGTGGATTGGGTTATATCAAAAATAAGGCAGATGTTGAAAATATTGCTTTAAGTAATTATAACGGTATACCGGTAAGGGTAAGGGATATTGGCAGTGTACAAATGGGAGGCGACTTACGCCTCGGCATTTTTGATATGGATGGAAATGGGGAAGTAGTGGGCGGCATTGTGGTAATGCGATACAATGAAAACGCCAACAAAGTAATTGAGGCTATCAAGGAAAAAATGAAAGAAGTGGAAAAAGGTTTGCCCGAAGGAGTGACATTTAAAACATCTTACGACAGAAGTACGCTGATACAGGAAGCAATAGCATCAGTAAAAGGAACATTGATTGAAGAAATTATAACTGTTTCAATTGTTGTACTCCTTTTTCTTTTTCATTGGCGAAGTGCCGTTATCATTTTGATTCAATTACCCATTTCTGTAGCAGCGGGTTTTATATTTCTCGAAATGTTTGGTATCTCCTCCAACATCATGTCATTAACAGGTATTGCACTGGCCATCGGTGTGGTGGTGGATGATGGTATCGTAATGGTGGAAAATGCCTACCGGCATATCAGCGAAGCACAGGCACTTAAAACGCAGTCATCTAATAAAGTCTAAACATGTCAAATTGGTTTAAACGAAATAAAGATCCTTTGACGGCTGAGGAAAGGATGCTCATCATAGAAAGATCTTCGAAGCAGGTGGGGCCTGGTGTATTTTATTCCACCATTATCGTGGTTACGTCCTTTCTTCCTGTATTTCTTTTAACTGGCATGGAGGGGAAACTCTTTCAGCCACTGGCATGGACAAAAACTTTTATCCTGCTGATAGATGCTTTTTTAGCCATTACCTTAACGCCGGTTTTGATTTCTTTTTTCCTGAAAGGAAAATTGAGCCCTGAAAGTGCCAATCCTATTACCAGGACATTGGAAAGAATATATACACCTGTGCTGAAATGGTGTTTGCGCTGGAGAAAAATAACAATAGCGATTAACCTTATCGCATTGGTTGTTGGTATAATTATGATGACCCGTTTGGGGTCTGAATTTATGCCGGCCCTGGATGAAGGATCTTTGTTGTTTATGCCGGTTACCTTACCGGATGTTTCCAATTCTGAAGCAAAAAGATTATTGCAGGTGCAGGATAAATTGATCCGTTCGTTTCCTGAAGTAGCGCATGTGCTGGGAAAAGCAGGAAGGGCCAACACTGCAACAGACAATTCACCTGTAAGTATGATTGAAACCATCATATTGCTGAAACCCAAAAATGAATGGCGGAAAGGCATGACTAAGGATGCCATCATCAATGAACTGAATGCAAAGCTCCAAATTCCGGGTATTACTAACGGCTGGACACAGCCGATTATCAACCGCATCAACATGCTTTCTACCGGTATCCGCACAGATGTGGGATTGAAAGTGTATGGTCAAAACCTGGATACCATTTATTCTTTTGCCCAAACCATAAAAAAGGAACTGGAAGGAATTGATGGGGTAAAAGATTTGTACGTAGAACCCATCACTGGCGGCAAATACATTGATATAACCGTAAAACGGGATGAAATAGGGCGGTACGGATTAAGTGTGGATGATGTGAATGCGGTTATTGAAATTGCCCTGGGAGGCATGAAACTTACTACTACCATTGAAGGCCGTCAGCGGTTTTCAGTGAACGCAAGGTATGGCCAGGATTTTCGTAATAACCTGCAGGCATTAAAACGATTGCAGGTACAAACGATGAGTTTTGGGCCTGTTCCTTTAGAAGCAGTGGCAGATATAAAAATTAGCGATGGTCCACCCATGATCAATTCTGAAAATGCCATGCTACGGGGAACAGTATTATTTAATGTAAGGGAAAGAGACCTCGGCAGCACCGTTCAGGAAACACAAAAGAAATTAAACCAGATGATCACGAAATTACCGAAAGGTTATTTTTTAGAATGGAGCGGCCAATGGGAAAACCAGATAAGGGCTAACAGAACACTTAGAATGATAATGCCGATTGTAATTCTCATCATATTTATGGTACTCTATTTTACCTATCATTCTTTTAAAGAATCTTTGGTAACCATGATCACTGTTCCGTTTGCATTGGTAGGCGGTGTATTCATGGTATATTTTTGTGGAGTGAATTTATCAGTAGCGGTGGCAGTTGGTTTCATCGCTTTGTTTGGTATGGCAATTGAAACGGCCATGCTCATGACCATCTATCTCAATGAAGCCATGCAAAATATGGTGGCCAAACATGGTAATTCAAAAGAAACATTAACGCCGGCCATCATCAGGGAATTTGTAATTGAAGGCGCTGCAAAAAGATTGAGGCCAAAGCTCATGACGGTGTCTGTTGGGCTTTTTGGATTGATCCCCATTTTGTGGTCAACCGGTGTGGGTAGCGATATCATGCGTCCGATTACCATCCCCTTAATTGGTGGCACTATCACCTCCACCATTTATGTATTGCTGATAACACCGGTAATATTTGAAATGATAAAAGAAAGAGAATTAAAAAGAAAAGGTAAAGTAGATTTAATTGAAGTGAACGAATAAACATGGAAATACTACTGACATCATTGATCACCTGCCCCAATTGCGGCCACCAGAAAGCCGAAGAAATGCCTGCCGATGCCTGCCGGTATTTTTATACCTGTGAAAAATGCGGCACGGTATTAAAACCAAAGCAAGGTGATTGCTGTGTGTTTTGTTCTTATGGTTCTGTTCCATGTCCGCCCATTCAAAAAGGTAAAAACTGTTGTTCTTAAAAATTATACGATGACAAAATTTGTTTTCCTGTTGGCTGTTTTCCTTCCTGGTAAATTTCTTTCAGCACAACCGCTGAAGCTGGATGCAATCATTGACAGCATCACTGCATCACACCCGGTTGTAAAAATGTACAACAATGAAATCCGCTCCATGGATGAAGCAGCTAAAGGTGCCAAAAGCTGGATGCCGCCTGAGTTCAGCAGTGGTTTATGGATGGTTCCTTACAATACCAGGTTGTGGAAGAAAGACGACATGGGCGCAACCGGAATGGGGCAATATATGATTGGAGGCCAGCAGATGTTCCCTAACAAAAAGAAACAAAATGCTGATGCCGCTTATATGGAGGCAATGTCTTCTGTGGAAAAGGAAAAAAAGAATGCCACCCTCAATGAACTGATCAACGACGCCAAACAATACTATTACGAATGGATCATTCTGAAAAAGAAATTGTCAATAGTTGATCAGAATGAAAAGATACTTGACTTCATGATTAAGAATGCGGAGATACGCTATAAGAACGGAATGGACAAAATAAGCGCTTATTATAAAGCAAAAGCTGAATTGGGCAATTTGCAAAACATGCGGTTGATGTTTGAGAGTGACATCAAGGAAAAGCGTATCCGCATCAATTCTTTAATGAGCAAAAATGCGATGACTGATTTTGATATCGATACTGCTTATAACCTAAATGATTATTCCACCATTGTATTTGACAGTACACTTTTTTATAATAAGCGGAGCGATTTAAGATCAGTAGACAGAGATATCAGCCTTAACCGGCTGAAACAGGAAGCAGAAAAGCAAAGTTTGAAACCACAATTTGGTATCCGGTACGAACACATGTTTGGCTTTGGTGGCTTACCTATGCAATACTCCTTAATGGGAATGATGAAACTGCCCCTTGCCAGCTGGTCTTCTAAAATGAATAAAGCTACTATCGAAAGCCTCAGTTGGAAAGCCAAAGCCCTGCAGTCACAAAAAGAAATGATGGTGAATGAATACAGCGGTATGGCCTATGGCATGCGCAATGAAATGGAGTTAAAGAAAAAGCAGTTGAAATTGTACGATGACAATATCATTCCTGCCTTAAGAAATAATTATAAAACAATGCAATTGGGTTATGAACAGAATACCGAAGAATTATTTATGCTGTATGATGCATGGGAAACGCTTTACATGACACAATTGGAATATGCAGCGTTATTGAACCAGGCGTTAACACTTCAGGTATCAATTGATAGATTAATTCAGAAGCAATGATACTATTTAATAAAAAGCAACAGGCAATTGGCAACCGGCAATGCGCAATGGGCAAGATGTACTTGTTGCCATTTGCATTTTGCCTATTGCTGGTTTTCTTATCCGCATGTAATCAACAAAAGAAGGATCCACCTGCAGCCCACCAGGTTGAAGCCATGCAGGACGTTTACACCTGCCCGATGCACCCTGAAATTATCCGCGGCAAGCCCGGCAAATGCCCTGTTTGCGGAATGGACCTGGTAAAGAAAGAAAGAGATGGGAAGAAGCCGGCAGGCATTGAACTGGAATCTTTGCTGAAGCCAACCAATGAATTTGTAATTTCCTCTATTCCGGTTACTACTGTACAAAAAAAAGAAGAGCAAATAGAGATTGAAGCCTTAGGCAAGGTGGCTTATGATACTAGGGAAGTTGGAAGCATTTCATCCAGGGTAGCCGGAAGAATTGAAAAATTATATGTACGGTACCGATTTCAAAAGATCACAAAAGGACAGCACATCCTGGATATGTATAGCCCTGAATTAATGACTGCACAGCAAAACCTGTTGTTCCTTTTAAAGCATGATGCAGCCAATACCAGTTTCATACAGGCCGCAAAGGAAAAATTATTACTGCTTGGGATGAGCAGCACCCAATTACAGCAAATCATTCAATCGGGCAAGCCCTCCTTAACCATTGCAGTGTACAGCAATTACAGCGGACATATTCACGAGGCAGGCAGTGCCGGCAATATGAATACTCCGCCGGGAGCCATGAATGACATTTCACTCATAACAGAAGAACTTTCCCTGAAAGAGGGAATGTATTTACAAAAAGGCCAGTCTGTATTCACGGTGTACAATCCGGATAAGGCCTGGGTGGTCTTAAATATTTATGGAGAAAACCAACATTTGGTTAAAGCAGGCAATGTGGTAAGGATATCACCCGAAACATCACCAGGTAAGGACTTCAGGGCAACGATAGATTTCATTGAACCTTTTTACCGTAAGGAAAATAAAACATTGACTGCAAGAGTGTACTTCAACAACAGCGGGTTGAAGATCCCGGTAGGCAGCCAGGTGAGGGCTACTATTTTTGGCAATGCCAAAGATGCCTATTGGTTGCCAAAAGAGGCAGTTGTATCATTGGGCTTAGACAAAATAGTCTTTCAGAAAACCGATGGGGGGTTTATAGCACATGCCATCAATACCGGCATCACCCATAAAAATCATATCCAGGTATCAGGCGGTATCAATGAAACAGATTCCGTTGCCGTGAATGCACAGTTCTTAATGGATAGTGAAAGTTTTATCAAAGTAAAACAATAAGCAATGAGCAATAGACAATATGGAATAGGCAATATGCAAAATACAATATGCTATGGGCCAGATTAAAGAATTAAAATATTATTGACCTCAACTTTAAAAATATAAAGGAATGGGCTATATAAAAATAAATGATACTAAAGTGTACAAGTTAGCATTAGAACTTGCCATGAAAATATTTTCCTTACCTAAAACATTTCCTAAAGAAGAGACCTATTCATTAACAGACCAGGTAAGCCGTTCAAGCAGAAGTGTATGTTCTTGTTTGGCAGAAGCAGATAGAAAAAGATTGTATCCTGCCCATTTTATTTCAAAAGTATCAGCTGCTGATATGGAAAATTCTGAAACTCAAACGTGGCTGGAGTTTGCGTTGGCCTGTAATTATATAAAACAACAGGAGCATGATGAATTATTAAAACTGCCTGAAAAAATTGGCAGACTATTAAGCCACATGATTGCTAAACCGGAGAAATATAAATAAGTATGAAATACAAAAATCTCTTTAGCCCATTGTATTTTGCAAATTGCTATTTGCCTCTTGCCAAATGCATATTGCCAATTTCCCTTTGCCTATTGCTGGTTGCATCATGTAATAGCAAGAAAGAAATTCCCAAAGAAACTGACACCTATTACACCTGCTCCATGCATCCACAGATCATTCGGGATAAGCCGGGTAAATGCCCTATTTGTAAAATGGATTTAATAGAAGTAAAAAAAACAATAGCAGAAAAAAAAGATGAAATTGAATTGAGTGAACAGCAAATCCAATTGGGCAACATTCATACAGACACCATCCGTAACGGCAGCATTGGAGACCAATTGGTATTAACAGCCACATTAAATTTTGACCAGATGAAATCTTCTTCGGTAAGCGCAAGAGTGATGGGCAGAGTTGAAAAATTGTATTTTAAAAACATTGGCGACTATGTAAAAAAAGGCGATGCATTATATGATTTATACAGTGAGGAGTTGAACAATGCCAAACAGGAATACCTGCTGGCTTCAGATAAACAAAAAGTATTCAGCAATGAAACAACCATTGATTTTGACCAGCTGTTACAAAGTGCGAAAAATAAATTGTTATTGTGGGGCCTCACTGAAAGCCAGGTGAAGGGACTGGCCAACAATAAGAAAGCTACCACCACCACCTTCTACAGTACCGAAGCTGGTTATATCACCAGCTTAAATATCCGGGAAGGAGAGTATACAATGGAAGGGGGCACCATGGTTAAGCTGGCAGACCTGTCTACGCTTTGGGCAGAAGCGCAGGTATATACTTCTCAATTGGCAACAATAGATAAAAGCAGTATTGCCATCGTGCAGCTTCCTGATTTTGATGGAAAAGAAATAAAAGGAACCATTGAATTTGTAAACCCTGAGATCAACCCGGATACAAGGATCAATTTGATCCGGGTGTCTATTCCCAATCCCGGGAACCAGTTAAAGCCAGGCATGCCTGCCTATGTATTGTTGAAAAGTCCGCAGCGAAAAACTTTCACCCTGCCTATTGATGCGGTGATCCGTGATGGAAACGGTGCAACGGTTTGGATTCAGTCAGCAAACAGAACATTTAAAAATGTAATGGTGCAAACAGGCGTTGAAAGTGACGACAGGATAGAAATCAAATCAGGTTTAATGACAGGTGATGTGGTGGTTATCAGTGGGGCATATTTGTTGAATAGTGAATATATTTTTAAGAGAGGCGCAAATCCCATGGAAGGGCATGTTATGAATAACAGGTAAATAGAAAATTCCCCAACGAAACAGCGGGTTCTATATTTTGGCCTGGGCTGTAATCCCTTTTTTTAACCTGGTTAACCTTCTTCAGCATTTTTTTTGAATGGGTGAATGATATAAATTATACCATCATTCTGCATCAGGTAGTAGATTAGGTTTTACACCTACCTGCTAATTTATTAAAGGGAAGAAATCTTAAAAAGCCTTTTCATCCCCCTTGAATACTTTATATACCGTCATAAAAAGTATCCTTATGTCCAACCAGATATTCCAGTTTTCAAGATACCAAACATCCTCATTCACCCGGTTAATGATTTGTTCGTTATCAGTGATCTCACCCCTAAGCCCATTAACCTGCGCCCAGCCCGTAATACCGGGTTTTAAAAATTGCCTGATCATATACTGGTCTACAATTTTTGAATAATCACTGGTATGCTTTACCATGTGTGGCCTTGGGCCTACCAGGCTCATTTCGCCTTTTAACACATTTAAAAATTGCGGAAATTCATCCAGGCTCGTTTTGCGGATAAATTTACCAATTCGTGTAACCCGGTTGTCATTTTTAGTGGCCTGGTGGGTATCCGATTCTTTATTCATTTTCATGCTCCTGAATTTTAAACAATAAAAGGTTTTATTGTTTTTTCCCGAACGCAGTTGTGAAAAGAAAATGGGCCCTTTTGATTCAAGATAAATTAACAAGCCCAGCAATGGCACCAGCCAGGAAAGCACACAAACTACCACCAGCAGGCTGATGGCTACATCAAGCACCCTTTTTTTCATCCTGTTGCCAACATCATCCAACGGCTCACTTCTCATTGATAATACGGGAAGGTCTCTTATATAGTTTATGATAACCGGCTTATTTACAAATACAGAAAGATCGGGAACCACCTTAAACCTGATGCATTCTGTTTCAGCCTTATTCATTAAAGTGTAGATGTCTTTATTTTGCTCCGGTGTAATGGTAGAAAAAATTTCCTGGGCATCTAATTCTATCGCTGTTTCTATGGTGTTTTTTATATCTGATAAAATCGGGTGACGGGTAAGTTCTTTAATATTTTTTTCGTCTTCCACAAATCCAAGCAGGAGCGTATTGAAGCCTTCTTCTTCAAAATAATTCTCCAGTTTTTTTGCTGTCTCGTTGTAACCTATAATGATGACCTTATTGAAAAGGTGGTTCCTGTTTTTAAAATAATTATTGATACCCAGGTATAAGAACCGGTTTAAGAAAAGGCCAAGGCCAAATGCAATAATGGTGGCGATGGTAAAAAATCTGGACACTTCAAACTGCCGGGAAAAAAACAAGTAGAATAAAATAGCGATCAGCCACAATAAATATACCTGTGCCGTTCTTTTTGTAAAATACTCAAATTTGATAATATTACTGTCTGAATAAGCCCGGCCCAAAAAAGATATCACGATCCAGAATATATTGATCAGTATCCAGAATTTCAGGTAGGTATTAATTGAGTTATCCAGGATATGGCCTTCAAAAATAAACCTGGAAAAGAAAAAGGTAATATTGAGGACAAGGAGATCTAAAGCGATCAGTGATTTCTGTAAATAGTTTTTTAATTGTTTGTTCATAAACACCTATGATAACCTGCCTGATTGCCAACTTAAGTTTAGCCTGTAAAATTAGTAAAAGATGGGAACCTGCAGTTTTATTGTTCTGTTGTATAAAAAAGTAAAAACGAAATATTAATATATTTATTATAAATAAATCAATTGTATCAAACCAGTATGATAGTGTCTTGAATACTGGTTCAACTTTAGTGTGCAAATTTAAAAATTCTTTAAAAAAGCTATCCTGCCTATGTTTTAAAAATACCCAATCCCGGTTTAAAAGTACTTTTTAATATTGGATTTAAAATTTGATATAATTAGTACGGTGGTTTATGCCTGGTAATAAATCACGGCCGGTAATTTGGTTCACCAATACCATGGGTGTTTTTTTGGTAAATCTTTCCTGCATGTAAAACAAACCGGGAAAAAAATTGAGAAATCAACCTTCTGTATATTGGATTTATTTACTGCCATGAGGTGCAGGAATGCCTGATTTTTGTTATTAACATGGGGAAAGCTATCCTGGTGATGCGCATCATGGTTGTTTCAGACGATTTTACCGGTAAGTTGCTACTCTTTACAGGAGTTACGAAATAAATACTATTAATTTATAATATGAAAAGAAAATGGTTCAATTTAGTAAGTACATCATAACTAATTTACTCAACTGTAAAGCGTGCAGTGTCAATAAATAGACTACTAACAATTGATTGCTGGCATAATTTTTGTAAATTTTATGAAAATTTTAAAAAACTAATTTTCTTATATCAAAACACATTATTATAACTGTTTTCTTTAAATTTCATTTACAAAATATAATAATATTTTAGTTCTGGAAATACTATAATTCTTTATATTTGTAATAATCTTTACCTTTTTACCTGAAGATCTAAGATAATAACTTACTAATCCCCAATCCAAACCCACAGAATTCATATCCCAATTTTCATTTTTGGTAATTCCACTAAAATGGTGGCCTTACTTTTTGTATAAACAGCATCCTGTACCTTCTGTAATGCTTATAGTTTTATATTCTTAGCCAGGGATATAAGCTGAAATATGGTGAAACTGTCAATTTTGTGCAAAGTCATTCAGTAGATAAAAGCTAACAGCGGGAAATATGCGAATACAATTTAAAAAAATGTTATGTAGCTGCCAATGGCGTAATAGCATCACCCCCATTCTTTTGCTGTTTTTTTTCAACTTCCCTGCAGGAGCTAAAAATTATTATTTTTCAAGTACCTCCGGTAATGATTCGTATACTTCAGTTCAGGCTCAAAGTATGGCAACCCCCTGGAAATCAATAGCTAAATTAAATTCTATTTTTAGCACGCTTACTGCAGGTGATAGTGTATTGTTTAAACGGGGAGAGGTATTTTACGGCGCTATCGTTGTAAGTAAATCCGGCGCCAGCGGAAACCCGATTGTGATCAGTGCATATGGTACCGGAGCAAAGCCAATAATATCCGGCTTTACCACGCTTTCTTCCTGGTTGGCTGTTGGTAATGGCATTTACCAGGCTTCTGCACCTGGCGCAAAGAGTACACTTAACATGGTTACGCTTAATAACCTGCCGCAGGCCATGGGCAGGTATCCCAATGCCGATGCTGCTGATGACGGATACCTGAAATACGAAACCTTCTCCGGCACCACTTCCATTACAGACAATGAATTGACCAGTACGGTTAACTGGACCGGGGCAGTAGCTGTTATCAGGAAAGCCTTGTGGGTAATTGACCGGTGTAAAATAACCGGACACAGCGGTGGCACACTGACCTATGTTAACCCCAGCGGGGCAACTGATGAAGGCCATAATAATTATGGTTATTTTATCCAAAATGATCCCCGCACCCTTGACCAGCTGGGGGAGTGGTATTTTAACAACAGCACCAAAAATTTACAGATGTATTTTGGTACTGCCTCACCTTCTGCCTATACCATTAAAGCAAGTACTATTGATACCCTGCTTACCATCAGCGCAACAAGTTATATCAACGTTAATAATATTGCATTTGAAGGGGCAAACGCAGCAACAATCTATGTGGCTAACAACTCCAATATCAATATTCAAAGTTGTGATATCAGCAATGCCGGGGAAATGGCTATCCTGTCGCAACATGTAGCCAATATTTTAATAGATGAATGTACTACCAATAATATACTCAGCAATGCCTTTAAACTGAATAACAGCCACACTACTAATACTATTGTAAGAAATTGTGTTGTGAAAAATACCGGCATTTTACCAGGCATGGGATTGAACGTGGGCCACTCTTATAAAGGCATTATTGCCTTTGCAGATAATGTGGTGGTGGAATATAACAAGGTGGACACAACAGGTTTTGTGGGAATAGAATTCCAGGGAAGCAATATTTCAATAAATAACAATGTAGTAAATTATTTCAATTTTATAAAGGATGATGCAGGTGGCATTTACACCTGGTCTGGAAGTACAGACCTGGTTCCCGGTGAGCTATATACCAACAGGGTAATAAAGAATAACATAATAATGAATGGCATAGGCGCACCATCGGGGCCAGGCAACACCAGCAACTTTACATCCGGTGTTCATTTAGACGGACGTTCAGTAAATATCGATGTGCTGAACAATACCATTTTTAATATCAGTAAACATGGTATACATGTAAATAATGCAGTGGGTATAAATATCAAGGGAAATACCTTTTTTAACAATTACAATTCTGTGAGCATCATGCGTTGGGCTGGTACGGGGCTGATCAAGGCCCTGTCTATAAAGAACAACATTTGCTACGCCAAAACAAACACCCAGAAAAATTTTTACTATACCAATACTGCTATTAATGAGCCGGTGGTAACTACAGTTCAGGCAACAGCGCAGGCTTTGGGAGATATTGACAGTAATTATTACAGTACTATCAATCCCGCTAGTTTTTATTACGAATTTTACCTGACTACGGGGGGAGCCGGGATCGCTGTTTCAAGACAATCAATGGAAGGCTGGAAGGCATTTTCTACAAATGATTCAAATGGGAATTGCCCTTTCCGTGATCCGCCTCAATACTCGCTCAGAAGCACCTCCGGTTCTAATTTGTTTTCCAATGGCTCATTTACAAGCAATATCAGCGGCCTTATTTTATTTGGGTCAAACGTAACTGCTTCATGGGATAGTACAACAAAAATTACAGGGAAAGGCTCTTTGCGGATGGATTTTTCAAACCCGGTGGCCAATAAGCTTGGAACAATATATTCTGCCATTGGCGCAGTTAGTGCCTCCAAAAATTATATAATCCGTTTTACAACCCTGGGCACTACTCCTTATGGAATAGTAAACGCATTTTTAAGAAAAACAGCTTCACCCTATTCAAATTTGGTACCTGTTCAGACCAAAACATTTGGCATTGGCCGAAAGGAACATGAATTTTTATTTTCAGCACCAACAACAGATGCAGCAGCAAGTTTTGTTATTGAGATAGAACAAAATTCCGGCACTACCTATATTGACAATATTGAAATTTATGAAGCCGATGGCACAGCATATAACATAGATGACTACCTGCGTTTTGAATATAACCCAACCGCTATCACAAAAACAATAGCCCTGGGGGCTAATTATATTGGTGTGGATGCTGCCTATTATCCCGGTACCCTTTCTTTATTGCCATTTACTTCAAAGATATTGGTAAAGGATACTTCCGTATTAAGGCAGGCACTTGCAGCACAAACTTCAGCAACTGCGATAAGCTGTTTTGGAGGAACCGCTTCTGTTACCGTTACAGCAACCGGAGGAATACCACCTTATACCGGAACCGGAACTTTTAGTACAACGGCAGGAACGTTTACTTATACCGTGAAGGATTTAACCGGTGCCACCACTACCTCCACTATTACAGTTTCACAGCCTTCAGCGGCACTAAAAGCTACTGCAACAGCAGGTACCATCAGTGTCAATGGGGGAACCACCACCGTAACCGTAACTGCAACAGGGGGAACTGCTCCCTATACCGGAACTGGTTCTTTCTCAAATGTCATTGCAGGCACCTACACCTATACCGTAACTGATGCAAAGGGGTGCTCCTCCAGCACAACCCTTACCATTACCCAGCCCTTAGCATTAAAAGCGAGTGCCTCCGCCTCCTCAATTGCCTGTTTTGGAGGAACAACCGTTGTAACGGTAACTGCCACCGGCGGGGCATTGCCATATACAGGGACAGGCAGCTTTACAGTAATTGCCGGGAGTTATAATTACACGGTAAGGGATGCCAATGGTGCAACCAATACTGTTTCTATTACGGTAACACAACCTTCTGTGGCGTTAAAAGCTACTGCAACAGCAGGCACCATCGGCATCAATGGGGGAAGCACCACCGTAACCTTAACTGCAACAGGGGGAACTGCTCCCTATACCGGAACTGGTTCTTTCTTAAATGTGATTGCAGGTACCTACACCTATACCGTAACTGATGCAAACGGATGCACATCCAGTACTACCATTACCATTACCCAGCCTTTAGCATTAAAAGCGAGTGCCACTGCGGCTGCAATTGCCTGTTTTGGTGGAACGACAACTGTAACAGTTACGGCTACCGGCGGAGTATTGCCATATACCGGAACAGGGACTTTTATTGTTAGTGCAGGTACTTACAGTTATACTGCAATCGATGCCAATGGTGCAACCAATACCGTTTCTATAACGGTTACACAACCCTCCGCAGCCCTTGCTGCCACTGCCACTGCAGGCACTATTACTGTTTTTGGTGGAACCACTTCTGTAACGGTTACCGCAATGGGGGGCACCTCGCCCTACACCGGCACGGGTACATTCAGCAACGTAAGTGCCGGCACCTATACTTATACTGTTACAGACGCCA
>JAYVUL010000373.1:0-32578 GCA_043787935.1 Chitinophagaceae bacterium | reverse complement strand
CAAGATCGAGGTATTGTTCTTTCTGTTGGATAAACTCAGCCAAAGCAACCTGTATGGGGCTGTTGCAACTAAAACAATTAAACTGGTGTACTTTCCTGTACTCTTTCATCAGGGCAGGCGGCGCAATACAGTAACCCAGCTTCCAGCCGGTGCAGTGATACGTTTTTCCAAAAGAAAAACAAACAAAGCTTCTTTCCAGCAAATCAGGATATCTTAAAATGCTTTCATGTAAAAGGCCATCAAATATGAGGTGTTCATATACTTCATCACTCAGTATAAAAATGCCGGTATCTTTTACCAGGTTACGCAATTGTTCTATGTCATTTTTGTTCAATACACTGCCGGTAGGGTTATGCGGCGTATTCAGCATAATGACTTTTGTTTTGGGCGAAATTTTTTGCCGCACTACATCCCAGTCAATTGAATAACCGGGAAACCTGAGCGGGATTAATACCGGTATACCGCCGTTAATTTCAATATTTGGCAGGTAGCTGTCGAAGGCTGGTTCAAAAACGATTACTTCATCTCCCGGCTGCAGTACTGCAGTTAATGCCGTATAGATGGCGTAGGTGCCGCCGGGCGTAATGGTAATTGTTGTTTCCGGATCAATGATAGTGCAGTAAAGGTCCTTCACTTTTTGGGCTATTCGTTCCCGTAACAGAGGAAGCCCGCTCATGTGGCTATACTGGTTATTGCCCTGTTTCATCGAAGCATTTACCAATCCTATCAACTCGTCACTCATCATAAAATCGGGAAATCCCTGCCCAAGATTAACGGCATTATACTCCGCCGCCAAATGGCTCATGGTGGTAAAAATAGTAGTGCCAACATGGGGCAGCTTACTGTGAATGACTGGCTTCAAAAAAGTTATGTTTACTGAAAGAAATTATTTGCTGCACTTACAAACTGTAATATAATTAAAAGGCCGCAGCCATTATACAGATAATGTATAGGAAGGTTTTTTTCTTTTAAGATGAAAGGGAATAAACGGCCGTCTTAATGAAAAGCCAGGGCGGTAAAAGAGGAGTAATAAAGGGAAGCACCACAGAATCTTTGACCCTATCCCTGCAGCAAATTGAAAAATCCGGGCATTCCTTGCAGGTACTTCATTGATTATCCCCGTCGTTGTGGTTAAGCCGGTACCGAATTTGTAATCCAGGTCGCTAAAGCGTTTGGTATCATAGTATTTTTTCAGGCTGTCATTTTGATGGTTCCAGCTTTTCATCATCCGTTGATCTTTCGTTATCCGGGGCTCCATATTGGCATCCAAAAAATACCAGTTATTGCCATTTAGAACTTCCATTGCATAATGATGCGGAAAGCCTACCCTCCGGTAAGGGATCTTTTTATCTCTCAACACAGCCATCATCACCAGTGCCTGCTGGGAACACGCGGCATTACTCTGCTCCATAATTTTTTCTGGCTGCACTTTACATGCATAATCTTCTTTGATGTACCGGCCTGATACTGCAGCTATCCAGTTTTCATTTAATGTAAAATGAGAAAACCCATGATAAAAACGGTTTTCAACAATGCTTTCTAAAATCTCCATATACCCGAAATCTGCAGCACCTATTTTTTTTCCGGCAGCAATACTATCCAGATGGGATTCTAATTTTTGAATGCTGTTGATATAAGACAGCCGGGGGTTAAATTTTTCTTTTTGGTCATAAGGCAGTGAAGGATTGATATCTATATTAAACAGGTTGGGCAAAAAAAGCAGGGTAGCTGTAATAACCAGCAGTGATTTTTGAAGAATCATTCGTTTAAAAGCCTTACATAAAAAAGTTGCCATAGTATTTATACCCGCTATAACGAATAGCATGGGTAAATAGTATTATTTGTTGAACAAAGCAGGCTGCGGAAGGTAAATGTGCTATATCTTTTTTGATTCCTTCAGAATGTAGGAAGCCACCTCAGCTACGTTCACATTCATGTTATCGAGAATAAATAATACAACAGCAGCAATCATAATAAAGGGCGACAGAATAAAATAGCAGCCCCTGCGAATTATTTTCATACATGTTGGTTCTACAAAGATTTGGTATGCTTTATAAGGGTAAATGTATAACGATCATTTCCAATATTTTAGTATAATGAATAGGTCAGGGAATGATTATTTCACTTAAAAAATTCAATATTTACTTTCCTTGCCCTTGCCTGGTTGGTAAGCTGGTGCTCCGGTCCGGAGAGGGTTAAAGGTATTTATCCCCTTTGTTTCTTTTAACTTCTGCCACGTATTCTTTGATCTCTTGTTCCTTGTCTTTTTTGCAGATCAGCAGCACATCTTTTGTATCAACTACGATAAAATCATCCAGGCCCTGCAATAAAACCAGTTTATTATTATCAGCATGAATCATATTTTTGGTGGCGTCAATTACGATAACATTGCTGCCGGCAACTGCATTTTCGAGATAATCTTTCTCCAGGTTTTCGTAAGCACTTGCCCAGGTTCCCAGGTCGCTCCAGCCAAATGATGATGGTATGATATATACATTATCCGCTTTTTCCATTACGCCATAATCAATGGAAATGTTTACACATTGAGGATATATCCTTTCAATGGCCTCTTCCTCAGCAGAAGTATTGAAGTAGTTTTTTTCTGTGTCAAACACATCATGCATTTCAGGTAAAAATTTCTCAAAGGCATTGATGATATTTTTTACCTGCCATACAAATATCCCTGCGTTCCATAAAAAATCGCCGCTTGATAAAAAGGTTTCTGCCAATTCCCGGTCAGGTTTTTCAGTAAAGGTTTTTACTTTGAACACATTATCGCTTACCGCCTGTTGTTCGTATTGTATATATCCATACCCGGTATTGGGGTAGGTAGGTTTTATGCCAAGCGTTACAAGGCCTTTGATATGTGATGTAAAATCCAGGGCATTGAGGCATACTTCTTTAAATGCTTCGGCCTGCAAAATGATATGGTCAGCAGGAGCACAGACCAGGTTGGCATCAGGATTAAGCTGCCTTAGTTTGTAAGAAATATAGGCAATACAAGGGGCAGTATTTTTGCGGGATGGCTCACATAAGATATTACCTTCATTCAATTCGGGTAACTGTTCCGCTACAATATCTTTATATTGCATAGAAGTTACTACATAAATATTTTCGGGTGGAATAAATAAGGTAAACCGGTCAAACGTAGATTGTATCAATGTACGCCCGGTATTTAAAATATCTAAAAACTGCTTTGGGAAATCGGTACGGCTCATTGGCCAAAACCTGCTGCCAATGCCACCTGCCATGATGGCTACATAATTATTTTTATTCATACTCCTCATACAATTTTTAATATGCCTTTATCCCTAAACGGCTGGCAAAAAATCCAATCCTCCTTGACTGGTATATTATTTTTCCTCTTTACTGTACACCGGCAACTTACACAGAAAGCAAACACTGGCGTTGTTGATTACCTATGTATTAGTGGCAAACCTACTTTAAATCGTTCATAACACAAAGAGTTTGCCTG
Source organism: Chitinophagaceae bacterium (assembly GCA_043787935.1). Lineage (GTDB taxonomy): Bacteria > Bacteroidota > Bacteroidia > Chitinophagales > Chitinophagaceae > Ferruginibacter. The sequence goes on along the minus strand of JAYVUL010000373.1, from coordinate 29,103 downwards.
TTGCCATAAAACAATTTCATGTTTGTAAAAAAATGCTTAACTTAAACAAAGTTATACCAATGGTAATAACGCATTTGCCGGCACATTGAAGTATCTTTACCTGATGTGCAAATGGTAAAACAGGTAAGTGCTATTATCCCTGCAATCCAATTTATCAACAATATTATTTTTAATATTCAGAGAAGGAAATGAAAGCCATGGCTACCGTAAAAGAAAAAAAGAAGACTGGTGTTGAAAAAGACACAAAAGCAAAACCGGTTAAGACAACAGCTGTAAAAGCTATTAACGAAAAGAAAAACCAGAACCTCACTACGCAACTGCAAAGTTATTTTGGATTTGATGGCTTTAAAGATCCACAGGAAGATATTATAAAAAACCTGTTGGCAGGCAACGATACTTTTGTGATCATGCCAACTGGTGGCGGCAAAAGTTTATGCTACCAGTTGCCGGCAATGATCAGTGAAGGCTGTGCCATTATTGTATCCCCATTGATTGCCCTGATGAAAAACCAGGTAGACCTGGTAAGGAGTTACAGCAGCCAGGATGATGTGGCCCACTTTTTAAACAGTACTTTAAACAAGGGACAGCAGAAGATTGTAAAAGATGACCTTACTTCCGGCAAAACTAAAATGCTTTATGTAGCTCCCGAAACACTGACCAAAGAGGAAAATATTGAATTTTTCAAAGACCTGAAGGTTTCTTTTTTTGCTGTGGATGAGGCCCACTGTATTTCAGAATGGGGCCACGACTTCAGGCCGGAATACCGCCGCCTCAGGGAGATGATGGAAATGATAAAGCCAGACGCACCCATGATTGCCTTAACAGCCACGGCTACCCCAAAAGTACAAAGCGACATTTTACGTAATCTCGGGTTACGCAACCCCAAAATATTTATTTCTTCATTTAACAGGCCCAACCTGTATTACGAAATTTTACCCAAAATACAGAAGGAACAAACAGTAAAGAGTATCGTACGTTTTGTAAGCCAGAACAAAGGGAAGAGCGGTATCATCTATACCCTTAACAGGAAAACAACCGAAGAGCTGGCAGAAATGCTGATGGCAAACGGCATCAAAGCGGTGGCCTACCATGCAGGACTGGAAAGTAAATTAAGGGCAGAGCGGCAGGATCTCTTCCTTAATGAAGATGTACAGGTAATAGTGGCCACCATTGCATTTGGTATGGGTATAGATAAGCCCGACGTGCGTTTTGTAATTCATTTCAATATTCCAAAATCAATAGAAAATTATTACCAGGAAACCGGCAGGGCTGGCAGGGACGGCATGGAGGGAAAATGCCTTTTGTATTATTCTCACAAAGATGTAGCCAAGCTGGAACACCTGATGAGGGATAAACCTTTAAGTGAAAGGGAAGTGGGGGCACAGTTGATAAACGAAATGGTGTCCTATGCCGAAGGAGCCGTATGCCGAAGAAAAATTTTACTGAATTATTTTGGCGAAGAATACGATACCAAACAATGCACCAAGATGTGCGACAACTGCAACAGCCCTAAAGAATTGATTGAAGCCAAAAAAGAAACACAACAGGCACTGACCATAATAAAAGGATTAGACGAGCAGTTTACGATGGATTACCTGATGCATATCCTGCGGGGCAAAGCCAACACACAGGTAAAAATGTTCCGTCATGATGAAAGGGATTTTTTTGGCATCGGTAAAGAACAGGATGAGCATTTCTGGAATTCACTTATGAGGCAAATGATCCTGGAAGGGTTCATAAAAAAAGATATTGAAGAATACGGCGTATTGAAATTTACTAAAAAGGGAGACGCTTTTTTAAAAAAGCCGGTCTCCTTTAAAATAGTACTGAACAACTTATTTGAAGGGGCGGATGCTGATGATGAAGAATCAGGTGCAGGGAATGCGCCTACCGGTGCTACCGACGAAAAGCTGATGGAGATGCTGAAAGACCTCCGGAAAAAAGTTGCTAAAGAAAATAACCTTCCTCCCTTTGTTATTTTTTTAGAAACCAGTATGGAAGATATGGCCACCCTGTATCCCACCACCATTCAGGAATTGGAAAAATGCCAGGGAGTAAGTAAAGGAAAGGCCATGCGGTATGGTAAAAAATTTGTAGACCTTGTTGCCCGGTATGTGGAAGAAAACAGTATTGAGCGGCCGGATGATTTTATCATGAAGGGGGTGGTAAACAGGAACAATAATAAGATTTTCATTATTCAGAATGTTGATAAAAAAATTCCGTTGGAAACAATCGCCAAAACAAAAGACCTTAAAATAAACGAGTTACTGGAAGAGATGGAAACCATTGTTGCCAGTGGCACCAAACTGAACCTGGACTATGCCATTGATGAACTCGTGGATGAATATGAGCAGGAAGAAATTATTGATTACTTTAAATCCTGCGAAACCAGCAGCCTCCAGATTGCCCAGGAAGAGCTTGCAGACAGCAGCTTTACCTGGGAACAACTAAAAATTATGCGGATTAAGTTTTTGAGTGTGTACGGCAACTAAATACCATTTACATTAATAGCAGCCCTTCATTTTCGGAAGGACTTTTTCTTATTGAGTAGCGAGCACAGAACAAAATAATGGTATTGAAAAACAAAACCCTGCAATAAATTGTATTATAAATTAAATAAAAAATTATACCAATGACAACAGTAAACGCTTATGCCGCCCAAAATGAAAGCAGCCCGTTAACCCCGTTTAATTTTGAAAGAAGGGAGGTGGGACCCCATGATATACAAATAGATATTTTGTATTGTGGTGTATGTCACTCCGATATTCACCAGGCCCGCAACGAATGGGGAGGTTCTATTTTCCCGATGGTTCCCGGCCATGAAATTGTTGGCCGAATTATTAGTGTTGGTGACCAGGTAAAGAATTTTAAAGTAGGAGAATTGGCAGGCGCTGGCTGCTTTGTTGACAGTTGCCGCACTTGCCCAAGTTGCCTCGCCAATGAAGAACAATATTGTGACGTTGCTATGGTGCCTACCTACAATGGAAGAGATAAAGAAGGCAATCCAACTTATGGCGGTTACAGCACTCAAATAGTGGTGGATGAAAAATATACCCTTCATGTTGCCGACAGTTTGCCCATTGAAGGCGTGGCTCCCTTGCTTTGCGCCGGTATCACCACCTGGTCGCCACTGCGCCACTGGAATATTGGCAAAGGCCATAAAGTAGCCATAGTGGGCCTTGGCGGCCTGGGACACATGGGGGTAAAATTTGCTGCCTCCTTTGGTGCAGAGGTAACCGTGATCAGCACCTCCAAATCAAAACATAATGATGCCCTGGCATTGGGAGCACATCACTTTGCAGTAAGTAAGGATGAGGCAACCATGAAAAGCCTGGCTGGTACATTTGATTTTATTTTGAGTACCATTTCAGCAGAACACGATTATAACCAATACCTGAATTTATTAACGCTCAATGGCACTATGGTGGTGGTAGGCGTTCCTAACAGCCCTTCGGCAGTGCATGCTTTCAGCCTGATCATGAAACGCCGTTCGCTTGCGGGTTCGTTAATTGGAGGCATAAAAGAAACACAGGAAATGCTGGACTATTGTGCCGAACACAATATTGTTTCAGATGTGGAAGTGATCAAGGCAGACTATATTAATGAGGCCTATGAAAGAATGATCAAATCGGATGTAAAGTATCGTTTTGTAATAGACATTGCTTCACTGAAATAATTTGATGGGTTTGTTTGCTGATTTTTAAATCAAAACTCCTATTTTTGCTGCCCCGAAAGGGAATTGTTGCACCAAAAGTGTGATGATGGTGCGGTAGCTCAGTTGGTAGAGCAAAGGACTGAAAATCCTTGTGTCGCCGGTTCAATCCCGGCCCACACCACAAAAGCCTCAACAGTAATGTTGAGGCTTTTTGTATTAAAGAGATAGGTTAAAAGCAGATCTGCAAAAGCACCATAAGAAATCTTAAAGGCAAATACAGCCACCACGCAAGGTGTCTATTAAACCAAATGCCGGCTGCCCCGGCGAAATTATATTAATCCCTTCCAGCGCATGAAGCCGGCACTACCTGCCAAAGCAAGGCTCATCCACAACAAGCCATTAATAGAATGATTGTCTTTTTCCTGATCATGCTTTACCTGCGGCAACAAGCTGGCGTATTGTGCTTCGGCCACCTCTTCTTCATCATTTTTTGCATTGGCCTCTTCCTGCCAACTGTCGATATTTTTCCCGGTAAGGGCAGTTAGTTCCTCCAGTTCTGCTTTTCTTCTCTTCTTTAAATCCTGTAAATATTTTTTACCGGCTGCGCAGGTAAAGTTGCCCGTGGCAGGATGCGTGATAACATACCTGGCCTGGAAAGTTTCTGTATTCGGCGTTACCTGGAACAGGAGGTCCTGTGCAAACCGGTTTCGGTTGTAGCGAAAATGCAGACGGGTGAAATGTACATTTTTACTGCCATCCTCCTGGTCGTTATCATCGTTTACATCACTGTAATCGCTCCAGTCCTTATTAAGCCACCACACACCAGACTGAACCAGGTCCTGCTTCGAAGGTGCCGTGGCAATGCAGGGGTCGCAGTGGTAAAAATTTTGCGGGCTTACATCCCAGGCATATTCCAAAAAGGATACGCCCTCTTCCTCTTTTTTCCATTGGTTGGTAAAGAGGTTATTGTAAAAACTACCAAAATTTTTCTGTACAAATAACGGCACTTTGTTGCCGGTAGGAATATTGACGTTCCTGTAATTGGTGCATTCAATCCTTCCTTTCCGGGTAAAGGCATATACGATCAGATCCTGGTCGCCGTCGGCATTAGCCATACCCAGGCGGATGGGTAACATGAATTTGGGTGAGTTAAAACTGATCTGGATTGGCCGTAAAAAATTGTTCTGCAATTTTTTCTTCTCCTGTTCATTTACTTTCACCACAAAAAACTTGAGGTTGCTCTTAATATAGGGGTCAAGCACTTCTTCGGCGCCTTTGGGAATTTTATAGCCATTTCCTGTTAACCATTCTTTCAATCCTCCGCTTTCTTTGGCGCTTAAAATTAAGATGTCGTATTCGCCCACTAAATATTGAGCCTCTATTTTTACCCCAAGATCCTTTTCCCTGGCACTGCTATAACCCATCGCTGCGGCTTTATTTAAAGATTCATTAGAATCCATCATTCTTTCATCCTGCCGGTAAGCATTGTCGCAGGGATTTTGGTCCCAGTACTCCACCAGTCTTGGCGCACTGTAATCATTTAACCGCTGAAACAATGACTGGTCAACCACTTTTACATCACTCTTTTGCAGAATAACGGGTACCGGTACCACCATAGCAAAGTCTTTGGTATCGCCTTTAAAATCATTGTACATGGTGATCACATTGCGTTTGCCATCCCTTACTAAAATAACCTGGCTGATTTTGTTTTTTAAAGTAGCATCGGCCTTACTAACATAAAAGCCGCAAAAAGAATAGAGCATTGGTGATGCCATTATAATGGCTGCGATAATGATAAGTTTACTTTTCATACTGTTTAGTTTTTTGTTCCAGGTGCTGAAACGTTGGTTATTAAATTGATTTTATTTTTTGCCTGCCCCTGTTTTTTGGGGAGAGGGATAAGGTTCATTGTCCGGTTTCTTTACATTACATTCCTATTGCTTTCGGAATCACTTTTTACTTTTATTGGGCTTTATTTCCATCGTCATGGAGGCTCATGCCATTCCCTCGTCACTTTCCCGGGAAACAGGCATGCCTGCGCTCCCCAATGCTTTCGGGCAGAAGTGACGTTGCCTCTCCGCCCCACTAAATATTGTTTTTTAAACATTTTTATTTGTTCTTTTATCAACAATTGAACAACCAGCCTGCAATTGATTTTATTGAATATTTAAAGAAAGGCCACTTAGCTATACTGTCGAAGCTTCTAATACGTTTACTATTAACTTATCCCTTTCCCCTGGGGAGTTTAGCGGGTGCCACCACTCAAAAACTTTTCCTTTGAATATTTTATCCAGCAATGGAACCAAGGGTTGTGAAAATACCAGCACCCATACCGGCGTACCATTCATGAATTCAAATGTGGCCAGGTAAAACGAAAGCCCCGCTACCGTGATAGCCCAGATCACTCTTGCTGCAGCATGGTTGGGTGTGGTTTTGGGGTCTGTTATCATAAAAAAGGAAAACAATAACAGGCTGCCCGTGCTGATGGATTGAACAAAAAAATCAACAGGCCATTGCAGGTAAAATACCTGCCGGGTAAATAACAATACGCCATAAGTGAATAGAAAAGCAAGGCTAACCTCCAATTTTTGAACACGGGTTACCACTATAATACCAAGGCACAATACCCCAAAGAATATTACGGCATTTCCGCCCCACTGCCCGGGACTGAACCAGGCTTTACCCGTAAACAGGATAGTTGTCACAATGCCTAATGCGCTGGGATTAAAAAGGTGTTTGCCTTTGTAACAAATAATATATTTTGATATAATAGAAATCCCTGCAGCCAGTGCACCGATATACCAGTAATTTGTTTTTAACAACAGGCTCAGGCCAAGAGAGGAAATAAGCAGGGATGGAAAGCCAGATTTGAAACGTTGTTCCAATGGAATAGACTTGGCCCCCTTTTTAGGCAGCAGCAGTTCACAAAGAAATTGTGTAACTATACTTACACCAAAATATGTGGTGTACTGCCACCAGTCAGCATTCCAATGCAGGAAAACAATACCATAGCCTAAAAAGATACATTGAAAAATAATTTGAAAATAACGGGGATCTTTAAAAATGGCCTGCTTCATACAATTGAGTTTGAAGCAGGATGACAACAAATAAAATTTTACATAACCCGGCAAAAAAAAAATTTTTTCAGAAAATTGGCAGGTGCTGAACCGCCACTCATCCATTTCAATCGCCCTAATTATTTGAAAGCCGTATTTTGCCTGAGCTAACAATTTGACATAGCCATTATTCACCTTATCTTTAGAACGCTGATTGTATGAAAAAGATCATCTTTATACTGCTTATCACACCACTTTTTTGCAAAACACAACAGCTTCCCTGCGGCAACTCTGTATATCGCCAGTTTGATTTTTGGATTGGCGAATGGGAAGCATTTGGGCCAACAGGCGTTAAAGCCGGCGACAGCAAAATAAGTTTGATTCTTGACAGTTGTATTATACTGGAAGAATGGACAAGCGCTTCAGTACAGCAGGGCTTACGTTATGCAGGTAAAAGTTTTAATACTTTCAATACCGCCACCGGGCAATGGCAGCAAACCTGGGTAGATAATGCAGGAGGCAGTAATGAATACCTAAGTGGAAAATATGAAAATGAAAAAATAATCCTAACTACCAGCCCTTTTCAATTTTCAAAAGATACCATGGCGGTAAGACGGTTAACTTTTTTTAACCTGGGGAAAGATAAAGTAAGGCAATGGGGTGAAATTTCAAAAGATAAGAGTGCAACATGGACCACAGAATATGATCTCGAATACAGGAGAAAAAAGAAAAAATAATTGCTTAAAAAGTTAAATGTAAATTAAGGTAACCAAATAACCTATTCCCTTTACCTGATCAATGCTTGCTTCAATTATTAGCTTATTACAAAAGCAAAAAACTATTTTTAAGATATGAATAAAATACTGGTCATTATCATTTTTTCGGCCCTTTTGCTTTGTGCTTACGAAAAAGCAAGTGGAGCCTGCAAACCAATTATCCTTCGCCGGTAAAGATACCCTTTATGCATGCCTTCCTTGTGGCTATGGCTGCGACAGTATTGTTTACAGCAAACCCGGCATGTGCAGTCATTGCAATATGCAACTTGTACAAAAAGCAAGCATACGTTTTGGCAGTATTGAGCCGGATGCGATTTGTAGTTTTATTAGTGATATGCAAAGGGATAAAGTAGTGTTGCTGGATGTGAGAACAAAAGAGGAATTTGAAGGCAAAGCGCCGGATAAATTTGGAAGGCTTGCAGGAGCCATCAACATACCCATACCCGAGTTGCCTGCAAGAATGAAGGAGTTAAAAAATTATAAGGACAAAGAAATAATTGTGTACTACAGCCATAGCCATCGAAGCCCTATGGCGAGTTATATGCTGATGCAAAACGGCTTTACAAGGGTTACCAATATGGAGTATGGTATGAGTGAATGGAAAAATAAAGTTAAGCCGGATGCCTGCAATGAAAAATTGTATGTAAAGCAGTAATTTGTAATTTCATTGCTCTGGTGAATTATTTAATTATAGGAGTTCGGCCAATAAAGATGTACAAAAGAATATCTTAGGGGTAAAAGAATTCAATAAATAAACTGTAAACAGTATGAACAACGCCATCAGCTGGTTTGAAATTCCGGCAAATGATTTATCGAGGGCAACCCGGTTTTATGAAACGATTTTCAGTGCCATATTAATACCGATGGACCTGCCCAATATTAAAATGCGGATGTTTCCGATTACAGATATACAAAATGGGGTAGGCGGTGCCGTGGTTGACAGTGGCGGATTTCACAAACCTTCAGCAACCGATGGACCATTGATTTACTTAAATGCCAATCCGGATGTACAGGATATTTTAAGTAAAGTAGTAGCTGCAGGTGGCAGGATTATTGTGGCTAAAACAGAAATTACCCCGGACACAGGCTATATGGCGGTGATCCTTGATACTGAAGGCAACAGGATTGGGCTGCATTCGGTGTCCAATACCTGATTCAACTTTCAAAAACTACAACCATGCAATCAAAAGCAGCCACCGTTGAAGCCTATTTAAAAGAGCTGCCTGCAGACAGGCAGGCGCCAATGAAAAAACTCCGGGAAGTAATATTGAAAAATTTGCCAGCGGGCTTTAAGGAAGAAATGAACTATGGTATGATCGGTTATGTGGTACCGCATAGTATATATCCCGGCGGGTATCATTGCGACCCCAAACAACCATTGCCTTTTATGTGTATTGCATCACAAAAAAATTTTATTGCCCTGTATCACATGGGGGTGTATGGAGATCCAAAATTACACAGTTGGTTTGCCGCTGAATATGCTAAAGCTGTTCCCACCAAACTGGATATGGGCAAAAGTTGTGTCCGGTTTAAAAAGCCCGAAAATATTCCCTACCAACTGGTTGGGGAATTGACGGCAAAGGTACCGCTGCAGGAATGGATTGACAGGTATGAAACGATGTTGAAAACCAGCAGGGAAAAATAAAATTACTGGTAAACCTCAGCCTGTAATTTCTTTGAGCACCATTGTTATGCGTTCTGCTAATTCAATATAGGGGGTATAGCCCTTAGCCAGCAGATGAAATTTTGATTCGCCTGTCTGCATCAGCACTGCAGGAAAGGCATCCACCTGCAATTGTTTGCACAAGGCAAATTCATAATAAGCCATTTCTTTGTATGCATCGCTTTTCAGCTTAATGTAAAAAGCTTCAGGCTGTATGCTGTATTTTTCCAGCAGGTGCCGGTAGGCTTCATCATCATCAAGGTCCCTGCCTTCATAATTCAATGCGTACTGAAGATCAGATGCAAATTCCATTTGCCTTTCAGGATAATATTCTTTAAAAATGCACAAAGCTATTGCCGGTTTTTCAGAATTCATCACCCAGTCGCTTAGTTCCGGATGATTGATATGCCACAAAAAATCATCGCCAAACTTTATCCCGCTAAGTTCTTCCACTCTCTTGTAGGCAGCCTGTATGTACGGCGCAATTTTTTCGATCGGTGCCACAGTATCTTCCACCATCATGCCGCCGCTGAATACTTCAACGGCCAGTTCAGTTTTAAATGTTTCCGCTATTTGTTTCATCACCGGGCTAAAGCCATAACACCAGCCGCAGTAAGCATCATAGCAATAAATAAGTAAGGGCTGCATTTGGTAAAGGTAACAGGTAAAAAAGGTTATTTAATGCGCAGCCAGCCAATTTTCGCCGGTACCCACTTCAGCATCCGTAGGCACATCATTTGGTAATGCCAGTGCCGTTTGCATACATTGTAATATCACAGGTTTGATGATGTCAAGCTCATCCTTATGTGCATCAAACACCAGTTCATCATGCACCTGCAGCAGCATTTTTGATTTGAATTGCTGTTGTTTAAATGCTGCATGAATTTTTATCATGGCGAGCTTTATCATATCGGCTGCACTACCCTGGATGGGTGAGTTAATGGCATTGCGTTCTGCAAAACCACGAACAGTAAAATTAGCAGAGTTAATATCTTTTAACCAGCGTTTGCGGCCCATCAGTGTTTCTACATAACCATGTTCTTTGGCAAAGTTGATGGTATCATCCATATACTTTTGAATATTGGGAAACTGTTTTTTATAGTTATCAATAATTTCCTTTGCTTCTGTTCTGCTTATGCCTAAATTTTCTGCAAGACCAAATGCCCCTTGCCCATAGATAATACCAAAATTTACACTCTTGGCCCTGTACCGCATTTCTTTTGTTACGGCAGATTCCTCCACATTGAATACTTTGGCTGCTGTGGCAGTATGGATATCTTTTCCCGTTTTGAATGCTTCACACATATTGGCATCGCCGCTGATGGCGGCTACAATGCGCAATTCAATCTGAGAGTAATCCGCTGAAAGCAATACATACTGATCATTACGGGGTATAAATGCTTTTCGTATTTCACGGCCACGTTCAGTACGTACCGGAATATTCTGAAGGTTTGGGTTAATACTACTGAGCCTTCCGGTAACAGCCACCGCCTGTGCGTAAGAAGTATGTACCCGGCCTGTTTTTTTATTGATCATTTCAGGCAGGGCATCTACATAGGTATTTTTTAGTTTGGTCAATTCACGAAAGGCTAAAATATCATCGCATACTTTATTATTTACTGCCAGCTTTGCCAGCACATCTTCACCTGTGGCATATTGCCCTGTTTTTGTTTTTTTTGCTTTGGGATCTAAGTTTAATTTGTCAAATAACACTTCTCCCAACTGTTTGGGGCTTGCCAGGTTAAAACGTACACCCGCCTGTTCATACACCAGTTCTTCACTTCTCTTTGCGTCTGTTTCTAACAGTTTACTGTATTCATTTAAAAATGATTCATCAATCCGGATGCCCTCAAACTCCATATCCGTTAGCACTTTCACCAATGGGTTTTCCACTTCATAAAAAACCTTTTCTACGGATTTGGTTTTTAGTTGTGGTAAAAAAACATGTTTAAGCTGCAGGGTAATATCTGCATCTTCTGCCGCATATTCTTTTATTTTTTCTATTTCCACATCCCTCATGTTGCCCTGGCCTTTTCCTTTTTTTCCTATCAGCTCGGTAATAGATACCGGCTGGTAACCCAGGTATTTTGCACTCATCATGTCCATGCTTCTTTTACCCTCCGGCTCTATTACATAATGCGCAAGCATGGTGTCAAAAATATCTCCCTTCAGTTCAAAGCCATACCATTTCAGCATCAGCATATCGTATTTCAGGTTTTGCCCCACCCACACTTTTGTTTCGTCATCAAATAAGGATTGAAATTTTTTCAATACCAGGATGCAGGCTTCTTTGCCTGCAGGGCAGGGAACATAATAGGCTTCACCGGCTTTTGTTGAAAAGCTTAATCCTACTAATTCTGCTTCATTGGCATCAAGGCCGGTAGTTTCTGTGTCAAAGCAAATTTCCTTTTCTTTGATCAGGGTACTAATGAATTGCTGGATGGCTGTTTCATCATTTAGTAAAATATAATTATGGGGCGTGTTGTGGATATTTTTATCAGGCACCAGGAAGTTTTCCTCTTCAGTACCATCGGGGTTTTCAATTGATGATTGGTTTGGCACATCCGTTGCCGTTATAACTCCATTTCCAAATAAATCCAGTTGATTGGTGTCTGTTTTTAGTTTTGGCCTTTGGTTGCCGGTGGCTGGTTGGCCATCTTCAGTCTTTGGCCTCCACTCATCTGCAGGAGCACCGGCTTCTTCACCCAGCAGTCGTTTAGCTAAGGCCCTGAACTCCAGTTCTGCAAACACTTCTTTCAAGGCTTCTTTGTTCATATCCTTAATCCTGAAGTCTTCCTCATGAAATACTGCTGCAGGTATGTTGGTAATAATCGTGGCTAATTTTTTACTCATAATAGACACATCTTTACCGCTTCTTATTTTTTCTCCTATAGAGCCTTTGATGTTGTCTGCATTGGCTAAAATATTTTCCAGGGTTTCATATTCAGCCAGCAGTTTAGCGGCAGTTTTTTCTCCCACACCTTTTATGCCGGGTATATTGTCTACCGCATCTCCCATCAATCCTAAAATATCAATCACCTGGCTTACCGTTTTTATACCCCATTTTTCACACACTTCTTTTGGCCCCATTATTTCAATGTTTCCGCCCTGGTAAGGTGGTTTGTATATTTTAATATTTTCAGAAACCAATTGCCCGTAATCTTTATCCGGGGTAACCATAAAAACTTCATAACCTGCCAGCTCCGCCTGTTTTGCCAGGGCGCCAATCACATCATCCGCTTCGTAACCATCAATGGCTACCACCGGTATGTTAAGGGCTTCAATGATTCTTTTGATATCCGGCACTGCCAATGAAATATCTTCCGGGGTTTCCTGCCGGTTGGCTTTGTAATCTGCAAAATCGGTATGGCGTTCTGTTGGGGCATGGGTATCAAAACACACTGCCATATGGGTAGGCTTCTGGTTATTGATCAAATCAATTAAGGTATTGGTAAAGCCAAACTGTGCATTGGTATTTCTGCCCATACTGGTGATCCGCGGGTTCCTGATCAACGCATAATAAGCCCTGAAAATAAGGGCATAAGCATCTAATAAAAATAGTTTTTTTTGCATGGGGTAAAAGTAAGATTTCACACAACGAATACAAAGAATACAACGAAACAAAGTTTTCTTACTTTTATATAGCTGTTGTTCCGCTAAGAAGAATAAACTAATCTGTTATGATTATATATTAGCAGCATGTTTCCAGATGTTGTCAAACGGGTTTCTCTGAAGAAGGCAGTAAGATTTCACACAACGAATACGACGAAATAAAGTCTTCTCTTCTAAATTGCTTTGTTCCCTTTGCATTCGTAGTTTCTTTGCGTGAAACCAACTAAAACCTTGTATCAATAAACAACGGTAACATTGCCCGCCAAGTGGGCCAGTCATGAGTCCACTCATCGCCCCAAACGCTCAGTTCGTAATTAATGCCTTTGTCGTATAACACACCGGCAAATTCCCTGGCTGCATCAGGAGCTTCATAACTTCCTGTGCCGGTAAGGATATGAATGTTGTTGCTGCTGCGTATTTGCTGCAACACATTATGATCAGTTAAATTGGGCATGTAATGAATGGGAGAGTTGAAATATACCTGGTCGTCAAAAAAACCTTTGGTATATTCTGTCAGATTATACACACCGCTCATGGCAATTACGCCATTAATAAGGTCGGGCCTTTTTAAAAATAAATTCATGCTGTGCAAAGCCCCTAAGGATGCTCCGGCAAGTATGATGGGGGTATTCCAGGAAGTAGCATTTTTTATAAATGGAATCACCTCATTATATACATAGTCATTATATTGATTGTGCCTTATGGCTTTATGTTCACCGGCCATTTCATTGTTCAGCCAGCTTTCTTTATTGATGCTGTCTATTGAAAAAACTTTCATTTTGCCCGAATCGATGAAGGGGGCTAAATATTCCATCATTTGAAAACGTTCATATTCCAGGTAATCTGCTCCGGCTGTGGGCACAAGCAATAAGGAAAACCCATAGGAACCATACGTAACAATAGGCATTTCTTTAAAAAGTGACGGGCTGAACCAGGAAGTAATCGATCTATCCATACAATAAAAGGTTAAATTAAATAATGGCTTAAAGTACTAACAAATATTTAGGTGGCGAAATTTTATATATTTGCTTAAGGGGAAGCCCGGTGTACTATTAAAAAAAATATTATGAAACTGACATTATCATCTGCCCTTTTATTATTTATTGCTGTATTATTTTTCGCTTCTTGTGAAAAGGAATACAGTTTTGAAAATGGCGGAATTCCAGGCTCAAATGCTGCTGTGTTTACTTTGGGCGGCGCCCCTTCATCATGCACCGGTTTTGTTGCAGCCGGCACCTATACCGCAGGCACAGGGCTTTCGGCAAGCAATACTATAACAGTTGATGTGACTGTAACAACGATTGGTGCTTATGCTATCAGTACGGCAGCTGTAAACGGGGTTACGTTTAGTAAGTCTGGAAGTTTTACAACTACCGGCAGCCAAACAATAACACTAACCGGGGCGGGAACACCCACCGCGGCCGGTGATTTTACTTATAGCGTAGCCAATGGAGCAGCCGGCAGCTGCAGCTTTATCATAACCGTAGTACCAGCTGGCCCTGTTCTTACCGCTACAATTGATTGTACCGGTATCACCAGCGCCGGTACCTACCAGCAAGGTGTTGCATTAACTTCAACCAATACTGTTTCACTTCCGGTTACCGTTTCAGCAGCAGGTACCTATACCCTTACCACCACATCGAATGGATGTACATTTTCCGGCGCAGGTGCATTGGTAGCCGGGGCCCAGGTGATTGTGCTTACAGGAACCGGAACACCAGTTAATTCCGGACCTGCCTCATTCCAAATTAGCCTTGGCTCAAATAACTGCAATTATTCAATAGACTTTTTACCGGGCACATCGCCAGCAACGGATTATATACGCTGCAAAATAGACGGTACAGATAAAACATTTAATGAGGGGGCTGCCGCACTTGATATATTTGGTACCATTACCATAAATGGTTCGGAATCAACAGCCGCGAATACCGGAAATTTTAGCCTCGTGCTGACCAATTTGCTTACTTTCACGGTTGCTCCGGGTACGTATATCAATACCTCAATTACTAATACCTGCCTTGCTGCCTACATACCTGATGCTTCCATAACCACTGTAGCATTTGGAAGTGCCTCCGCAGGACAGTCTGGGACCTTTACTACAATAGTAACTTCTGTTACAGCAACCAGGATAGAGGGAACATTCAGTGGAACAGTATATGATAATAGTGGCAATGGAACCAATACCAAAACAATTACAAATGGAGAATTTAGTCTTCCTAAATAATAATAAATTAGTTTTTATAAAAAAGGCAAGCGGTAACGCCTGCCTTTTTTATTACAGCACTCCTTCCTTTATCTCAGTCCACAATTCCCTGTAGCATTTGGCCGCATAGCTGCTGTTGGCAAACTCCATAATGGGCGCTTTGTGGATACCCATTTTTTCCACATCACTCAGGTAAGGGATATAGTTTTGGAAAAAACGTTTGTCTTTATACAGTTCTTCCATTATTTCATTGTGCAGGTTTTTACGCAGGTCGGCCATGGTAAAAAAGCACATCATCTTTTTAACGTCAAGGTCCTTTTCTTTGAAATAATCTTTTACCATGTGATAAGTTCTGATAGAAAGCGTTGTAGGTATTACTGGCATCAGTACGATATCGGCGGCATTAAAAATATTTTCACTTAAAGCGCTGAAACCCGGAGGGCAGTCAATAAATAAAAAGTCGTATTCTTTATCCAGCTGTTTGATGATGCCTTTCAGGCGGTTCTTGTTTCCCTTCATTTCCTCCAGCATGATATCGAAGCTTTTGGTGCTGCTGTCAGCCGGTATTACCTCCAGCAGTTCAAAGTCGGTACTCAGGATAGCACTCTCCAAGTCAGCATCTTTGGTAATGAGTTTTTTTATTCCCGGATGGACTTTAGGTTTTGCCTTGTAATAAAAAGAAGCCGATCCTTGCGGATCAATATCCCACAATAAGGTTTTGTGGCCATCAGCGGCAGCTAAGTAGGCAAAGTTTACGCAACTGGCGGTTTTACCTACGCCGCCTTTCAGATTGTACAGGGCTATGGTGGTCATTGGGGGTAATTTTTTGTTAGATATGAAAGATAAGAAAAAATAATTTTTCAGGGCAGGTTTTCTAAATCATCCAGGTCCTTAAACCTGCCGGCAGCCCGCTTTGCTTTTATGAGATCATTATAATGGACCAGTTTTATTATTACTCCTTCATCAGTATACTCTTGAGCCACTTTATAACATTGATTAAAATCCAATCCCCCCATTTTTGTCATGATATCTATTGCAACCGGGTTTCTGCCAAATCTGAAAACATCCCACTCTTTATGATGCAAAAAATTTTCTTCTGTCATATCAAAAACAGGCATCTTAAACTCATGAAAAGCTTTTACCAATCGCCCGTAATTATGCTTTGTTTTTTCTACCCAAATATCCATATCGCCTGTTGTTCTGGAATACCCATGCAGGATAACTGCATATCCGCCCACGAGTAAATACGCTACATCGTTGTTGTTGAGCGCTTGCAGGAAATCCCTGAAGTCCTGGTTAAATATATTTCCCATACTTCATGTTTCTACCTTGAAAAAAATTTTTATCCATTGGCGGAGGATTCCCCAATGGAAAATTATAAGCAATTGCTATCAACCTGTTAGCAATATATAACCTTTCCTGTGCTGAATATTTCCTAAAATCATTAATTGCCTTATCAGCCTCATCAAAGTTCATCGCTGCAAACTGGGTCCTGTCAAGTGAAAAATCTATTGGCATATTAAGAGTTGATTATCAAATTTACCCATATTTTATTTCATTCCCTGCAGTTCCTTTTGCAACCGAAACATCTCATCTCTTAACCTCGCCGCTTCCATAAAATCCATGTCCTTTGCTGCTTTCTCCATTGCCTTTTTAGTGGTTGAAATTTTCTTTTCCATCTTTGGTATGGTCAGGTATTCTTCCTGCTCTTCTGCCGCAACTGTTATAATGTCTTCATCGGCTGCAATGGAATATGGCCGGGAAGGATCATATCCTTTTACATCCAGTACAGACCCCTGGGCCATGATCTGGTCCTTGCTTTTGATAATGGTTTTGGGGGTGATGCCATGCTCAATATTATAACTGATTTGTTTTTCCCTGCGGCGGTCGGTTTCATCTATTGTTTTTTGCATACTTTCCGTCATCTTATCAGCATAAAAAATTACAAGCCCATCCACATTCCTGGCTGCCCTGCCGGCAGTTTGGGTAAGGCTTCTCTCATTACGTAAAAAGCCTTCTTTATCGGCATCTAAAATAGCTACGAGGGAAACCTCCGGCAAGTCCAAACCTTCCCTCAGCAAATTCACTCCCACCAGTACATCTATTATGCCCAGCCGCAGTTCCCTTAATATCTCCACTCTTTCCAATGCATCTACTTCGCTGTGGATATATTTGCTTTTGATGTTGATGCGGTGCAGGTATTTATCCATTTCTTCTGCCATTCGTTTGGTTAAAGTAGTTACCAATACCCGGTCACCCTTGGTAATTCGTTTATCAATTTCATCTAACAGGTCATCTATTTGATTTACAGAGGGGCGGATCTCTATAGGCGGATCAAGCAAGCCTGTTGGCCTTACCACCTGTTCTACCACAATACCGCCGGTTTTCTCCAGTTCAAAATCACCCGGAGTAGCACTTACAAAAATGGTCTGGCCAATCATACTTTCAAACTCATGAAAATTTAATGGCCGGTTATCTAATGCTGATGGCAAACGAAAACCATAATCCACCAGGATCAGTTTTCTGCTCCGGTCGCCACCATACATGCCGCTCACCTGTGGTACTGTTTGATGGCTTTCATCAATTACACATATAAAATCTTTTGGGAAATAATCCAGCAAACAGAAGGGCCGTGTACCGGGTTTTCTTCTGTCAAAGAATCTTGAATAGTTTTCAATACCATTACAATACCCCAGCTCCCTGATCATTTCCAGGTCGTAATTCACCCGTTCTCCAAGGCGCTGCGCTTCGATATATTTCCCGCTGGTTTTAAAATATTCCACCTGGGCTGCTGTTTCGTCCTGTATCTCACAAATTACCTCCTGCATAATATCTTTTGGTGCCAGGTATAAGTTGGCAGGAAAGATGGCAGCATTGTCCACCAACCCGATACGCTTACTGCTGCTGAGTTCCAGCGTTTCAATGCTTTCTATTTCATCACCAAAAAAAGTAACCCGGTAGCCAAAATCTACGTAGGGCAAATTGATATCCACTGTATCTCCTTTCACCCTGAAAGTGCCTCTTGTAAAATCCCCCTGTGTGCGGCTATACAAACTATTCACTAAGGCATGTAAGAATCCCTGCCTTGATATCACCTGCCCTTTTTGAATACGCACAATACCATTTTCAAATTCGGTTGGATTGCCCATACCATAAATACAACTCACACTGGCCACTACAATAATATCCCTTCTGCCACTCAGCAATTGTGCCGTGGCCTGCAGGCGGAGCTTGTCCAGTTCTTCATTGATGCTTAAATCCTTTTCAATGTAGGTATTACTAACGGGCATGTATGCCTCCGGTTGGTAGTAATCGTAATAACTAACAAAATAGCCCACCGCATTGTCAGGAAAAAATTGTTTGAACTCGCCATACAATTGTGCCACCAGCGTTTTATTGTGCGTAAGCACCAAAGTTGGCCGCTGCACATTTTGTATAACATTGGCAATGGTGAAGGTTTTGCCACTTCCCGTAACACCCAATAAGGCCTGATAGCGTTCTCCTTCCAAAATGCCTTCGGTTAGTTTACGGATGGCATCGGGCTGGTCGCCGGCCGGAGAATAAGTTGATTGAAGATTGAATGGCACAGTGGTTCATTATTTTATTATATGTAAAATTAACAATTGCCGGATGTATGGAAAAACTATTTGTACTGCTACTTCGTGCCAGGGAGTAAAGCTTTTCCTTTGTCCTTTTTTGAGGTAAAACAAGGCGATGGGTTTTGGAAGCATAATAGCAGCGAAGCAGCTTATCTTCTACTAAAATGAAACAGGCAGCATGCATAAACTGCTTCAGTGTCCATCCATCGAAAATTACAGTTTATGAAAATGAATAATAAAAATTATACAAATAAGTCATTGAACAATTTCCCTCCCGGCACCACAGCATATTGGTTTAAATCAGTTATGCCTTCTTTTGCCAATACTTCTTCATCAATAAAAGTATTGCCGGTGCATTCAGTGGAGGGCTTTGATAAAATATAATAGGCAGCATCGGCAATAATGGCTGTTGTGCGGCTCATGTTCAGTAGTGCTTCCCCGCCCAGCAGGTTTTTTACGGCGGCCGTGGCAATAGTGGTTCTTGGCCACAAGGCATTGGAAGCAATAGTGTATTTCTTCAATTCAGCAGCAAGCCCCAGGGCAATCATGCTCATATTGTATTTGCTGATGGTGTAGGCCAGGTGACTGGCAAACCATTTCATATCCATATTAATAGGAGGGGATAAATTCAGGATATGGGCATTGGTGCCCTTCTTAAGATAGGGGATGCAGGCCCTGCTTACCATAAAGGTTCCCCGTACATTGATATCGTACATCAGATCAAATCGTTTAGGCTCTGTTTGTTCCGTTGGCGTAAGGTTGATAGCCGATGCATTGTTTATTAAAATATCAATGCCCCCAAATGTTTCCAGCGCTTTATTTACCACATTGTCAATCTGGTCTTCATACCGGATATCACATTGCACCGCCAGGGCTTTTCCACCGGCAGCTTCCATCTCGGCAGCAGCCGAAAAAATAGTACCCCCAAGTTTTGGATTTTCTTCCACACTTTTGCTGGCTATCACAATATTGGCGCCTTCTGAAGCAAGCTTTAAGCCAATGGCTTTACCGATACCTCTTGATGCGCCGGTGATAAGAACGGTTTTGTTTTTAAATGACATGCGGTAAGTTTTTATCAAATCTAATTAAAAGAATGATTACGCTTAAGGGGAAAATAAAAAAATTAAACAATTGTTTGACTAAAATTAAACAATTGTTTAATTTTGTTGTTACAACATTGAAATATGATCGATTTTAATGACAAGCAACTGAAAATAATTGAAACAGCGGAGCGGCTGTTTGCCCACAAGGGATTTGACGGCACTTCCGTAAGGGACATTGCCGATGATGCCGGTATCAATGTTGCGATGATATCCTACTACTTTGGTTCGAAGGAAAAATTAATGGAAGCCATTTTTGAGGTAAAGAACGGCAGGGTTCAGATGAGGGTTGAAGAGCTCTTAAAAGAGGAAAAGCTTAGGCCGATCCAAAAAGTATATACACTGATAGATGAACACATTGAAAGAGTCATGTTAAGCCAGCAGTTTTACAGGATTATGATCTGTGAACAGGTGAGCAATACCAATACCGCTATCCTGCAAAAAGTAAAGGAATTGAAGGTCCGGAATGCAGCCCTGATAACAGAATTGATAAAAGACGGGCAGAAGAAAGGGGATTTTAAAAAGAAAGTGGATGTGGTACTGATGCTGAACACCCTGCTGGGAACGGTGTGGCAATCCATCATCAGTAAGGAGCATTACCGGGAGTTCACCAACAGCGAAGCATTAACAGATGAAGAATATGAAAACCAACTCAAAAAGAAATTAAGCATACATATCAAAACTTTATTCAAAGCAATTTTAACCAATGAAGCATAAATTATTATTTATTATAGCAGGATTGTTTAGTGTACATGGACTGTTGGCACAGCAAAGCAGGGCCATCACTTTAAAAGAAGCAATTGACCTTACGCTTGGCTACAGCAAAACATTAAAAGCCAACAAAATAAAAATTGAAGACGCTGCAGCTGCAGTAAAAGAAGCGTATGAAAAAAAACTGCCGGAAGCAAGCATCAGTGGCTCGTATTTGTATTTGCCCCTTCAGCCAACTATTAATTTAAAAACGGGTTCTGATACAGGAGGAGGAGGCACACCAAGGGTAAACCAGGCTATGTATGGCATTGCCAGTGTTTCGGTACCAATATATTCGGGAGGCAGGATAAAATATGGCATTGAATCTGCAAAATACCTGGAGCAGGCGGTAAAGCTGGATGCTGATTATGACAAGGAACAGGTGATACTAAATGTGGTGAACGCCTGCATTAACTTATTTAAAGCGCACCAGGCTATTATTTTGGTAAAAGAAAACCTGGAAACATTCCATCAAAGGGTGAAAGACCTTACCAACCTGGAAAAAAATGGATTGCTGGCAAGAAATGACCTGATGAAAGCTGAACTGCAATCATCCGGTATAGAATTGACTTTGCTGGATGCGGAAAGCAATTACAAACTGGCTTGTGTAAACATGAACCTGATGATGGGACTACCGGAGCAAACGGAACTTGTACCCGACAGGAAGGGTTTGGCACTGCCGGCAACTGTTAAAACATTGGAAGAGTATGAACAGGAAGCCCTGCAAAACAGGAAAGATATCAATGCGGTCTCCTTTCGTAAAAAAGCAGCCGATGTGGGTGTGTTGAATGCTAAAAGTAATTACTATCCTTCCATAGCATTTACCGGTGGCTATGTGGCAGCCGACATGCCAAACTTTGTAACCATTACCAATGCAGTAAATATCGGTA
Organism: Chitinophagaceae bacterium; assembly: GCA_043787935.1. GTDB lineage: Bacteria > Bacteroidota > Bacteroidia > Chitinophagales > Chitinophagaceae > Ferruginibacter. Next base: position 7,799 of record JAYVUL010000373.1, on the reverse strand, counting down.
TCGGGGTAACGTATGATTTAGCTTCTATTTGGAAAACAAAAACAAAGTTTGAGCAGGCAAAGATCAAAGTACAGCAATTGCAATTAAGTGAAGAAATGCTGAATGATAATATCCGCCTGCAGATTAACCAGGTCTATCAAACTTATCTGCTGAGCCAGAAAAGAATACAGGTGTATGAAAAGTCGGTAGAGCAGGCATCAGAAAACTTCCGCATTACAAAAAACAAATTCGATAACTCACTTGCCACCACAACTGAATTGTTAGACGCGGATGTGGCACTGCTGCAAAGCAAATTGAGTGTAACGAATGCAAAAGCAGAATCCTTCCTGGCATATACAAAAATTTTACAGGTAACCGGTTCTTTAAGTAAATAATTTAACTCATCAATTAAAACCAACTCTTAAAAGATAAAATATGGAACAGCATACAACTCCCTCACCAGAACAAAGAGCTACAGCGGAACCCAGGAAAAACAGTAAGGTATTTATCATTGTACTGGTATTGCTTTTGGCAGCAGGCGGCTGGTTTGGCTTTAACAAATACCAGCATGCACTGCAGCATGAAGAAACGGATGATGCGCAGGTTGAAGCCAACATCAGCCCGGTAATTCCCAGGGTGGCCGGGTATGTAAAAGAAGTGAGGGTAAAAGACAACCAGGTGGTAAAAAAAGGCGATACGCTGTTGATACTTGATGATAAGGACCTAGCATTAAAAGTACTGCAGGCTGAAGCTGCCCTGGCAACGGCAAAAAGTAATTTAGGTGCGGCTGAAGCTACTGCCAGTGCATCCAAAGCAACGATCTCCAGCACACAGTCGGGCATATCTACCGTGAATGCGCAGATAGAAGTGGCCAGGGTAAATGTGTGGAGAGCAACACAGGATTACGACCGATATGTTAATTTGATAAAGGATCATTCCATTACGCAACAACAATTTGAACAGGCATCGGCTGCCAAACAAACTGCTGAACGCCAGTTACAAATATTGCAATCACAAAAAAACCAGGTGGCACAACAAACCAATGCGGTGGCATCACAAAGCAATGCCACCTCATCACAAATTGGGGTAGCCGGTGCAGTGATCAAACAACGGGAGGTAGAAGTGGCAGAAGCCAAATTAAATCTATCCTATGCTGTGACCACTGCCCAGGAATCCGGCCTGGTATCAAAAGTAAATTTACAGGCGGGGCAATTTTTACAACCGGGACAGTCTGTTTTTAGTATTGTACTGAGCAATGAGGTGTGGGTGGTAGGAAATTTTAAAGAAACCCAATTTGAAAAAATGCGTATCGGGCAAAAAGTAACGGTGCATGCAGATGCCTTCCCGGGGCATCCATTTGAAGCAACACTGACCTCTTTTTCTCCTGCTACCGGCTCAAGGTTTGCCTTGCTGCCGCCCGACAATGCAAGTGGCAATTTTGTAAAAGTGGTACAGCGGCTGCCTGTAAAAATTGAGTTCAATAAGCCAACAGATTCATTGGTGAGCCAGTTAAAACCTGGGATGAATGTTAAGGTGGATGTGCATACGGCACAATAAATCCTCCCAAAGCGTAGGATGCCGATGAAGCTAATAATGCATTCATCCCGGTGTAAAAAACAAAAAATCCTGTTAAGCTAAGAAAATTGATATGCAGCAAATGGAATCTTTGGTAGAATACGGTAGCAGGCGGGTGATCATTACGATCACGGCTATACTATGTACTTTACTGGAAATTGTTGATACCACAATAGTAAATGTGGCGCTTAATGACATGCGTGGCACATTGGGAGCAACACTAACGGAAGTAGGCTGGGTAATTACAGCTTATGCCATCGGTAATGTTATTATTGTTCCAATGACAAGCTGGCTCTCGAAACAATTTGGCCGGAGAAATTATTTTGCAGCATCAATTATTCTTTTTACCGTTTGCTCTTTTCTTTGCGGCAATGCCACCGGCATCTGGGAGTTAGTGGCATTTCGTTTTTTGCAGGGTATTGGTGGCGGCGCATTGCTGGTTACTTCTCAAACCATTATTACAGAAAGTTACCCACCCGAAAAACGCAGCATGGCACAGGCTATCTATGGTTTGGGCGTCATCATCGGACCAACGCTTGGTCCTCCACTGGGTGGTTATATTGTGGAGCATTTTTCCTGGCCGTATATTTTTTACATCAATATCCCCCTTGGAGTAATTGCCACTTTACTTACCCTTCAATTTGTACGCAGCCCTAAGTATGGTGAAAAAAGTGCCGCAAGGGATATCGACTGGCTGGGCATCGGGTTACTTGCCATAACCGTTGGTTCTCTGCAATACGTGTTGGAAAAAGGACAGGATGATGATTGGTTCAACAGTACTGCGATTATCTGGTTGTGTGTGTCAGCAGTATTGGGATTGTACTTTTTCATCTGGCGGGAACTGAGGTTTAAAAATCCCATTGTGGATTTACGGGTGTTGAAAAACAGTAACCTCAGGGTGGGCACTATCCTTTCATTCATCATGGGTTTTGGTTTGTATGGGTCTACTTTTATTATTCCTTTATACACCCAATCCATATTGGGATGGACCGCACAGCAGGCGGGCATGCTCATGGTTCCTGCTGCATTAACCACCGCTTTTATGATGCCGGTTATTGGCAATTTATTACAAAAAGGCGTGCCGCAGCAATACCTTGTTGCAGGTGGGATGATCATGTTTTCTGTATTCACTTTTTGGGGATATTTTATTTTGACTCCCGATACCGGTTCCGATAATTTTTTCTGGATGCTGATTGTTCGGGGTATTGGATTAGGTATGTTGTTTATCCCGATCACCGCACTGTCCCTTTCTACATTGAAAGGGCAGCAAATAGGCCAGGGTGCGGCATTTACCGGCATGATGCGGCAACTCGGAGGTTCATTTGGTGTGGCATTGATCACTACATTTATGTCCCGACAAAATGTAGTACACCGCAGTAACCTGGTGAGTAAATTAGATGTGAACAACCCGGCTGTGATGCAAAGGATACAGGGTATGCAGCAAAATTTTGTCAACAAAGGAATGCCCGCTGACGTGGCATTAAAAAGCAGTTACTCAGCGATGGACCACATAGTAACCAAACAGGCGGCCGTATTGTCCTACATGGATGTATTTTTTTATCTTGGTGTGATATTTCTTATTTGTGTACCCTTTGTATTAATGGTAAAGGGGAACAGGGGAAAGAAGGCAGGTATGCCGGAAGCAATGCATTAATAAAATAATAAATCTCCCGGGTACCCGGCATTCATAAAAATTTCCCCACAAACAAATACCGCCTGCACCGTCTTCGTACCTTCGCCTTCTTCTACATTCTTTGCCAGGCACAGAAGGACAAGAGTCATAAAGAAACAAAAAAATAATGCTGAAGTATTTAGACGAACTGAACGAACCCCAAAGGGAAGCGGTAATACATAAAGACGGCCCACTGATGATCATTGCCGGTGCCGGCAGTGGCAAAACAAAGGTATTGACCACCCGTATTGCTCACCTGATGGGCCATCATGGTGTGGATTCATTCAATATCCTGGCGCTTACCTTTACCAATAAGGCCGCTAAAGAAATGAAGGAAAGGGTAGAACGAACACTGGGTAACAATGAGGCAAGAAATTTATACATCGGTACTTTTCACAGTGTGTTTGCCAGGATACTGAGGGGGGAAGCCAACAAGATCGGCTATCCCAGCAACTTTACCATTTACGATACGGATGATGCCAAGAGTGTGATCAAAACAGTAGTGAACGAAATGGAACTGGATGATAAACTATACAAACCCAACGCAGTGTACAACCGGATATCTGCTGCCAAAAACAGTTTGATCAGCCCTGCAGAATACATCAACGACTGGGCCTTGCAGCAGGAAGATATCCGGAGCAACCGCCCCATGATCGGTAAGATATATGACGCTTATAACAAACGCTGTTTTAAAAACGGCGCCATGGATTTTGATGACCTGCTGTTTAAAATGTATGAACTGCTGAAGAACCACCCCGATGCCCTGAGCAAATACCAGCGCAAGTTTAAATACATCATGATTGATGAATACCAGGATACCAATACTTCCCAGTACGAGATCATCAAACTGCTGGGTGCCATGCATGAAAATATTTGTGTGGTGGGGGATGATGCCCAGAGCATCTATAGCTTCCGCGGTGCCACCATTGAAAACATATTGCAGTTTGAAAAAGATTATGATGATGTAAAAGTGGTAAAGCTGGAGCAGAATTACCGCAGTACCAAAAGTATACTGAATGTGGCCAATGAAATTATTGGCAATAATAAAAATCAATTACCCAAAACCCTGTGGACCGATAAGGGCGATGGGGATAAAATAAAACTGGTAAGGACAGCAACGGATAACGAAGAAGGAAAATTTGTGGCGGATGTGATACAGGAAGAAAAATTGCGGAACCATTTTTTCAACAATGAATTTGCCATCCTGTACCGGACCAATGCCCAAAGCCGCAGCTATGAAGAAAGCCTGCGGCGGATGAACATCCCGTACCGTATTTATGGAGGCTTGTCTTTTTACCAGCGCAAAGAAATCAAGGATTACATCGCTTACTTAAGGCTGGTGGTAAATCCGAATGATGAGGAAGCGCTGAAACGTATCATTAATTTTCCGACCAGGGGGATTGGCAAAACCACTATTGACAGGGCGGTACTGGCAGCAAATGAAAACAACATCACCTTGTGGGAAGTGCTGCTCAAAGCATCCGGGTTTGGCTTTAAAGCCGGCACACTGGAAGCCATCAACAATTTTGTGATGATGATCAGGATGTTCCAGAGTGAGCTGCAGAAAAAAAATGCGTATGACCTGGCAGTGATTGTTGGCAAAAGTACCCTGATCGTAAAAGAACTGTTTAATGATAAAACTACTGAAGGCGTTGCCCGGTATGAGAACGTTCAGGAATTACTGAACTCCATTAAAGAGTTTACAGAGACACCGATGAATGAGGAAGATGGTGAAGTGGGCGATAAAAGCCTTGGCAGTTACCTGCAGCAAATTACCTTGCTCACTGATGCAGACAATGATAAGGAAGATGCAGACAGTGTGAAGCTGATGACGATTCATGCGGCCAAAGGGCTTGAGTTTAGCTGTGTATTTGTGGGTGGCCTGGAAGAGACATTGTTCCCCAGTGGCATGAGCATTAATACAAGAGAAGAACTGGAGGAAGAACGACGCCTGTTTTATGTGGCTATCACAAGGGCGAAGAAAAAATTATGGCTCACGTATGCCAATGCCCGTTATCGTTTTGGCCAGTTACAGCAAAATGAACCAAGCCGCTTTATAGATGAAATGCCGGAAGATTATATTGATAAAAGCTTTGCCGGCGGTGGCGTACGAAACCAGGGAAGTGGCTTCGGAAACAACTGGGGTAGCAGCTTTGACAGAAGTGGTGGCGGTAACAGCAAACCGGCTTATCCCGCCAGGAAAGAGGAAAAAAGCAAGCCGGCTTATCTTGTACCCGCAAGGCCGCAAACAAAAGAACATACCCCTTCAGCAGACTTTGTTGCCAGCGATACCAGCAACTTACAGGCAGGCCAAAAAGTGGAGCATCAGAAATTTGGTTTTGGTGAAGTGATAAAAATGGAAGGCGCTGCGCACAATCCGATTGCCACAGTGTTGTTTGAATTGAATGGGGAGAAAAAGATCATGCTGAATTATGCCAAGCTGAGGATTATAACAGACACACCCTAAACCCTGAAGGGCCTAAAGGAAAGCCTTCAAAATTTGAAGTGTTTACTTTGATGAATTCAAAAACAGCTTACTGATACCATTAATAACTTTTGGCAAAATAGAGCAACACCTGGGCATCCCCAAATACCAGTTCTTTTTTATCCGCCTTATACACAAATAATGACCAGTTGTATGATCCCGCAGTTATTTCCATCCCGGCATTGGTAACTTTTATGATGCAGGGTAATTCAGTTGATTTATCTGTCTGATAAAAAGTTATTTCCCCTTTGGCCATATTCTCCCCCGTACTATCTGTAATTTTAAGATATTGGATAATGTTTACAGGAGGATTTACTGTACCAGGCCGGGCCTCTTTACGGTAAACCATCCATTTGCCCAGTACATCTGCAAGGGTTATGGACACCGGGTCTTTATAGCTATTTTGGTTTACAGCAAGTTTTCCATAAGTTTCATAAAAAAACTGGTTGGTTTTCTTTAATGTATGAAGGTAGTTTTCCTGGTTATCCAATATTGCCTGGCTGTCTGAAACCGACAGTATAGTATAAACATCCGCAGCAGCCATCAACACATTTCCAGGTTCTTCTATTGATGCGGCACCCGTCATACTTGTCATACTGCCCGCATCCCTGGTGATGACCTTATTGGCACCGGTAAAGTTTAAGAAAATAGTATCAGTAAAATAAACAGGGTTGCCGGATTTATCCGTTCGGGATATTTCCTGCCATTTGCCTGCCAGTTGTACCATTGTAAAAACAGGAGGTTGTTTTTTGCCTGGCCTTTTGTTTTTTGAAACATCAATGGGTTGCACTCCTTTTCTTTTTACTTTTTGTGCAGTGATGGTGGTGGTGAACACAACCAATAACAGTAAGGAGGATATTTTTTTTATTTGCATAAAACATGGATTTTATCATGTTAAAAGGGTCTTTTTAAAACACTACACTTCAACAATAATCGAAATATTACTTAAAATAATATTTTAGTATTGTGCTGTTTTAATTGGCTTCCGCTGCTATAGACTGTTCTTTAAAGATAATACATCTGGCAATTTGCCACACTATTTTCGAAATTGGAAATTAATAACATCAAAACCATGCCGAAAAAGGCGGATTAAAACAAAGTACTGGCTTTACCGTTAATTTTGCAGTGAAACATTAAATACTATTTTATGATCAAGACAGGCAGTACCATCATCAGTATATACACAGAGATGACACCTAATCCGGAGACTATGAAATTTGTGGCCAACAAATTATTATATCCCGGCAAGAGCATAGACTTTCCTGATGAAGCCAGTGCCGCTCCCTCGCCGTTGGCGCAGGAATTATTCACTTTTCCATTTATCAAATCCGTTTTTATAGCCAGTAATTTTATTACGCTTACCAAAACTAATGCAACCGATGACTGGCAGGATGTGATACCTACCATCAAACAATTTTTAAAAGAATATTTAGAAGAGGGAAAAGCCGTGGTGAACGAGGATGCTATTGCTTCGTTGAAAACTGAAAGCAGTAATGCGGTAAGTGAAGATGATGACGATGTAGTAAAAAGAATTAAAGAACTGCTGGAAAATTACGTAAAACCTGCAGTGGAAATGGATGGTGGTGCCATACAATTTAAGAGTTATGAAGATGGCAGGGTAAACCTGATGTTGCAGGGAAGCTGCAGTGGTTGCCCATCTTCTATGATCACCTTAAAATCCGGTATTGAAGGAATGATGAAGCGTATGATACCGGAAGTGAAAGAAGTGGTGGCAGAGGCTGAGTGATCGGTATAAAGTTAACAAGTTGATTGATTTTAAAGAAAGCATCTGCCGGCAGGCTGGTGCTTTTTTATTTTCAGGAAAAGGAAATTATATGTCCTCCTTTAAAAACAGGAATTCCCGGGCTGTAAACTATTTCCTGTTTTGCCAGGCCCACCACATTAAAATAAATTGCAACGGAAATAAACGCAACCAGGTAGCCCATACCGGCAAACAATATCCATTACTAAGACAGAATCCATTTTGTATAATTACAATATGTGCCGGTATAAATAAAATGAGCAAAGCAATGATGCCATACACTGCTATTTTTCTTGTGAGGGAAAATATAAGCAGCAGTGCAAATA
>JAYVUL010000372.1:0-13939 GCA_043787935.1 Chitinophagaceae bacterium | reverse complement strand
CTTTATTCTTACTGTTACACCAGGCAAAGCCTCTCCGTTAGCACCCTGTACTTTTCCGCCTACTTTGGTTTCCTGCAGTACAAAGTCCTTTTGTGTGATCACCACAAGGTTATTTTCAAGTACTCTAAAAGTTAACGGTGTTTCGCTGAGTATTCCGGTAAGCACATCCGTTACCAATGCATTCTGGGCATTGATATTTACTTTACGATGAGCAGAAATTACCTCCTCATTGTACAGGAAGCGAAAATTACTTTTTTTCTCAATTTGCCTCAATGCAGTTTTAAGGTCAGCTGATTGCAGTTGAAGGGTAATCCTGTCCTGGGAAAAGGTTTTTGCAGAAACCTGCAGGCTCGTAAATAACAGCAGCGCAATGGTAAATTTCATAAGCAGTAACAGTTTGTAAATGCTTCGACTCCTCAAAGCAAGCACTCGTTTGTTTTTTTTCATATTTTTATGTTTTGGTAGATGAAAAATGGGACTTTAAAAGCTTTTCGTTCAGCAATTCAGGTTTACTTTTTATTCTATCCGGGGGGAATGCGCCAACATTTCCCCTTTTTAGTATCAGTATTGCCACCATCAGGTATCGTTAATTATATATTCTTTCATTATTTTTTTGAGGTATTATATTTTGAAATAATTATAGTGTCATATTTTAAAGCATAGGAAAAAGAAAAGGGAATACTTAATTGTAAAGCGTTTAGAGCCTCCGAAACAGCCTCTTTTTCAAAAGTTCCTGTAAAGCGTTTCATTTTTAGCCCCTCATTGGTAAACTTAATTTTTACACCATACCAACGCTCCATTTTTAAGGCAATATCTTCAAAACTTTCGCTGCTGAAAGTCAATTTATTTTTTACCCAGGCGGTTTCTACAACGGTACTGTCTGCCGGGAACAAAGTGAGATGGCTGAGGGAAATGATTGGTTTGGGGAGTGTAGTCTTTTGCTGCTGCTGCGTTTTCCCGGGAGGGAAAAGAATTTTTTCTGTTTTTATTTCTTCATTATTGATAACCAGTTTTTCATTTGGCTTCAGCATAATTTTTTCCTGGCGGTCTTTCAGGGTAACTTCAATACTTCCCCTGATCAAACTGGTTTCTGTTGTCTTTTCGCCCGGATAACATTTTACGTTAAATGCAGTACCTAACACTTTGATATCCATTTTGGCAGTATGTATTACAAATGGTTTGTCTGCATTTTTTACCACATCAAAATATGCTTCGCCACTCAGGGTAACTTCTCTTATCTTGTTTCCGTAATTTTTATCATAGATCATTTCGCTGCTGGAGTTCAGCCAAACCTTAGTGCCATCAGGCAATACCAGGTATGTTTTAGAACCGTTCTTTGTGCTGATCTCGTTTTGGGAATGAATTTCCGCCAGGTCTTTTGAAGGAGTTGTTTTATTAGTATAAAAAAATATCCCCCCTGTTATAACGGCCAATGCTGCAAATGAGCACAAGGCTATCAGCCATTTTCTGCTGCCGGCTTTTTTAACTTCCGGCTCCCCGTTAATATAATGATCGTTATGTGTAAACTTTCCCTCGTCAATACCCATACTTTTCAATTGCTGTACCAATTCTTTATACCTTATTTCCGTATATTGGCTGTCGGGTTGGGGATTACTTAGCCACAGATCGTGCAGGATCTCCTTTGAGTAATTGATATGAGGCTCTTCCCTCAACAGGTGATCCAGGACGGATAACTCCTCTTCGGTAGCTTCTCCTGAAAGCTTCCTTGCCATTAATATCCATATTTGCTCCGTATTATCCATTTCTATCCCTATACAAAAGCATTAGACACCATATTTTTGATATTCTACTAAAGACAGTTAAATAAAATATAATATTTTTTGAATTGGTAGTGCCCGCAAACTATCGAACATCCTTTTTTAAATCAAAATTAATGGCGCTGCTGATCTTCTTCAATGCGATAGCCATTTGACTATCGATGGTTTTAACAGAAATGTTGAGTAACCTGGCAATATCATTGTACCGCAGCTGGTCTTCTTTTACCAGTTTAAAAATAAGCTTACACCGTGGCGGGAGCTTTTGAATCTCATAATTTATTTTCTTAACCGCTTCCGAGGTGATGAGTAATTGTTCGGGGTTATAAGGCCCCATCGGTATGTTTAATGACATTTCTTCCAGTGAAACAATTTCTTTTCTGAAATGGCGGGATAAATAATTGAGTGCTGTATTTTTTGTACTTACATAGAGGTAAAGTTTGAAATTATCTATTTTTCCCATCTCTGCCCGGTTTTGCCATATTTTTATAAATACGTCCGATACTATCTCTTCCGCAAGCTCAGTATTTTTTATTATTGAATTGGCAAATTTCAACAGGTAAGGCATATAGACCATATACAATTGTGCAAAGGCATGCTGGTCAGCGTGCTGGCTGATTTTTATTTGTAATGCTTTAACCTCCTGTGAAGTAATCATATTTGGCAACTTTACTTCTTGAGCAATCGCTTGGCACTGACTGCAATAGTAAATCAAACTACCTGTTACTATTACACCTAATATATAAACAGGTATTGATTGAATAGATAATATTGAGATGATCAATTCCTTATAAAAATAGGATTAAATAAAGGGAAATGCATTTGTTTAGAATTTTTTTTTAAAACTACCCTATCAATTATTGAATTTACTTACTTTTGCAATCCTTTACCAGATAGGAAGTTCTGTATTTGCCTTCCTGTATTGGTATTGGAAAAACAGATCACCCGGCTGCTTTATAAAAGCAGGTGACTAAATAAAAAATCTTTCTTGAAAAAGAAAGGGCCTATAGCTCAGTTGGTTAGAGCACCTGACTCATAATCAGGTGGTCCCTGGTTCGAGCCCAGGTGGGCCCACTTAAAAAAATTTGCCCGAAGTATTTCGGGCAGTTTTTTATCTGTTCATTTAACCTTTCATTAACCCTGGTGGCGGGTATTTTTGTTACTCAAGATTACATTTATGAAGAAGATCGTTTTTACCTTATTTGCAGTTGGTTCTTTTTTGATTACCACTGCCCAAACGAAGAATAAAGATTGGAAAAAGGCAACAATAGAACAACCCGGAGATCATATCATGCTCCAGTTAACAAGCGATCATTGGTCTGGTGCACCAGACAGTGTAAAAAGCAGGATGACAGGATTATCAAGAGGTTTGGGCATATCCATCATGATAAACAAACCATTTAAAAGCGATCCGCACTGGAGCGTGGCTTTTGGCCTGGGTGTAAACGGCAGCAGTATTTTTTTCAAGAATACCTCGGTTGATATTATTGCCGGCGGAGCCGTGCTTCCTTTCAGGAACTTAGATTCATCCGATCATTTTAAAAAATACAAATTAGTAACGGTATTTGCCGAGGTTCCGGTTGAGTTGAGGTATACCTTTTCTCCTCAAAAAGAAAACAAAAGCTGGAAAGCTGCACTTGGTTTAAAGGTAGGCACTATGATTAATGCCCATACCAAAGGCAAAACCTTGCAAAACAGCAGCGGCACCACCATTGGCGCTTACACCTTAAAAGAAAGTAAAAAAACATTTTTTAATGGCTCCCGTGTAGTGGCCACCGCAAGGGTAGGTTTGGGTGCTTTTTCTTTGGTTGGCACTTACCAGCTTTCTACCTTATTAAAAGATGGTGCCGGAGCCGATATCAGGCCTTATCAAATAGGGCTTTGCATCAGCGGCTTATAATCAACGCAATGTTATATTATTCATCCCTCCGCAATACAGCGGAGGGATTTTTGTTTTACAATCAATTAACTTTGCCTTTCATTTCAAATCATGAGCGACGAAATTAAACATGAATGCGGCCTTGCCTTCATTCGCCTTCGCAAAAACTTCAGTTATTATCAGCATCAATACGGCTCCGTACTTTATGGCCTCAATAAGTTGTACTTACTGATGGAAAAGCAACACAACCGCGGTCAGGATGGTGCAGGTATTGCCACAATAAAACTGGATGTAGAACCCGGATATCCATTCATGCATCGTTTACGAAGCAGTGCTAACCAGCCGATAGCCGATGTGTTTTTTCAGATCGGCAGAGAAATTGCAGAAATTGAAAAATACCAGCCCGATATAAAAAACCATCCCGGATTGATGAAGGGCCATATCAATTACCTCGGAGAATTATTACTGGGTCACTTACGGTATGGCACACAGGGGAAAAATAATGCGGAGTTTTGTCACCCTTTTATTAAAAGAGATATCATTCCCTCCAGGAACCTTGCGCTGGCCGGAAATTTTAATTTAGTAAATACAGAAGAGTTATTTGGCCTGGTTAATATTGAACCGGGGGTGTTTCAAAAACAGAGCGACCTGGCTGCCATGATGGAAGTGCTGCACCATTTCTTAGTAAAAGCAGACGAGGCTTTCCCTGGAAACCTGGATGTTGCCAAAGTGCTTAAAAAAGCAGTCCCGCTTTTTGACGGTGGCTTTAATTTTTGTGGCCTTGTTGGCAACGGCAGTGCATTTGTAATGAGGGATGCCCACGGTATCCGTCCATCCTATTATTACATCAATGATGACGTAATAGTTGCGGCAAGTGAAAGGGCCGCTATCAGAACAGCCTTCAATGTGGGTGAAAATGAAGTACAGGAGTTAATGCCGGGCTGCGCCCTCATTGCAGGAGCAGATGGTAATTACAGCATTCAGCAAATTGTGGAAGCTAAAGAAAGAAGGGCCTGCAGTTTTGAACGGATCTACTTCAGCAGGGGCAGTGATGAAAAAATTTATAAAGAAAGAAATGCCCTGGGCTATTACCTCAGTGAGCCGGTGTTAAAAGCCATTAATTATGATCTGAAAAATACTATTTTCTCTTTTATACCCAACACGGCGGAAACCGCCTTTTATGGCCTGCTTAAAGGAGCAGAGGATTATTTAACCAAAGTAAAAATTGAAAAAATATTAAGCTGGGGTAATGATTATGATGAGGCTAAACTAACAGAAATGGTGAGCCGCAAAGTTAGAATAGAAAAAATTGCCATTAAGGATGTGAAGTTGCGGACATTTATCACTGAAGATACCAACCGCAATGAAATGGTGCAGCATGTGTATGATATTACTTATGGCACAGTAAGGGATCATATTGATACACTGGTGGTAATTGACGACTCCATTGTAAGGGGCACCACTTTAAAAGAAAGCATTATCAGGATGCTGGCCAGGCTAAAACCAAAACGCATCATCGTTGTTTCCAGTGCACCGCAAATAAGGTATCCCGATTGCTATGGTATTGATATGAGTAAACTGGGCGATTTTATCGCTTTTAAGGCAGCTATTGAATTACTTCATGAAAGTAAACAGGAAGCCTTGCTGGATGAACTATTGATTAAATGCAAAGAACTGCAGCGCAACAACCAGCTTCACACGGAAAATGTAGTAAGAAAAGTATACAAAGCTTTTACCTTAGAGCAAATCTCCAATAAGATAGCCCAGCTCATTACGCCTGTAGAAATCAATATCCCTGTAGATGTAATTTATCAAACCATTGATACGTTGCATTTAGCTTGCCCAACGAATACCGGCGACTGGTATTTTACCGGCAATTATCCTACACCCGGTGGCAACCGGGTTTGTAATAAAGCGTTTATGAATTATATGGAAGGGAAAAATGTAAGGGGGTATTAGTCCACATCCCCGATGGCTGGAGGGGAGTAAAAAAGAAGTATGTTGTTGCCTGAAGTTGCTATTATTTTAAAATAAGGGAAATGAATAATTCAATTGACACCTCACGTAACTTCCCTTTGGGAGAGGGGAGTAAAACACTTTTACTTATCCGCCATGCAAAAAGCAGTTGGGAAATTGGCACGCTTACCGATTTTGAACGACCGCTAAATGACCGTGGCAGTAAGGATGCCCCGGTAATGGCAAAAAGATTAAAAGCTAAAAATCTCCATATTGATGCCTTTGTATCAAGCCCGGCAAAAAGGGCAAAAAAAACAGCTGAATTGTTTGTGGAAGTCTTTAACAAAAAAAACCAGGATATCTATTTTATTTCCAGTTTGTATCATGCAGATACAAATACTTTTTTTGATGTGGTTAGCCATTTTGATGACGCAATAAATACCGTTGCAGTATTTTCTCACAACCCCGGAATCACTGAATTTGCTAATCTCTTAAGTGATACGGTACAAATTGATAACATGCCAACCTGCGGCATTTTTGCAGTAAAAGTAAATGCCCCAAAATGGGCTGATCTTAAAAAAGCCAGCAAAGAATTTTTATTCTTTGATTACCCAAAAAAATTGTGAGATGCAGTAGTAACTTTATTGAGTTTAAGGGTAAAAGTTATTGAAGAATTGCTTTATTCCCTCAACATTAGCTGTATAGTGAAAGTTGTTTAAACCCACCTCGTACCCCTTTTTGCCTATTTCATCAAAGCTGAGGTTATTTGCCTTCATTTGTCTCAGGGCGTCCACATACAATTCAATATCATATTCCTCTGCCAGTAATGCGGATTCTTTATCTGTAAAATAATGCTTTAGTTCACCAATATCAGAAGAAATCAGAGGCCTTCCGGAAGCGGTATATTCACTCACTTTATGCGGAAACCTGGCAATATCCTGGATATTTTTTCGCAAAGGAATTATTAAAAGGTCAGCAGACTTGTACAAGGGGATAATACTGTTATAGGGCATATTTTTATACAGAATAATATCACTGCTGTACTTACTGTTTTTAAACGCCTCTTCAATGACAGCAAAGTTCTTTGGGCTGTTTCCACCAATGATGAACATAATCTTTCCGTTATACAATTGTTCGTCTTTTACTTTTTCAAAAAATTCAAGAACAAAATCTACAACCGGAGTATAATTTATGGTGCCGCAATACAGGAAATACTTATACTCCGGATTTGCGGCTTCAAAAATTTCAAAATCCCTAAAATCACAGATAGCCGGAATCTTGATCATAGGCAAATGCGCTTTCTTTTTTCGAATCTCCGACATCAAAAATTCACTAATGGCTATTACTCCATCACAGAAGAAAGAACAGTATGCATCAAAAAGTCTGTCGCTGATTTTGGTAAGGAATTTCCTGTCAGGAATGGAAGACCGGTGTTCCACATATTGTATCACCAGCTTAAAACCAAAGAGTTTGGAGAGGAGCCTGTAATATAACAATTCTGAAAAAGAGGATGAATAAAAAATAGCGGCATTAATTCTTTTCCTTCGGGTAAATAAGAGTTTGATTTCTCCCACCATCCCCCAGCCCTTATTTAGATTCCTTTTAAAAAAAGAACCTGGGCTTGTTAATACAGGTGAGGTATCTATAAAAATTAACCCGTCAAAGCGGTTCACATGTTTATTGTAGTCTACCTTTTTATGGGCGCTTTGTTTGTTGATTATTAATGGCGTAAAGCCAGCCTGTTGCACCGCCTTAAAGGTAAAGCGAACACGCTGCACAGCAGCATTACCAACCGGAAAACCGGAAAAGCCAAGGTGAACTATGTACATAAATATTCAGAATGTTTTTTCCTCAACCGGGAAAAGGTATGGGATAATTAATTTTTTTTATTGAGCCAGGCCTGGTGTATTTCTTCAAAAGTTTGCTTCAGTGATTTGGTAATATCCCAATCGGGGTAATGTGCTTTCATTTTTCTCAAATCACTGTAGTAACAAATATGATCTCCTATGCGGTTGGTTTCATCGTATTTATATTTCATCTTTTTACCGCTTATAGCAGTTATGATCTGGAATGCTTCCAGGATAGAACAGGAATTATCTTTCCCGCCGCCGATATTATAAACTTCTGCTACTCGGGGGGCCTTTATAAATTCTTCTATAAAACGGGCCACATCATAAGAGTGAATGTTGTCCCTTACCTGTTTTCCTTTGTAGCCAAATACCGTATATTCCTTTTCTTCTAAATTACATTTTACCAAATAGCTTAAAAAGCCATGCAGCTCAACTCCGGTATGGTTTGGTCCTGTTAGGCACCCCCCTCTCAATACACAGCTTGGCATTCCAAAATAGCGACCATATTCCTGAACAGAAATATCAGCAGAAACTTTTGAGGACCCGAAAAGAGAGTGTTTACATTGGTCTATCCTGAATGATTCCGGAATACCATGCCCGTATGTTTTATCTGCATAATCCCAGCGTGTTTCCAATTCTGTCATTGCAATCTCGTTTGGGGCATCACCATAAACTTTGTTGGTACTCATGTGTACAAAAGGAATGGCAGTTGAGTATCTGCGGGTGGCTTCCAGCAAATTAAAAGTACCTACAGCGTTGGTATCAAAATCTTCGAATGGTATGGCCGCAGCCCTGTCGTGGCTGGGCTGAGCAGCAGTATGAACAATGGCATCAGGCTTTACCGTGGTGATGAGATTAAGCACTCCTTCCCTGTTACGAATATCCAATTCATGATGAACAAAGTTCTTAATCGTTTGCTCAAGCCGGCCCTGGTTCCACCGGGTATCCCCGCTGGGGCCAAAAAAAACTGCCCTTTGGTTGTTATCCACACCATGTATTTCCCAGCCCTGCTCAGCAAAATGGATACATACTTCAGAACCGATTAAACCCGATGAACCTGTTACTAATAACTTTTTCATGTAATGATGTTTATTATTTTAGGGGTAATAAATTTTTTATTTGAACTATATAACCGCATTTAAAATTAAGGTTGCAAAAATACTGATTTTATTACCGGGTTTCAGTACTTCCATTGCTCCTCCGGGGTTATTATGCTTAACCGTAATTATCCTGGATTTTGCAAATACTAAATGCGGTCCGTAATGAATTAAAAACTTTTAATTAGAATAAACCATAACCGCAAGCAGAAAAAGTTTTGGTTATTACCAGTTTATCTATGCTGTTGTGCTGCCTTATTTTTTCAATAAGGCTATAACGTTAAAATACATGAAATATTATTTATCATTATTTGACCGGCACACAGAACTACCCGGCAACGGGCGGATTGAATTTTTAGAAGGCTTTGAAGTAAGCAGGGTAATAATTTTTGATTTAAACCAGTTCCCAAATTTTCAGCGTCGCTCAAATTACTCCTTTCGGCATGAGGCCTGGAATTATTTATTTTTATATTTCAACAACGGGTGCTGCAGGTTAGATAAATAAACGCCGGCGAAAATCAAGGCTGCAGCAAAAATTTTATACCCCTCCAGTTTTTCTTTTAAAAAAATCATGGCGATAATTGTTGCAAATACCGGCTGTATATATATGTAAGCGCCTGCCACAGAGGCCCCTAAAGTTTTTATTCCGTATGCGTTAAAAAGGTAAGCTAAAAAAGTTCCCCCTATTACGATTAAGCTGATGCAACCATATTCAATGACCCCAAAGCTTCCCCATTTTATAACTACAAATTCTGACCAGCCAAAAGGAACTACCATCAACAAGCCAAAACTAAATACCAGGCGGATAACCTGAACGGGATTGTATTTCAGCATTAGCGGTTTTACCAATATAAAATAAACAGTATAAGAAATTGCATTGATGATTACCAATCCATCGCCCAATAAAACATTATCGCCGCTGCCTGAGCTTTGGCCCGATGATATCAAGACAACCGCACCACCAATACCCAAACCCAGGCCAATGATTTTATTAGTATTTATCCCTTCCTTTAAAAACCAGGCTGCAATGATGGTGATCAGGATTGGGGTAGTAAGCATCAGTAATACAGCATGTATGGAGTAAGTAAGGGATAGCCCTTTTAAAAAGAGCATCTGATTAATGGCGATACCCGTTAAGGCACATAAAATTAATCTCGGAACATCCCGCCTTTCTATTTTCCCTTTTGAAGGATCTATTAGAAACAGCCCCCAGAATAAAAGTACACTTACACCAACCCTTACTACGTTCATACCAAATGGCTTCATAAAATTATTAGCAGTAAGATATTTTACAGCGCTTAGATTGATCGCAAAGAATAGATTAGTACCTAATAATGCCAGGTGTGCTTTTGTTTTTTTATTCACTTAAAAAATTGAGGTGCAAAATTGGATGCTTTAAAGTGTTTCAACAAATTGACGTATTGCCTTTTTATAAAGTTCCATATCATAAACATGGATTTGGTATAAAAAGTTGTTTGCCCTGTCAATTACCTCCTGCAGTAAAAACCCCTCTTGCGAAGCGGTACAAAAAACATGTTGCCGGGATAAAAAGCCTGCCAGGTACTCCTGCTCTGCCTGGCCGGGAGTAGGCACCAGTATCCCTTTTTGCCCCAGCTTTAGCAAATCCATAATGGTAGTATAACCGCTTCTTCCAATTACCAGGTCGGATGCCTGTATTGCAATACTGAACTCTTTCGCAGGAAGGTGATTCTTTACAACAACATTTTTTCTTAAAACTATTTTATCCAGGGATCCTTGTGCTTGTTCATACAATGGCAAACCCCTCACCAATAAAACATTGCCCCTGTAATAATTCAATTGTGTAAGTAATATATTCTCAAAAATTGTACGCTGCGGTTCCGGGCCGGAGAGGATAATTAATAAATCAATTTCTTTTTTTATTACCGGGATTTTTTCAAATCTTGAAAGGCAACCTATATATTTCACATTTCCCGGCAATACCACAGGATGAGATAATTCCCCGGCAACAGTGCCGGCTCCGTCAAAATCAGGCACCCAGCATTGGCTGTACTTTTTTATAAACCAGTTATGTATAATGCCTGCTATCCTTTCTGAAACCCTGTTGCCTGTTTTGATAAACAATTGGTGAGTGATATATACCGATGGAATGGAACCTAGGTACAAGCCAAAACGGTTATCAGAAATAACTGCGTCTATTGAATATTTTTTCACAACTTTTTTCAGCCAGAAATGTTCTTTAATTATACTGGTGATAATTTTAGGAAACTGAATTAACAATTTCAGGTGGAACCATTTTTTATTTTTACTGTAGGTTATTTTATATCCCGGCAAATGAATAAAAAGCAGGAGGGGAAATTCCTGTTTCAACATAGTCTTAACAGGGTCATCTGCTGCAATAATGATGTTGACAGGGTAACTTTGTATTTCTTTAATTATGGGGATACACCTGGCAGCATGACCCAATCCCCAGTCCAAAGGAGCTATTAAAACAGTCTTTTTTTGGGGTTTTTTGTCCATTTAAGAAAAAATGCTGGAAAAATGCAATAATATTCAGTGAAAATAGTTTAATTTGTTAATTCAATTTATGCAACGTTTTTTTAAAATATCCTTATTGCTTGTTTTGTTAGTTTCAACCATCATAACCAGTTGTAGTTCGTCAAGAAAAAGTCAATGTGGTTGCCCCAATAAAAAAGGCATGGTGGGTTACTGATAAATCAATAATAACGTAAAAGCCATTTTACAAAAATGAACAATATCAACCGTGATTTACTTGTAATGTTCAACCAGGAACTGATGAGCCCCCAGGCTATTGAACACCAGGTGGAAATGCTGCATGAGTTATTATTTGATGTTGAACGGGTGGATAACTTAGTGGTAGCCCACGAAGTTATAGACCTTAATAAATACAAGGTATATAACAATGAAGTGCTGGTAAAAAATATCATCCGGCTGCAGGATCTGAAGCCATTTGTATTTTTAAACTGCAAAAATTAGTTTCCCTTTTCCTTTAAATATTTTTTACAGAAGATGCTCCAGGGCATCTTTTAATTTTTGCAGCATTTCATTGATCTGTTCTTTTTTACAGGTTCCCACACTTAACCGGTACCAGCTGCTTTCTGCTGAAGCCCCAAACGCACTGAATGGTACTATGGCCAGTTTTGCTTCGTTCAGTAAATATTCAGTAACATCGGTTTGCCTTGCTAACACATTACCGGCGCTGGTTTTTTTGCCCACCAGGTCAATTTGCACCGTTAAATAAATAGCAGCCTGCGGTGCAATGGCATCTACGGAAAACCCTTCCCGCTTCAATTGTACAAAGCCGTCATAGATCCTGTTGAGCCTTTCTGCGATCTCTGTCTTAAAGTGGGTGAAATATTGATCAATCGCTGCTGTTTGTTTAAGATAATTTGCCGTAGCATGTTGTTCTGCCATCGGGCTCCATGCACCTACATGGCTGTTGATAGCTTTCATTTTGGCAACCAGGTGTGCAGGCCCCATACTCCAGCCAACCCTTACGCCGGTAGCGGCAAATGATTTACTGATACCATCAATGAATACGGTGTATTCTTTCATAGCAGGCCGCAATGAAACAGGGTTATAATGCCGGGTACTCCCGTAGGTAAGTGTCCAGTAAATCTGGTCGTAGAGCAGGTATAGTTTTTTTTCCTCTACGCCCCGATTGTTATTTTCTTCAATTACCAAATCACAAATAGCTTCCAGTTCCTCTTTGATAAAAGTAGTCCCGGTTGGATTTAGCGGAGAACAAACCGCCAGCAACGTTGCTCCTTTAATATGAGGCCTTATTTCTTCTGCTGTTGGCATAAAATTATTTTCCCTCTTCGTTTCAATCATCACATGTTCGCCTTCGGTGAAATGTACATAGTGGTTATTGTTCCAGCTTGGCACAGGATAAATTACTTTTTCGCCTTTGTCTACAATGGCCCGGTATGCGGCATATATCAATGGCCTGCCGCCTGCTGCAATCAGTATTTCATTGGGAGCATATGTCAGACCTTCTCTTTGTAATAAAAACTGAGCAACCGACTCCCTTAACTCTGCAATGCCTTCAGCAGGTGGATAGGTTGTGAAACGATTATTGAATGCTGCAATAATTTCCTGCTGCAACCCTTCGGGAATAGGGAAGATAGCACTGTCGAAATCTCCAATGGTGAAGTTATAAATCTTATTGCCTTGCCTTATTTTCTCTTTGATGTCTGCCCCAAGCTTTACGATTTCTGATCCTATCAATGTCTCTGCCAGTTGGCTTAATTTATTTGATGGCATAATGCATATTTGGTTTACAGGAGAAATGTGATTGGTGCAAATGTAAATTGTATGAAGGGAATATAAAAAATCTGCTAAAAGTAGTTTCGGTTGTTTCAGTTGTTGGTGCACTATCTCCCTCCCTCCAAATGCTATTGGAGATTTTCCTCCTTATGCCCGTTTTCTTAAATCTCTGTTTTGTTAGATATAGCCAGGGCCAAAAATTATTTCTCCATATTATTATCATACTTTTTTTCCGCCTCTTTTGCCTTTTCAAAATCCAGTATCACCGAATTGATACAATAACGCAGGCCCGTAGGTGGGGGGCCATCTTCAAAAACATGCCCCAGGTGGGCTTTACAGCGGCCACACATCACTTCGGTGCGCTGCATCCCGTATTTATTATCAGGGGCATAAAGAATACTGCCTTTGGTGATGGGTTCAAAAAAACTGGGCCAGCCGCAGGTGCTTTCAAACTTGCCGTTGCTGGCAAACAAGGGGTTGCCGCAGGCTGCACAATAATAAGTGCCTGCCTCTTTGTGCAAATTATATTTGCCCGTAAACGGCCGCTCGGTTCCTTTTTCCCGGGCTATTTCATATACGTCGGCTGGTAAAATTTTCTTCCATTCCATGTCAGCAATGGTTACTTTGCTGCTGTCTGAAGTAGAATACACAGGATTTGTTTTTACTGGTTCCATATTGTCTTTTTTTGATTGGTTATTGATGCCGGAGCAACCGGTAAGGAAAAATGACAGGGTAATTAAAGGGTAAACAATCGTTCTCATTTTTAAAAAATTGATGGTTTATAACAAATATTTTAAAGTACGATTCTCTTTTCCCATGGTCTTTCAACAGTTTCTTTAAAATGTTAATGGATATTTAATCCTCAAATATTATATTTGTTTCTTTACAAGTACAACGGCAACCAATCAAATATGTTTAATTTAATACTCTTTGGCCCCCCGGGCAGTGGTAAAGGTACGCAAAGCGAAAAGCTTATCGCCAGGTATGGCTTAAAACACCTTAGTACCGGTGATTTGCTGCGCTCTGAGATTAGCCGTCAAACAGCGTTAGGGTTGGAAGCAAAAAAAATTATGGACAAGGGGCAATTGGTTCCCGATGAAGTGGTGATTGGAA
>JAYVUL010000371.1:0-6786 GCA_043787935.1 Chitinophagaceae bacterium | reverse complement strand
TAACAGTAACGCCCGTTAATACCATTTCCCTGACTTCTGTACCTGCAACGATTGCACAAGCGGTTTGCTCCGGCGATTCAATCACCAATATTACTTATGCTACCACCGGTGCAACGGGAGCAACAGTAACAGGTTTACCTTTGGGAGTAACAGGCAGATGGGCAAACAATGTGGTAACCATCAGAGGTACACCCACACAAACAGGTTCATTTATTTACACCGTGAATTTAACGGGTAGCTGTAGAATAATAAAGGATTCAGGAACCATAAAAGTAACCACCGACAAAACGATCAGCTTAACTTCTGCTGACTCAACGACTATGCAAACGCATTGTATTGGTTCCCCAATTACCAATATTACTTATGCTACCAGCGGAGGATCAGGAGCAAATGTTACCGGATTGCCGGCGGGCGTAAGCAGCAGTTGGGTTAATAATATTGTTACGATTAGCGGTACACCTGTTATGTCAGGTACGTATACTTATACGGTGAATTTAACCGGTGGTTGCGGAACACTGACAAGAACAGGAACGATAACAGTAACGCCTGCCAATACAATAGCCTTAACTTCTCCAGCCGGTAGCGATACACAAAAGGTTTGTATCAATTCAGCCATTACCAATATTACTTATTCCACCACCGGTGCAACCGGAGCAACAGTAACAGGTTTGCCTGAAGGAGTAATATACTCCTGGACAGACAGTGTGGTTACCATCATGGGTTCACCTGCTGCATCATCCGGTACGTTTACTTATATTATTAACTTAACTGGTGGCTGCGGCATAGTAACCACAACCGGAACGATAACAGTAAGTCCTGAAATGACAATTACCCTGACTTCTCTATCCGGAACGATTACACAAATTGTTTGTATCGATTCAGCAATTACCCCAATTACTTATGCTACCACCGGTGCAACGGGAGCAACAATAACAGGTTTGCCTGGTGAAGTAGGAGGCTCATGGGCAGACAATGTGATAACCATCAGTGGTTCACCTACACGATCGTTTACTTATACAGTGACTTTAACGGGTGGCTGTGGACTAATACAGGAATCAGAAACTATTACTACAACCATTGCCAAAACAATTGCCTTAACTTCTCCAGGTACAACGACTGCACAAACTAAGTGTATCAATTCTAAAATTGACACGATTACTTATGTTACTACTGGTGCATCCGGGGCAAATGTTAGTGGATTGCCTACGGGTGTAAGCAGCAGTTGGGTTAACGATACAGTGATTATAACCGGTACACCTGTTAATTCACCAGGTATTTTTAATTACACCGTAAATTTAACGGGTGGTTGTGGGGTAGCAACAGTAACAGGAAGGATAACAGTAAAACCTGGCAATACAATTACCCTAAATTCTTCTCCCGGTACGATTGCACAAACAGTTTGTATCAATACAGCACTTGCCCGAATTACTTATGCTACCACTGGGGCAACAGGTGTATATGTTACGGGATTGCCTGCGGGAGTAAGCATGAATTGGTATGACAGTACAGTTAATATTACCGGTACACCTGCAGCGCCAGGGAATTTTAATTATACAGTTCACTTGAGTGGTGGTTGCGATAGTATTAAAAGCTCAGGAACAATCATAATAAATCCTACTCCCGTTGTGATAGCAACACCTGTTACACAAACCATTTGCTCAGGTGACTATATTGCAAGTATAGTTATGAATGGCAATATCACGGACACCGTATATAACTGGCAAAGAGATAATACGAATGTTGTAACGGGTATTGGAGCCGCTGGCGCAGGCCGCAGCATCACTGGCTCATTAATTAACACAACGAATGCACCCGTAACAGTTAGTTTTACCATTACACCCTCCTATACCAACAATGGGGTTACCTGCACAGGTGCCCCATTCCCGGTAACGGTATTGGTAAACCCAACCCCTGTTGCATCAGCAACACCGGTATCACAAAAGGTTTGTTCAGGTTTGCCAATCGCCAACATCACCTTGTCTTCCAATGTATCTACCGGTACGATCATCTATAATTGGAGAAGGGATAATACTGCTGCTGTAACGGGCATGCCAGATAGTGGAACAGGAGATATCACTGGTACACTAACCAACACAACAAACGACACTGTAACCGTTAGTTTTACCATTACACCATCCTATACCAACAATGGAAAAACCTGCGGAGGTGATGCGATCAGGGCAACGGTGCTGGTGAATCCAGTACCATCAATAAATAACAGGGTACATGACACTTCGTTTTGCAACAGGGAGAATGTTGCTTCCGGCTTTAGATTTTCCAGCCTCACCCGGGATTCATCCTTTACCTGGAAATGCAATCCCAGTATTGGCTTTGGTACTGAAGGGGCGCAATTTATTTCATCATTTATTGCCACAAATACCACTACTGTTCCCATTCCTGCCACCGTTAGGGTGAGTATCAAAGCCTACGGTTGTAGCGGGCGTGATACAACTTTTTCAATTGTCGTTAATCCCTCTGCAATATCTCCTGCACTTAAATGGCTTGATTTAAATAACGGAATTGTATGCAACGGGGCAGGCAATATCAATTTCTATGTGAATGCACCGGCAGATGCTACCTCCTATTCATGGTCGGCAATGCCCCCCGATAGCCCCGGCATAATCATAAAGGATACCAATAGTGCCAGCACAGTTGTGTCATTTAATAATGCAGGGACCTATACGATAAAGGTTTTAGCCACCAATCAAAATGGGGGATGCAGTGAAAGCGTTCCTAAAACAGTAGATGTTATTGCTGCTGCAGGAATAGAAGAACGGAAAATTATTTTAAAACAACCCGGCAACATTCTCATCTATCCCGATAATTCAATGGACGCTGAAAAAGGGTACCAGTGGGGATATGATTCTGTGTTGACTCCGGTACAGCCGGATGAGTATTTTTTTGGGCAACCCACGGCAATTGGTGGGCAGGTATACCAGTTTTTTATCCCGGACAGTGCTAAGTTTTTTGTTAACGGTACGCTTAATATAATCAAATATAATTATTGGGTACTGCTTCAAAAGGGGGGGTGTTATACAAAGGTTTATTACAATGGCCCTTATGCAGGGAGACCGATTGCGGTGCCACCACCAGCAGACAATTCGGTGCTGCTGAAAGTTTTTCCAAACCCTAACAATGGCGCATGTAATATCCAGGTGAAAGGAAATATTTACGGTAACATGGAGGCGAAAATTTATAATTCCACGGGGCAGCTTGTATATACAAAGCAGTTTGCAAAAACAACGGCTGAAATATTTGAAAGATTGGATAAGAATAATTTGCCCAACGGGCTGTATTACCTGGTACTCAGCAGCAGCGACCTGAAAAAGGCAGCCGCCCGTTTTATCATTCACCATTAAACAGATAGGGTTATGAAATATGGTATTGTTTTGTTTATTATTTTATTTCCTGTTTTTGCATTGGCACAAGGCAAAGTATACAATGATTCTACCAGTATTGATTTACTTAAAAGGAATGTGTGGGCTGATTTGAAGGATTCATGGACCCTGGGCATTGACAGCAACAGCGGCGAAGTAGACATCAGGGTGTACAATAAATATAAAAGCCTGTTTGATTCAGGTGCAACCGTGCCGGATGATATGAATGTTTTTTATCAGCTTGATCCTTCAGGTAGATCAGGAACATATAAAACAAGTACCACTCAAATCCCTTTTGAAATCTATGCTCATGACCTGGCTTTGCAGTTGAAAGGAATAGCCTTTGATTCCATTATTACTGTAGACTCTGCTGCAACCCTGAATACTTTGGAATATACCATCAGGAGGACAGCGATCGTTCAAAAGACAGGAGAATTTGTAATTCAGGACACCACACTTTTTGTTGATACCAGGATTAAAAGCCGTAAAGACGACCCAATTGAATTTGAAATACCGGGAGATGCAGATAAAATGAAGAAAGGGTTTATGCAGAAATTAAAAAATTATAAAGATTCGGTTTATAGGTTTGGTATTACCCAAACCTTGCATATCATTATAAAATACGATAGATACAATGACGGGGACAGTAGTTGTAAAATTATATCTATAAAAAATATCCCCGAAGGATATAAAATTAGTTGCCTGAATGATGATGATAATGATGCGGTATTAAACCAGGATGACCGAAGTGAGAATCCTGGGGAATTTACTGCCAATGGAAGGCCTGATGCTGACTTTGATGGAGTGCCTGATGATGGGCCCATTGAAGGGAAAGATAATTGTCCCAAAACTTTTGGGTTGAAGAACCATGGTTGCCCGCTTTCCTACTTCAGTACTAAAAACCAGGCCGAGGTTTTTGTGGGGCTGCAATTGAATGCTGCAAAAATAAATTTGCCTGAGCTTAATAATTTAGGTTACCGCGACGCATCGGGCAGGGATGCCATTGATGTGTTGCAATCAAAAAAGGGTGTTTTGCTAAACCCGGGATCGGTGACGGGGATCTGTGCCGGCGGCAGTTATGCGTACTTCTTTGGCGGAAAAAGAAAACGTACCGGCATATCGGTGGGCTTTACTTATTCCGGGTTTACTGCCCGGTACACCCTTACAGAGCCAATTGTTTATACCTTTAAATCATCTGATGGAATCAATGATTACCGCAGGCAAATAGCAATCAACAGCCTGGCAGAGGAAATTGGGTACAGTGTGTTTAATTTTCCGGTGCTGTTTAATTACAGATCGCTCATCGGTAAAGAAAATAAAACGGTGTTCAACTTTAAAGCCGGCCCTTCCCTGGTTCTTTTCCGCAATACATCAAATTACAATGCAACCATTGATTTTGGAGGCTTGTACCAGGTGGACAGCGTTAACAGGAATAAGATCACTTTTTATGATCATTTTGACCAGGGGTCTTCCTGGAATGTGCTTGTTACACCTTCAGGCATTAATTCGCAAAATACTAATCCCGGCGCCAACAGTGTTTTTGCTCAGTTGTTTACCAATTCAAAAAATTATGATTTTGCAGGCAATAAAAATTACCGGGATAAAACAAGTTTAACAAGGGCAACAGTTGCTTTAAATGTTGCTTTAGACGTTCAGCGTCAAATTAGCCCGGGGGTGGCCATTAAAGCCGGAGCTCACTTTCTGTATGCGCCTTTATTTGAAAAAAAAGAAAAATATATACCGGTAAATAAAACAACCGATACCTACAATTCAATATACAACAGCACTGCAGCATCAAGTTACAGCGCATTTGGAATGAATGTGGGATTTGTATACAATTTTTAACTACATCCGGTAGCACCGGATTTTATAAAAAATTCCGGCAATCAACCCACCGGCCGTTGTAATAAAATGAAAGTTATTGGATGATGAATAAGGAGGTATAAAAACAGGGTCTATAAAATCAGCTCCAACCCTAAAGTCATAGTAAATTCAACTTCCCCCAGTTTGGTCTTTTTTGAAAAGGTAGTTGTTGAATAGGGAGTACCCAAAAAGAATACCCGGGCAGTTTTCATTTTTATGCCAATCCTCTGTCTCTGCCCACACCAATAGTATTCAGGAAAGCCTGACTTATTCAAACGGAAGTGACTGCTCTGTTATCCCTTGCTGCCGCAGCGTATAAACAAATAGTGCTTGCGCCGCCTTGATAAGCAGGTAGCCATTGACGTAATTATAATTTCCTTTGTACTTCAAGTGTAATAATAGTTACTTTTTTATCCGGCCCGGTTATTTTTAACTGGTAAATCCCGGGTAATAAATCCGTTGAGGGGATGATGGTATTCGTGGCAAAGTTTGCAGTCTGTACTATCTGCCTGTTCAGTATTAACTGGCCTGAACTGTTCGTAAGGGTTGCATTGTACAAACCAGCCTGCACATCATTCATTTGAAGATAGATCGTATTGTTGGTTACCGGGTTGGGAAATACAGAAATACCCGACGCTGATTTGCCGATATTAATTTTTACCACCTGGCTTAATATTTCTTCGCCACCTGCGCCAATGCTGCGTATGCGGTAAAAATTGTTGCCATTTACGGCATGGATATCCAATGTGTTATAAAGCTGGTTAGCTGATCCATTTCCTCTTGCTGCTGTGGTATTAATGGTAACAAAGTTGCGGCCATCGGTTGATTTTTCCACTTCATATTCACGAATGTTCAATTCATTGTGTACCTGCCACTGAACCATAATATCATTTGCCTGCCCTGCAGATGGATTGTTTCTCAAATATGCCTTAATACTGCCGAAGGTTAGTGGGAGGGGGTTACTTTGCTTAAATACCAAACGGAAACGGCTGGACGCACTGCTTAAAGTATCTGCAGTTACGGTAAAGGGTACAATGGTGTTTTGGGTAAGACTGATATCGGTTCTGTTCCCGGTGTAATTGTCTTCAAGCGTGCCGGTTAAATTGGTTGAACCCATGTTGCCAGGTTCAAAACTGAAATGGTAATTCTTTACACCCATCCTGCTGAGGTAATAAAATACGGTATCATCTGAAGTATAAGGTTTCCGGTATTCTACTATTAATTTTTTATTGCTGTTAAGGATGGACATGTTCTCTGAAAAATTATTCATTTTCAGGCGGTCTTCCTGTTGTAAAAATTCATTGCTGAACCCATCATTCATTACCTGGCCGCAGGCATCAGCCTGTGCACTTTGGCCGGCATTATCAATATACAGGGAGGTCTTCATTTTCATATAGCCTGATAAGATACCCGCTGGCCTTAGCACCTGGGAGTTATTGGCCAGTTTTGATGCTTCCGGAATGATAAGGGTCTGGCCACTGACAGAAGGCACAAAAAATGCAGACCCAGCTTCTATCCGGTTGTTGGCTATTGGGCTAACCGGTGT
>JAYVUL010000370.1:0-7907 GCA_043787935.1 Chitinophagaceae bacterium | reverse complement strand
CGCAGCAGTTCAACAAAAAAGGGATTACTTTCAGCAACTGATGAGCCAAACAAAATTTAAAGCATTGCCATCGTATGGAAGTTATTTTCAGTTGTACAGTTATGCAGGAATAAGCGATGAAGGGGAAAAAGATTTTGCCATAAGGCTTACCAGGGAATATGGTGTGGCAACCATCCCAACCGCTGTTTTTTACAGACATGAAACAGACAATAAAGTATTACGGTTTTGTTTTGTAAAAAAGCAGCATACACTGGAAGAGGCAGTGAACAGGTTGATTAAACTCTGATGGATAGAGATCAAAATATTTTGCTGCCGCACCCTGGCAGCAATGGCAATACCAGGATAGCTATCGTTCATTTTATTAGTAATTTTAAAGCGGTAGTCTATTACATCTGAAAATAAGTGTATATCTTGTTGGGGAAATGGATTCTGTTTTTGCTGTTTTTAACCATGGCAGTAATTCCGGTTCTGTTAAAGTAGCGAATAGGGTTTTTATTCATAAAAAATCATCTACGCTGCTGATGGAAGCCAACAGGAAATAGTGTTGAGTTTAATAATTTTATTACCTATTACCATATACTATTTTATTATGCAAAAGATAATTGTTCCGGTGGATTTCTCAGCAACTGCTGCCAACGCTGCTGAATTTGCAGGCAACCTGGCCATTTTTTATGGCGCTGAAATATTGCTCTACCATACTTATGAAATGCCTGTTTCTATCGGGGAGTTCACTTATCCCTTATTTGATATTACTGAAATGCAGGAAGCCGCAGAGCATGAAATAGAAATACTCAAAGAAAATTTGTTGGCAAAGCTCAGAAGCAACGTTACTATAAGAATAAGAACGGAGATGGCCATTTTGCAGGATGGCCTGGCAGATCTTTGTGATGCAGAGAAGCCCGACCTGGTGGTGATGGGGCTTTCCGGAAGTGATGCCTTAACCAAACTGGTAGTGGGAAGCAACACCATAAAAGTGATACATGAACTGAAATACCCGGTACTGGTAGTACCTCCCAGGGCTAGTTTTTCTCCGGTCCTTAAAATCGGATTTGCCTGCGACTATAAACAAATTATGCAAACCACTCCTGTATCATTGCTGAAGAAAATTGTAACCGACTTCAATGCTGAATTATATATTCTTAATGTTGATTTTAACAACCGAAATTTTACGGATGATGTAATGCAGGAGAGTTTTGCAGTAAAAGAACTGTTTAAAGACGTGAATCCGGTATATGAAAGTATTGAATCAGAAAATATTACAACGGGCATTAATCATTTTGCAGAAAAAGCCGGGTTAGACTGGATTGTGATGAACCCCAAAAAACACACCATATTACAAAAAATATTCAGCCGCAGCCATTCCACAGACTTATTGTATCACACCACTATACCCATTCTTTGTATCCATCAATGATCCTTATACTCCAAACTGGGTGAGGTGATGGTGTAAATGTTTGTACATACTTTTACCCCACTGCTTTTTGGTGTAAGTGCCAAAAAAGGGAAAGGGGGAGTTGCCAACCTTACCCGGCCCTTTTGTAGAGAACTCATTGATAAGCGCAGTTAGCTGCTGTTTTTCTGTTTCAAAATTGCACTGGTGCTTTACAATAAATTGCGGAGCTGTGGGCAGGTTTTGTTTGCAGGGTTCATCATTGTACAGCTTCTTTTTGATTGTTCAGCCAAGCAGTATCCCGATGAGTGTACGGGGTAATTTTTTTTCGCTTAAAGGAACCATAAAAGCGGCTTTGCAATGTGCCATCATCTGCGCCACCTCCATCTTACTTCATTGAGGCCGGTTTTGCGGAGTGAGTTTGCTCAGCCTGCTGATTATTTCTTCATAAGTGGGTTGATCGAATATGCTTTTCATTTTGATAATATTCAGGTTAATGCCCGGGCTAAATTTTACCGCAATATAAAATTACATAAAGGTTTTTTATCTTCAGGCAGGTTATTTTATTCAAGGGTTCTGTTGGCAGTGGATCCCGATTCATAATGGCAGACTGATGCCATAAGGAATTTTATAAAACAATATACCAGGCACAAACAATTCACCAGCCCATCCACAACATGCCCATCCCGCAAATAAAAATAGTAACCCCTCCAAGCACATGCATATAGCGTTCAAGTTTTTGTGTGCCGCTAAATGCAAAGCCGAAGTAACCGAGTAACACCATCAATAGCATGGTGGCCAGCGTGCAAAGCGTATATATGATAATAAGGAGTACCATGCCCCACCAGCTTTTTTGTGCTGCCGGAAAGTAGAGCAGCGGTATCATGGGTTCGCAGGGGCCGAGCACAAAAATGATGAACATTACCCATGGGGTTACCCGAAAACGTTCCTGCGGGGCCACGGCTGCTCCGTGATTGTGTTCGTATACAAAAAGGCCGCCATCGTTATCCATATCAAAATGTTTGTGGGGTTTGTTTTTGTACAGCCGGTATACTCCCCACAAGGTATAACCAATTCCAAAAAACAGCATTACCCAACCTGCAATACCCCCCCTAATATTTTCGAACCAGCTTATTTTGCTGAGCGACCAGCCAAGAGCAGCACCGCTTAAGCCCAACGCTACTGAACTCAGCACATGCCCAAGCCCGCAGGTGATTGTCCAGCCAATGGTTTTTCCAATGTTCCAACCCTTTACTTTTGATAATGCGATGAATGGCAAATAATGGTCCGGGCCGGAGAGGGTATGCAGGCAGGCGATAGAGACAGCGGTTAGTATGAGTGCTTGCATTTCAGCCGGCATGTTGCAGTATTGTATTTGTTTGTAAAATGGTATTGAGGCGCAGCAGGCAGTTGTATAATTGCTCTGAACCATTGCCCAGCAGGCGGATAATTAATCCTTTTACCGGCGCTGCAGTAATGCCAGCTTCAATATTTTTTTCAGTTGATAATAAATCTACAAGCAGCCGTTGCATGTTTTTGATGTCAGCGTTTTCCTGCAGCCAGATCATACTGGCCTGGTGGGTAAAACCTTCTAACTGGCCGATGGCGTGTACATTTATAAGAGATGGCTGCACCAGCAGATTCTCTTTTATTATCAACTTATTATCGATATAAATTGTATTGACACTATGGTATTTTGAAAATACAAACAGTTCTCCATGTAGTTTTCTTCCACAGGTAAGAACTTCACCAAAAATAAATTGACAATTGTTGCTGAGGTAAAAATTATTGCGGCTGGTAAATGAAGATTGTTCATGTGGTACGGAAGGATGCGGTAAATAACAGAATGAGGCTCCTGCTGCAAGAAATACATTCATTTGCTGGGTGGCTCCCTGTTTCATGTGAAAGATCCGCTGGTAAGCCTGAGTGTGTAATTGCAGCGAACAAAATTCCTCCACTTCAATTTTCATATCGTACTCATCGCCATCTAAAACGCCGGGAGATGAACTCATCAGCATCAAATGCAATTGTTCACTGGTTTTGTCTTCAGTGCTATTCAATACTTTAATCGGCGTGGTGAAATAAGCCTTCTTTAAATAAGAACGCCGGTTACTGCCCGCTACCTGTATGTGCAGTTGTGATTTCATCGGTGTAATAAAGGTTCATCGGTGCTTTCCAGTAAGGCGTATTTTTGTATCCAGCCTATTACGCTATCCAGCCCCTGCAGGCTCATGAGGTTGGTAAATACAAATGGATTGCCATTACGCATTTTCCTGGCATCTCTTTCCATCATTACCAGGTCC
This sequence comes from Chitinophagaceae bacterium, assembly GCA_043787935.1. Lineage (GTDB taxonomy): Bacteria > Bacteroidota > Bacteroidia > Chitinophagales > Chitinophagaceae > Ferruginibacter. Next base: position 4,214 of record JAYVUL010000370.1, on the reverse strand, counting down.
GCATTTACATAAGGCGCCAGGTCAATTTTATTAATGACCAGCAAATCGCTCCGGGTGATACCCGGCCCTCCTTTGCGTGGTATCTTATCGCCTTCCGCCACATCAATTACAAAGATGGTTACGTCGGCCAGGTCGGGACTAAAAGTGGCAGACAGGTTATCGCCGCCGCTTTCAATAAAAATAATTTGAACATCCGGAACCCTTGCCGCCATTTCTTCCACAGCCTCCAGGTTCATGCTGGCATCTTCACGTATGGCAGTGTGCGGGCAGCCGCCTGTTTCCACGCCAATGATTCTTTCGGCAGGAAGCAACGAATTCATTGTTAAAAATTCAGCATCTTCTTTGGTGTAGATGTCGTTGGTGATTACGGCCAGGCTGTAGTCTTTGCTCATGGCCCGGCTTAGCCTTTCTATCAATGCTGTTTTACCGGAACCTACCGGGCCTGCTACTCCTATTTTTATGTAGTTTCTGTTCATTTTATTTTATTACACGAATTAAGGCTAATTACACGAATTGTTTTTTTGCACTTAGCTGAAGTACTGCCATCAGCATCGTTGTGTCACTCTCTTGTACTTTTTGCACAATACTCAGCTCCTAAACTATCTAAACGCTAAACCTGTTTTAACTCATATACAACCTTGAATACAATTGCTCGTGTTGCATGCACCTGATGTCAAAGCCGGTACAGCATAATCCTATCAAATCTTTGTCTGGTTGCATGGACTGTTGCGCCAGTTGCTGCATCAATGGCAACAAAGAAAATAAAATTTCCTGCCCGTCCTGTTGGCCCAATGGAACTAGTTTTACGCTGTTGGTTACAAAGCCTGCTGCAGCGTTGTAAAAAAACCCGTACAGTGCATCTTGTTTTGCAATGTTTAATGCATGGGCAATTATACCAAATGCAATGCAATAGTTGCCATTCGTTTGTTGTGTTTGTACCAGTTGATTGTATGCTGCCGTTAATTCGTTGTTTACCTGAGATTGAAATATTTTTAGCAGGCGCATGCCTAATTTTTTGCTGGCCTGGCGTATTTCTGTGGGCAACTTTACTGCCGTACATTCTTCATCCAATGATAAAATATTTTGAAGGTCATCACTCACTGATGCATCATAAGCCAGTGATACAAATGCCGCATCGGTATATTTCAGATTTCGGCTCAGCATTTCTGTTATAAATGCTTTAGCGTTTGTTTTATCGGTTACAATATTTTGTTGTACATACGTTTCTAATCCTGCAGAATGAGAAAATCCGCCGATGGGCAATGTCGGGTCTGATAAATGCAACAGGTTCAAAAGGGGTTGGTTCATGGAGCAGGGGTTGTTAGTTTCATAATTTTTGTAAACAGCGTATCGCTGCTTCCTTCTTCGTGTGGTGCTACAGTTGTTTTTAATGGTTGTAATAATTTCCTGCTTTCTTTTTTTACTTCATAGCCTTGCGCCTGTAACAGTTTATATAATGGCAGTTCGAACGGGGTTAATAATTGATCCTGGTCATAAAACAAAGGCAAATGTTTATTGCCGATCTCGTAACACACAGAGGCCATTTCGAACATGTTTTTTGGTTGCGCTGCAATACAGTCACAGGGTAAAATGGATACAGCAACAACGAAGGTATCATCTGCAAACAACACGTCACCCTCTGTCAAGCCCGGGTTTTCGTTTAAAAACTTTAATGATATTTCTTTCCCCGATTGTGTTTTTTTCCTCAAAATCCTTTTCCTTGTTTCATACCATTCCAATAAAATATAATCAACCATACGCTGGTTAATTTCAAACGTAGAAATGTTTCCTATTTTATTTTGTACCAGCATTACTTAATTAAAAATCTGTTTTAAATCCGCACAATCAGTGTTGCCAGCGTTCTATTATCAAAATAAAAAATAACGTTGTGCCAATGGCAATACTGCCAACGGCTCGCAGGTAATCAGCTCGCCATCAACCTTCACTTCATAGTTTTCCGGGTTCACATCAATCTGTGGCGTGGCATCGTTGTGTATCAAATCTTTTTTAGAAATATTGCGGCAGTTCTTTACCGGTAATACCATTTTTTGCAACCCATATTGCGGCACAATTTTTTTCTCCAATGAAATTTTTGACACAAAAGTGGCACAGGTACTGAACAAAGCTTTGCCTGCAGCGCCAAACATGTGGCGGTAAATAACGGGTTGAGGAGTAGGGATCGATGCATTGGGGTCTCCCATTCTTGCAGCGATGATCATTCCGCCTTTGATGATCATTTCTGGTTTGGCGCCAAAAAAAGCAGGCTTCCATAATACGATATCAGCCAGCTTTCCGCTTTCTATAGAACCAACATATTCTGATATGCCGTGAGTGATGGCCGGGTTAATGGTATATTTTGACACATACCTTTTCACCCGGAAATTGTCATTTTCATTGTCGGCATCTTCCGGTAATGCTCCTCTTTGTATCTTCATTTTATGTGCAGTTTGCCAGGTGCGGGTGATTACCTCGGCTACCCGGCCCATTGCCTGTGAGTCGCTGCTCATCATGCTGAAAACGCCCATATCGTGCAATATATCTTCCGCAGCAATGGTTTCAGGGCGGATACGGCTGTCTGCAAAGGCAATATCTTCGGCTACTGATTTATCCAGGTGATGGCAAACCATCAGCATATCCAAATGTTCATCAATCGTGTTTACGGTATAAGGGCGTGTTGGATTGGTGGAAGAGGGCAGTATGTTGGGGTACATGGCAGCCTTAATGATATCCGGGGCATGACCACCGCCTGCGCCTTCGGTATGAAAAGTATGTATCACCCTGCCATTGATCGCTGCAATGGTATCTTCTAAAAAACCACCTTCATTTAAAGTGTCGGTATGTATGGCAATTTGTACATCCAGCTTATCAGCAATTTGCAATGCGGCATCAATTGTGGCAGCAGTACTTCCCCAGTCTTCATGAATTTTTAATCCCAGGGCGCCGGCAATTACCTGCTCTTCCAATGGTGCCAACGAGGCACAGTTGCCCTTTCCAAAAAAGCCAAGATTCATTGGGTAAGCTTCTGCGGCTTCCAGCATTTTCCGGATATTCCATGCACCCGGCGTTACAGTAGTGGCATTGGTTCCGTCGGCCGGGCCGGTACCGCCACCAATCATAGTGGTGATGCCGCTGAACAAAGCATGGTCAATTTGCTGGGGACAAATAAAATGGATATGGGTATCAATACCACCTGCAGTTGCTATCAAACCTGCTCCACCGTGCACTTCTGTGCTTGCGCCAATTACCATACCGGGTGTAATGCCATCCATCGTATCGGGGTTGCCGGCCTTGCCAATACCAGCGATCTTCCCGTCTTTTATTCCAATATCAGCTTTTACAATTCCCCAGTGATCGATGATCATTGCGCTGGTGATCACAAAATCCAGCACCCCATCTTTTCGTGTAGCCGTAGCCGATTGTGCCATGCCGTCCCGGATGGTTTTACCACCACCAAACTTAGCTTCATCTCCGTATACGGTATGGTCTTTTTCTATTTCGATAAACAATTCTGTATCGCCCAGCCTAACTTTATCCCCAGTGGTGGGGCCATACATACTGGCATATTTTATCCTCCTGATATGTGTACTCATGCATTGCTGTTTTTAAAATGAAGCAGGTAGGATTTAATACCGGCTTTTGATCTGGTCCTGGCCGACTTCACTTTACCATTGGTTAAATTATTAAAGCCGGATATTTTTTTCTTTCCTCCAAATTCAACCAGCTCTATTTCGGTTTCTTCACCCGGTTCAAAACGAACTGCTGTACCAGCCGCTATATTCAGCCGCATACCAAAAGCTTTTCCCCTGTCGAAACTCATTTGTTTATTGACCTCAAAAAAATGAAAATGCGAACCTATCTGCACAGGCCGGTCGCCGGTGTTCACCACGGCTAGTTGGGCAGTTCTTCTGCCTGCATTTATTTCAATATTTCCTTTTGCTATAATGTATTCGCCGGGAATCATGTGTTTGTATGTATATTAATTTTTCAGGAAAGGGAAAGGCCGCGTTTGCGTTGGGGTAAAATTAATTTACCGGAGTTTACGGGGTAATTTCTCCTTTCCACTTTTAGCGGCTGGCCTTATCGGATCATGCACCGTTACCAGTTTGGTGCCATCCGGAAAAGTAGCTTCAATCTGCACTTCATGTATCATTTCCGGTATACCTTCCATTACCTCATCACGGGTTAAAATAGTAGTGCCAAATTGCATCAATTCG
>JAYVUL010000369.1:0-8427 GCA_043787935.1 Chitinophagaceae bacterium | reverse complement strand
ACAAATAAATTATCAGTAGAAAATGCCGCTCAATACAATATTGGAGATACCGTGCTGCTCATTCAAATGAAAGGAGCTGCAATCGATTCCAGCAATACAAATACTTTTGGAACCCTCACTAACCTAAATAATGCAGGGGTTTATGAATTTAATTCTATAAAAAATAAAACAGGTAATACCATTGAATTGAAAAATACTTTGGTCAATCAGTATGATGCAGCCTTTGGCAAAGTGCAGCTGGTAAGGGTACCGTATTTTCAAACAGCCACTATATCGGATACGCTTACCTGCTTACCCTGGGATGGAAATAAAGGAGGTGTGCTTGTATTAAACAGTGCAACAGACGTAATATTAAATGCCCCCATTGATGTAAGCAATAAAGGTTTCAGGGGTGGCCAAATCGGAACAGGCTACCGTTGCGCCAGCCCGGACTGGGCAGTTGCCAGCGGCATTGGGGGTACCAAAGGAGAAGGCATAGCGGATTACATAGCAGGCAGTGAAGCAGGCGGTGCCAGGTTAGCCAATGGCGGAGGAGGAAGCTTTTCTGCTAATTCCGGTGCCGGAGGTGGTGCCAATTTTGGCAGCGGTGGCATTGGAGGCAGGGAGTATAATGGTTGCAGCGCAGCCCAACAAAGTATCGGGGGAGAAGCACTCGATTACACAGCGGGCAATAAGGTTTTTTTGGGAGGAGGAGGTGGTGGTGCCGAACAGGACAACGGCCAACCAATTGTTCCCGGAGGCAATGGCGGTGGGATTGTAATTATTAAGGCCGTCTCTTTAAATAGTAACAACCAAACAATATCATCTAATGGCCAAAATATCACCGCTGTTATAAGTGATGAAGGCGGCGCGGGCGGTGGCGCAGGCGGAAGCATACTGCTGTATGTTAATAATTACCTGGGAAATTTATCGGTACTCGCCAATGGCGGACGTGGAAGTGATAATAACAATCAAATATATCCCGGCAGATGCCACGGGCCGGGTGCCGGCGGCGGAGGTGGTTATATAGGTTTCAGCAATGCTTCCTTGCCAGCATCTGTTGGAATATCATTTGCCGGTGGAGTTGCGGGGATATTGCTCAACCCTGCAAGTGCCTGTTTCAATACAACCGGTGGTGCGGCCGAAGGTGCCGGTGGCGGCAATAAATTTAATCTTGTATTTCCACAAAGTATCGCTCCTTTCAAAAAAAATATTGACTCATTACAAATAAAGAAAACTATTACAGGTTGTAAAAGTTTCGATTTTAATGGGCTTGCATTTACCAATACCAGTCCAATTCAGTCATGGCTGTGGAGCTTTGATGATGGCAGCACAGCTGCAACACAAAATGTAACCCATACTTTTGCAACTGCCGGTTTGCATACTGTAAAATTAATTGCCACAGATTTGAGTGGCTGCAAAGACAGCCTAAGTTCCACCGTTACTTCAAGCGGGATAAATTTCGATTTTACTTTTGAACAGGATGTATGTAACCCCCGCTCTGTAAAGTTCACTGCCATTGGAGATACCACCGCAGCTATTTTCTGGTCATTGGGCAATGGTACTGTTGTAAATAATATCCGTAATCCATTGCAGGTATATGCTGATACAGGATCTTACCTGGTACAATACAGCACCGGTAACACTGCCTGTGTGGATACAATGAAGAAAAAAATATTGATCAGTTACCGAAATGCAAATATTATCCTTACCCCCGATACCACCATTTGTTTCAATACCTCCAAATTATTGCGGAGCAATATTGATTCTTCATTAAAATTTTGCTGGAGCCCTGACAGTTTTTTAAACAATGTCAATATTGCCAACCCAACAACTTCAACCCCTTCCACAATCAGGTATTCCCTGGTGGCAGCCACAGCTGGTAATAATTTAGTAACGAATGGTGATTTCAACAATGGCAATGCAGGCTTTACATCCGGATATTTGCCTGCACCTTCTCTGCCACTGACAACAGGAAGCTATACCGTCACCACAACCGCTTTGAACGCCGGCCCGGCAACAGCTGACTGTAAGGATCACAGCAGCACCGCAGGCAATATGATGGTACTATGGGGCAACGAAAATGCAAGGGAAGTTTGGAAACAAACAGTTACCGTAAGCCCTAATACTAACTATATTTTCAAACTGTGGGCACAGACAGTTACACTAAACAACCTATTAACACTGAGGATGTCAATAAATGGTAATATTGCCCTCGATACTGCAACGTCAAGTGTGTTGCCGTGCAACTGGAAACAGTTTACAACCGTATGGAATTCGGGTACAAACACAAGTGCTACCCTGGCTGTTTTAAACAGGCCACATACAGATTTTAATGATTACTTTGCTTTGGACGATATCAGCTTTTCATCTTACTCAATCAACAGGGATACCGTAATAATTACTGTTGATACGCCTTTTATAAATACCCGTCCGGATACTACCGTTTGTCAATCTTCACCAGTACCATTGAATACAACCGGTGCGGCAACGTATTCCTGGTTGCCTGCTGAAGGGCTGTCGGATGCAACTATCAGTAACCCGGTTGCTACACCAGATACCACCCAAAAATATATTGTTACCGGAACTAATACTTTTGGATGTATTGCGAAAGACTCACTAACTATTACGGTGAACCCAAAACCAAAAATTACCATAACTGGGAATGGCGATACCCTGGTTTGCAGAAATACGTCAGTACCATTATTTGCGACAGGTGGCGTTACTTACCTATGGTCGCCTGCAAATACCTTAGATAACCCCAACATCCCCAACCCTGTTGCAAGGCCAACGGCAGGCACATTTTATTTTGTAAAAGTAACCGGGGTAAATAATTGCAGTAACAGGGATTCGGTAATGGTGCGCATTAAACCAATACCAACCTTCACCGTTTCTCCCGGCCAATCAGGTTGCCAGGGAACTTCACCCCAATTGAATGCCAGTGGTGGAAATTATTATTTATGGAGCCCTGCATCCCTGGTAAGTAACCCAATTATCAGCAACCCGTTAGCTATTGCAGGCAATACCACAATTTATTCCGTAATTATAAAAGAAACTAACTGTAATGATTCAACCTTACTAACCACTACCCTTACCGTGCTTCCATTGCCGGCAATTGCAGCATCCAGATCAAATGATATCAACTGTGCTGTTGGATCTTCCAATTTAACCGCCACAGGTGGTTTACAATATACCTGGTCGCCGGCAACAGGATTAAACGACAGAACAATTGCATCTCCGGTAGCCAGCATTACAAGCACTACGGTTTATACAGTAAAAGGGACCGACAATAACGGTTGCAGTAATACGGATGCAGTAACAGTAACAGTTGACTTAACCGGCAAAGCGAATTATTTAATGCCCAATGCTTTTTCACCAAATGGTGACGGAGTTAATGATTGCTACAGGATAAAATACTTCGGACTGATACAGGAATTGCAATTTTTCATTTTCAACCGATTGGGCAATATGGTATTTAACAGCACCAACCCGGATGCTTGTTGGGATGGAACATACAAAGGCAACCCCGCAGCAGCAGGTAACTATGTCTATTACATTAAAGCCAAAACAGCCTGTGGCCCGGTGGAAAGAAAAGGCAACTTAATTCTGGTGAGATAAGGTATTGATATCATTGCCGATTATTTACAGGCCAATCTTCGCATTTACAATTGCCAATATAGATGCTTCCAAAGCAATCGTATTATTCTCAATCTCTTTTCCTTTCGCAATGATGTTATCAACAAAAGTTTTATCATCATAACCGCTTGCATTGATACGAACATTCATGAATGCACCCATCACTGCACTTCGAACGCACAAGGCGCCTACCCCTGCATCAGAAACAGAATTGGGATTACCAATATCTGCCATCGCCCTGATGACTTCCATGCTTGCATACGCCACCTGCATTACTTTGAAAGGAATTTCGATGGCATATTTTGTCGCATCCTGTATAGCCTTTGCCCGGGCAGTTTTTTCGTCGCTGCTTCCTTTGGGTAAAGCAAACGCATTCATGATTTGATTGAATGCCTTGGTATCTGCGTCCACTAATTTCACTAACTCATTTTTATATTGTTCCCCTTTCTCTGCCCAGTCACTGAATTCTTTCCAGCGCTCATCCCAGCCTTTTTTATGGCTGCTTAAATTGGCCACCATAGTTCCCAGTGCAATGCCAAGGGAACCCACATAAGCAGCAATAGAACCACCGCCTGGTGCAGGGCTTTCGCTGGCTGTTTCATCTGCAAAATCAGCAAGGGTCATGCTGACTAATTTACTATCCGTTTTATTTGCCAGCAAATATTCTATAATTCTTTCTTCGGGTTTAAATACACCCAGTTCATCCAGCCCCATTGACTTGATGGCGATCCTGATCAGTTCCTTTTCACTGACACCGGTGGAACGTTGCTGTTTTTGTAAAAAATATTTACCTGCGTCTGTTACTGCCTTTAATGGAATGAGGCCCACCAGTTCACTACCGGTTACCCTGATTCCCCGTTCAGTTGCCTTTTTGCATACTTCATCAAATGCTATGTGTACAGGCGTAATAGTAATGTTCGTGAGGTTCATGGAAATTTGCGCCACCCCATACTCTTCAATAAACCAGCCGATGGCCTTTACACTTTTCAATGAGCCGGGAATAATGATATTGTTACCGTTGGCATCTTTTTCAGGCTTTCCGTTTTTCTGCTTTACCCTGCCTGCTTCCCTTACATCAAAAGCAATCGCATTGGCTCTTCGTGTACTTGTTGTGTTAAGGTTTACGTTATACGCAACTAAAAAATCTCTTGCCCCAATAACAGTTGCTCCACGTTTAGGATCAAAAACGGCAGGACCGAAATCAGGTTTCCATTCCGGCTGTACAATTTTTTTTGCAAAGCCTTCATATTCACCGGCGCGGATAACAGACAAATTGCTTCTTGATTTGTTGGGTTGTGCATCTTCATATAAATAGACCGGTAGTTGCAATTCTTCCCCCACCCTTTTGGCCAGTTGCTGCGCATACTGTGCGGTTTCCTCCATACTGATATTAGCAATGGGTATCAACGGGCAAACATCCGTAGCACCCATCCTTGGATGTTCGCCTTTATGCTTGCTCATATCGATCAGTTCGCCGGCTTTTTTAATGCAAAAGAATGCTGCCCTGATAACTGCTTCCGGGGTTCCTACTAAAGTCACTACTGTTCTGTTGGTGGCTTTTCCCGGATCAACATTGAGCAAACGCACGCCTTCTACTTTTTCAATTTCATCTGTTATTTGCCTGATGATGTTCAGGTCATTTCCTTCGGAAAAGTTAGGGACACATTCAATGAGTTGCATACGTAATTAGGAATTTATAAATTATCAAATAATGAATTCGCCATTAATCATTACCTTATCAATCAAATTGTTTCCAAAAGAATAAGGCAGATAAGTAACGGATGGTATTGGTTTTGTAAAAATAAGATTAGCCCTTTTGCCAATCGTAATGCTTCCAACCTCTTTCTCCTCTTCCATTGCAAAAGCACCGTTGATTGTTGCTGCATTGATAGATTCTTCCGGCAACATTTTCATCTGGATACAACTGAGGGCTAGCACAAAATTCATATTCCCGCTGGGTGATGAGCCGGGGTTGTAATCGCTGGCCAGGGCTATAGCACAGCCATTATCTATCAATTGCCTTGCAGGCTGGTATTGCATCCTTAAAAAGAAAGCAGCGGTGGGAAGTAATGTACCAATGGTACCGGAAGATGCAAGATCAGCAACATCTCCAGCTGTCATTGTTTCCAAATGATCGGCAGACACCGCATTCAATTTGATGGCTGACTGTATGCCACCAATACTGTTGAGTTGATTGATGTGTACCTTTGGCTTTAATCCATACCCGATACCTGCTTTGCAAATCAATTCCATTTCTTCAGGGGAGAAGAAACCTGTTTCACAAAAAACATCAATATAATCAGCTAATTTTTCGGCAGCAATTACAGGCAGCATTTCATTGATGATACTGTTGATGTATGCCTGATGGTTTTCTTTGTACGCTACAGGATAAGTGTGCGCCCCCAGGAATGTTGATTTAATTAACAGGCCTGATTTTTCTTTCAGCTTTTTTATCACCCTCAGCATTTTCAATTCCCCTTCTACCGTCAGGCCGTAGCCGCTTTTTATTTCTATGGCACCTGTTCCCATCCTGCTAACCTCCTGCAACCGATTCCAGGCCTTGTTAAAGAGTTCATCTGCTGAGGTATCGTTTAATTTTTGTGCAGAATTCAATATACCTCCACCTTTGGCGGCTATTGCTGCATAGCTTAATCCCCTGATCTTATCAACAAATTCATTTTCCCTGCTTCCAGCAAATACCAGGTGGGTATGACTGTCGCACCAGGCAGGCATTACAAACTGCCCATCCGCTTTGATAATATGCTTCGGCAATTGAGGCACTTTTAATTCCAGTTCATACATATTGCCGTATGTTGCAATGATGCCATCTTCTATTAGCAGGAAAGCATTTTCAATCAGCGGCAGCTCAGCCAAATCTTTGCCCCGGAGCAATTTGATTTGATCCCTGGTACCAATGAGTTGCTGTATATCTGTAATAAGTATTGTCATTAAAAATTTACCTATTTTATAATTTTTCCCAAACCTGTTTAGCAAATATTTCCAAACCTGGATCCCTTGCTCCCATCAGCAGCAGCACGCAATCGTTATTTAAATGCGTTCTTACAGCTTCCAGAAACCCGGCCCTGTCTTCTGCAAAAAAAGCATTTTTGCCGAGGACTTTAATATCGGTGATCAAATCATTGGCTGAAATATCTTTTACTGCAGTACCCCCTGCATAAAATATTTCACTCATCCAGATTTCGTCTGCAGGCCTTAATACGCCTGCAATTTCCTTTACAAAATCATGACGTAAAAACCGGGTAGGCCCATAGCCATGAGGCTGAAACCAGGCAATCACCTTTGGTGCAATATGCTGGCAGGCAGCAATGGATGCGGCACACTTGGCAGGATTATGGGCATAATCATCAATCACCCATACCCCATTTTTATTTCCTAAGATCTGGTGCCGCCGGTAAATACCTTCATAATTTTTTAATGCTGCTGCACAGGTATCCATATCAACACCCAACTGGTTTGCTATGGCTGCTGCTGCCAAAGCGTTTTCCATATTGTGTTTACCTACAGTTGAAAGATTGAATGTTGATTGTTGAATATTAAATGTTATAGAGAGCCCTTCCTGTATAAAGTTCTTTGCAATATACCCCGCTCCTGAATTTTCATCCGTTGAAAAATCCTGGTGGCTGTTTGCAGATAATTTTTTTGATAAAGGGTTAGCCTGATTAACAACAAATAAGCGTTTGGTATTATTTTTAAAGATCTCAAAAATATTCATCAGTTCATCAATCTCCTGGTGGTCTTTATCAATATTTAATAACAGGCCCACTTCAGGATGATACTGCACAATGGAACCGTCGCTTTCGTCTGCTTCAATTACCAGCCACTCGCCTGCGCCAACTTTTGCATTGCCAATTTTGCCTTCCTTGATAATACTTACCAACCCTGCGCCACTAATGATACTGGGCTGCATACCCGCATAATGTAAAATATCAAACAGCATGGCACTGGTGGTACTTTTACCGGAAGTACCTCCAACAGCAATGGTTCTTTTACTGGCAGCAATCATTGCCAGCAGTTCAGAACGTTTCATAACGGGTATGTTAAGGAGCTTTGCTTTTTGCACCTCAGGAACGCTGTCTTCCACAGCAGTTGAAACCACTGCCAGATCGGTTAACCCTGTGATGCCCTCGCCATTTTGCAGAAAACATTGTATTCCCTCTGCCATTAATTTTTCCTTTGTTTCATTATAAGTGTCGGGTAAAAAATAGCGGTCGCTGCCGCTGATATTTTTGCCAATGCCCGCAAGGTATTGGGCAATGGCACTCATACCGGTGCCGGCAATGCCAATAAAAAAAATATTATTAAAGTCGTTTATCGTTTTGTTCATCACTAATGGTATTTTGGAAAATAAATTTCAAGATCGGTTTTAAAGGTTAAATATGAAGCCTTCCAGAGGAGCAATGGCGGAAGAGTGCCCTTTGTTCAACAGGATAAATTGTACTTCCAGAGCCGCACTGCCAAAAGGTGTCCGGGTACAAAATTATGACTTCTTATTCAGCAGGTTTTACCCTTCCCAGCACTTCCACCTTTACCCTTGCAAGTCCTGCTGAAGTAAAACCTAACTTTTTTGCTGCCGCACTGGTAAGGTCTACAATCCTTTTCATGCTTGGGTGCAGGCGGTCATTTACTTTTACAATGGCAGAATTACTGTTACGCAGGTTGGTTACTTTTATCCAGGTACCCATCTTCAAAATATTGCTGGCACATGTCATCTTGCTTTGATGGAATATTTCACCGCTTGAAGTTTGGCGGCCATTGAATTTATTGGAGTAAAAACTTGCCTGCCCGTAAAAA
>JAYVUL010000368.1:0-8458 GCA_043787935.1 Chitinophagaceae bacterium | reverse complement strand
TAGAAATTACTGATGGATCAAAAGTGTATGCAAAACATTTTATCAGCAACATGCATCCGGTTCGTACGCTTGAAATGACGGAAAGTAATCTTATTAAACATGCTTATAAAAGTCGAATTAAAGGGCTCGAAAATTCGATAGGTGGCTTTGTGGTGAATATTGTTTTTGAAAAAGATGCTTATCCGTACTTAAAAAATAATTTCTATTATATTAAAGATGGAAGGGAATGGGACCTGACAGATCACAACGAAGAAAGCTGGCCTTTGGGCTATGCTGTATTTTTTTCTGCCTCTTCAAAATCGCCGGTATATGCCGAATCAATGACATTGCTTGCCTACATGCGCTTTGATGAAGTAAAAGAATGGGCAGGCACATTTAATACGGTATCAAAAACAGAAGACCGTGGAGATGCTTACGAAGATTTTAAAAAACGGAAAGCTGAGAAATTGCTCGACTGTATGGAAGAAAAATTCCCCGGTTTGAGAAAAGCAATAAAAACGTATTATACAGCAACGCCTTTGTCGTACCGGGATTATATTGGTAACGATGACGGCTCGATGTATGGCATTGCCAAGGATTACAGCAATCCGTTAAAAACATTTATATCGCCCCGTACCAAAATACCTAACCTTTATTTAACAGGACAAAATCTTAATTTACATGGCATATTAGGTGCCACCATGAGCGGACTGGTAACCAGTGTTGCTTTTTTAGGGAATGAAGACATCATAGAAAAAATAAGAAATGCTTAACTGGAGAAAGACAGGCAGAAGGACATTAAGAGTACTTGCCGTAATTTTTATTTTACTGTTCATTGGTGCTGTGTACCTGGTGCAGGTATCAGATATACAGCCGCCAAAGCCTGCCGACATGAGCAGCCTGCATTTGCAGCGAACCAATCATGGAGATGGTTTTTACACCATAAAAAATAATTGGTTTCGACACAGCAAAAGCGGTTTGTATGAATTGTATGTAGAAGGCGATGCTTTTGAGCGTGGCGTTATCAATGGTAAACTTACTGAAGAGTTAGTTGTAAGACAGGAAGACCATTTTGCAGAACAGATAATCAAACTGGTTCCTTCAAAATTTAAAAGGAATTATTTAAAATACCTGATCGGTTTTTTTAATCGCAAGCTTAATAAAAATGTTACGGAGGAATACAAGGAAGAAATTTACGGCGTATCAGAATCTGCATCTCCTAAATACCAATACCTGGGCACCAATTACCAGCGCATTTTAAATTATCATGCAGCGCATGATATTGGCCATGCCGTGCAAAACCTGGCACTGGTTGGCTGTACTTCTTTTGGCACCTGGGGCAGCATGAGTGAAGACAGCACGATGATCATTGGCCGCAATTTTGATTTTTGGGTGGGCGATAAATTTGCAGAAGATAAAATTGTTGCATTCTTTAATCCAACAAAAGGCCATAAGTTTATGACGGTTACATGGGGTGGTTTTGTAGGTGCAGTAAGTGGTATGAATGATCAGGGGGTTTCGGTAACCATCAATGCTGCTAAAACCGACCTACCAACAGCCTCTGCCCCGCCGGTTTCAATTGTAACAAGAGAAATTTTACAATACGCAAAAAATATCCAGGAAGCAATTGCCATTGCAAAATCAAGAAAGATGTTTGTGTCCGAATCTTTTCTCGTTGCTTCCGCAGCAGATAACAAAGCAATCATTATTGAAAAAACACCCGATGACCTGGATGTGTACGATCCTAAAAAAGAATTTATTGTTTGCACCAATCATTTTCAAAGCAATGGTTTGGGCAAAACAAAAATGAATATTGAGCAGGAAAATGAAAGTGCCTCACCCTATCGCTATAAAAGATTGATGGAACTGCTAAATGCCAATGGTAAAAACACCGTGCAAAAAACAGTAAACATTCTGCGTGACCAAAAAGGATTAAACGGTGCCAACATCGGTATGGGTAATGAAAAAGCCATCAACCAGTTAATTGCCCATCACTCCATTGTTTTTGAACCAAAGAAATTAATTGTGTGGGTTTCTACATCGCCCTGGCAATTGGGCCAATATGTTGCGTACGATTTGAAAAAGATTTTTTCTTTACAAGGCATGAAAGAGAACAAAGAAATTGCTGACAGCAGTTTAACCATCGCTCCCGATTCTTTTTTATTGTCCCCGGCATATAAAAACTTTGAAGCTTTCAGAAACATCAAGCAACAGATACTGGATGGTGGAACTGTAAATACGGCTGATCTTGTTGCCAGCAATCCGGAGTTTTATAATGCCTATGTTTTGGCTGGAGATTATCTGTATAAACAAAAAGAATACGCAGCGGCTTTACAGAATTATAATCTTGCGTTAACGAAAGTGATTGCTACAAAAAAAGAAGAAGACTATATTAAGGAGCAGATAAAAAAGATAAACAAAAAACTTGCACCATGATATTTGGAATTGGTACCGACCTGATAGAAGTTGAAAGGGTTGCAGAAAAGATGGAGAAGAAAGCAGGGTTTAAAGAACTTGTTTTTTCTGCTGATGAAATTATATATTGTGAAGCCAGAACTTTTAAATACGAACACTACGCAGCACGCTTTGCAGCCAAGGAAGCATTTTTAAAAGCGCTGGGCACAGGCTGGCGAAGTGGCACTGCATTCAATGAAATTGAAATTTATAATGATGAAGAGGGAAAACCGGAATTTCGTTTTCACGGCATCACAGCAATAACGGTTGCTGATTTGAAACTGCAAAAAATTTTCGTTTCACTTTCTCATCTAAAAACCATGGCGTGTGCGATGGTTATCATTGAAAAATAAGCCAAAGATTGAAGGGTTTTGCCTTCGGCAAATCGGGTTTGCCACAGATTAACACTGATTGTTTTGTCTTCGACAAATCAGTTTTGCCACAGAGAATCAGAAATTGTATTTATCTGTGTAAATCCGTGCAATCCGTGGCAGAAAAATATTCCCGCAGGGAATAAAAATTTTCTTTTTGTCTTAGTGAATCTTTGTGGCTAAATTCAATTTTGTAAAAATTGTTTTCAATGAACTATTCACCCGAATCGGCCTTTTTAAGTAAGGAAGAAATTATTGCCCTGCAGGAAAAAAAACTGCAGGAAACCATTGCTTATCTAAATGAACATTCTCCTTTTTATAAAGAATTTTTCTCTAAAGCACGGTTCAATCCATCCGGTATAAAAACCATGGAAGACCTGAGTGTGATACCGGTAACCATCAAGGAAGATCTGCAGCAACGTAATGAAGATTTTCTCTGTGTGCCACGCAATAAAATTATTGAGTACAGTTCTACCTCCGGCACTTTGGGCAACCCTGTTACCATCATGCTTACCGAAAATGACCTTGCCCGCCTGGCCTGTAATGAGTATGCGTCTTTTGTAAGTACCGAAGGTTCTGTAAACGATATTTACCAGATTATGCTTACACTTGATCGCCAGTTCATGGCAGGTATGGCTTATTATTCCGGCATACAAAAATTAGGCGCAGGCATCATCAGGCTTGGCCCGGGCGTTCCATCACTGCAATGGGAAACCATATTAAGACTCAAGCCTACGGCTATCATTGCTGTACCATCGTTTATTGTTAAACTCATAAGCTATGCACAGGAACACAATATTGATGTAAACAGCAGCACCGTAAAAAAGGCAATTTGTGTGGGCGAAAATATCCGAAATGCAGATTTTACATTAAACCCGCTGGGTAAAAAAATTACTGATGCCTGGGATATAAAATTATTTTCTACCTACGCATCTACCGAAATGCAAACGGCATTTACCGAATGTACCGAATGTAAAGGCGGGCACCTGCAACCCGATTTGCTGATTGTAGAATTGCTGGATGAAATGAATAAAGCCGTTGCACCAGGCCAACCAGGCGAAGTAACCATTACCACGCTGGGCATAGAAGGTATGCCCCTGCTGCGTTACAAAACAGGCGATATATGTGTGTATGATGATACGCCCTGTGCCTGCGGACGAAACAGCTTGCGTTTATCACCGGTGATGGGCCGTAAAAAACAAATGCTCAAATACAAAGGCACTACTTTATACCCGCCAGCACTTTTTGATATGCTGCACGAAATGGAAAATGTAATTGATTATGTTGCTGAAGTATCATCCAACGAAATGGGAACCGATGAAGTACTCATTTATATTGTACCGGATAAATATGACGAAGAAACCAACAGGAAGATAAGGGCAAACCTGCAGGCCAGGTTAAGGGTTAGTCCGCAGATAAAATACATAACCGAAGAAGAAATTAAAAAAATGCAGATGCCGGAGGCCGGAAGAAAAATTATCAGGTTTATTGACAGGCGTATTTAAGTCGTTGAATATCTAAGCTGACTTTTCCAATATTAATTCAACAGATAATTTATATCAGAAGGCTGTCAGGATTGACAACCATTTACCTTACATTTATATTCCTTAAAAATTAACTTATGAACAATCAGTATGATGTTGTGGTGCTTGGTGGTGGCCTTGCCGGTCTCACGCTTTCCCTTCAACTAAAAAATGCAAAACCCGATATTTCTATATTGGTTTTAGAAAGAAGAGAAACAGAAGCATCAACTGCTGCACACAAAGTAGGCGAATCAACTGTGGAACTTGGTACGCATTATTTAAGAGAAGTTTTAGACCTGAAAGGTTACCTGGAAGAATTTGAACTACCCAAACACGGCCTTCGTTTTTTCTTTAAAAATGATACCAAGGAAGATATTACCAGCCGGGTAGAACTTGGTCCCCGACTGCGTTTGCCGGTGCCAAGCCACCAACTTGATAGGGGAACGCTGGAAAATTACCTGATGAAACTAACTAAAGAAAAAGGAAACGACCTGGTACTTGGTGCAAAAGTTTCGGGGGTTGATATTGATGCCACTAACCTGCATACGGTTAGTTATATAAAAGATGGGGAAGAAATAAAAGTGAGCTGTCGCTGGGTTGCAGATGCATCTGGAAGAGCAAGTATTTTGAAACGTAAATTTCAATTTCAAAAACCGATGGAGCATCATAGCAATGCAGTATGGTGGAGGTTGAAAGGCGTTATTGATATTGACACCTGGACAGATGATAAAGACTGGAAAGGATTTCTTGAACCCGGCCTGCGTTATTTAAGTACTGTGCATTTTATGGATACCGGCTATTGGTTATGGGTAATTCCATTGGGATCAAAAAATACCAGCATCGGTATTGTTGCAGATCCTGCTGTACATCCTTTTGAAACTTTCAACACCTACGAAAAATCGGTTGAATGGATGCGGGTGAATGAACCGCTTGCTTATAAAATGCTGTTGCCGTTGGGCGAAGGCGATGGGCTACTGGATTTTAAAATACTAAAACATTATGCTCATAATTCCGGACGAGTTTATTCAACGGACAGGTGGGGAACAGCCGGAGAGTCGGGTCCATTTTTAGACCCGCTGTATTCGCCCGGCACCGATTTTATTGCCATGAATAATGGCTGGTTAAGCGATTTGATATTGCGTGATCTGGCCGGAGAAGATATTGAAACACGTGTGAACATTTATGAGCAATGCCATCTTTCATTGGTAGATGCCTGGATACCGGTTTATCAAAATAAATACCTGTTGATGGGAAATACCCAGATAATGGTGATTAAAATTTTCTGGGATTGGGCAACCTACTGGGCCATACCGTGTCATTTATTTGCGAACAAAGCGCTTACCAATATCAGGATATTGAAAGATTTGTTTGCAGCAAAAAATGGCCTGGGCCGTAAATTTGGCGAACTGCACAAAGTAATGCAGGACCTGTTTTTAGAATGGCTGCCGTTCGAAAATAAAATGTTCTCGAACCGGTATATTGATCCTTTTGATTTGGCCGTGCTGCGCAAATTTCAGGAAGATATTGAAGTGCAGCACGAACCTGCCGAACTGATTGAGCAGATAGCAAAAAACATGAACATGCTGGAACAGCTTGCTGTAGCCATCTTCAGGCTGGTGAGTGCTGAAGTAAATGGAACATCGCCGGATATAAAAGTAAATCCTTACACTATTAACCTGGGTAAAAAAGAAGGAGCGGTAATGTTAGATACTGAATCAGAAAAAGCCATTTTTCCAGGCGATGCGATTATGAAGGATGTGGATGTGATGTGGTTTTATCCGAAGGTAAAAGAGATGGAAGCCGAAGCTGTATAATTGTGCAATGCTTATCTTGCTTTTGAACAATGTTCTTAATCAATCAAACAGCGTGAATACAGCATTAGAAAATACGGAAAAAATAAAAACCATTTTTTTAGAAACACAACTGTTTTATGCAAAGCATGATGATATGCCTGCATTGATTGAATACCTGGAGCATACCGAAAAAGAATTCAGTTCCATTGCATACGAAAGTGCCTCCATGGCGATTGCGTTAAATAATTTTGAAACTAAAACATTTCCTCACGACTGGCTTTTATTTGCCAATGGTGCAGCCGCTGCCCACCAGGCACAGGTTTATGTAGGACTTGGCTGGGCAATTTCAAAATTTAATTTTCCTTTTTTACCTGCGGTAGAAAAACTTCCGACCAGGTTTTATTTGCGCATTGCTGATGGCTGTGGTTATTATGATGGAAGTTTTAAACGCCGCCAAACGGTAATAAACAAACAATTGCCTGCTTATTTACCAGCTGCCGCCATGCCTATGTACCATCAGGGTATTGGCCGTAGCATCTGGTACACAGAAAAAGCTGATATACATAAGATATGCAGCAGCATTGAAACATTTGCAGTAAACAGGCATGCAGACCTTTGGCGTGGTGTTGGCATTGCCGTTGCTTATGTAGGAGGTTGTGATGACGCAGATTTAAAGACCTTATTGCAGTATGCGGCTGCAAATGGCTTTCAATTAGCCTGTGGGGCAGCACTTGCAGCAAGGTCACGTACCATAGCAAATACCATGACGGCTGATACCAACAGTTGCAGCCGTTTGTGGTTTGCACTTACTTCAGATAATAGCACTGCCGATGAAGAGATATACTTCGAGTGGATTAAAAAAATTGAGGAGCGGCTGGCAGTAGGTTTTACCAATGCTGATCTTTGAGATACTTAACAGAAATAAAAAGAGATTCCAAAAAAGGAATCTCTTTCATTATTTTTTTTAAAATTAATTAACCGTAATCAACAATGGCCTAAAATCGCCCCGTTTCATCTTTGCCCTGCCAATAAACTGGTTGCCGTTTATTCTTTTAAATTGGGCAGGAAACAACATTACATCCTCTTCCCTGGTATCAAAAACAAGTTCTTTGGATATGGCTCCGCTGTTATCAATTTTGGCAACCACCACCTGTCCACCATAGCCATCCAAATGGTATTTAGGCACTTCATCTTCTGCAAGCTCCATATTCTTTTTGTTATCTAAGAACAGGAAGTAATAACCGGTTGCATCGCTTACCAGTTTATAACTCATGGTACCTCTTCCATTGGTGCCCCTTTGTTTTTTTGGTATTTTTCTTAACCATTCAAAATTTCCTGCCTTGCCGATCTTGGCTCCCAAAATATCTTCGTAATAATAAGTGGTTGTTGAGTGAGATCCTCCTCTTGAATCATAATAGGTGGTTGTTACCGTATATTCTTCTTCCAATCCAATAAATAAACTGCCATCAGCTTCTACCAGAATATTCCGCACACTTAAATTGGGTGCTTCATAATCTTTTTTCCTTTCCATTTTTCTTTTAGATCTCTCCGATTCAAACTTCTCCAGTTCAGCTAAAGGGAATTCGTAAAAACCATTCTTATATTTATTGATCTTGCCGCTCTGGTCCATCAACGCCAGGAAAATGCCGTCTGTTCCTTCGCTTCTTGATTTTTTGCTGTACGTGCAGGTGATCACCATATCATGTTCTGTATTCTCAATCAGCGATGCGGCCTTAATAAAAAATTCACCAATGGTAATAGTTGTGTTGATAATCTTCTTACTCTCTTTGGTGAATTTTAAAACTTCATAATGGTATCCTGCTGTACCAGTCTCTTTATCTACTTCTTTTCTTTTTTCGGAGTCGTACACTTTGGCAAGCATATAGGCATTACCTTTTGAGTCAAGAGAAAAATCAATATTATCCATGATCTGTTCTGTATAAGGCATGGTAAATTCATTATTCCAAAGCTTATTCATATTCTTATCGTAAACATAGAACCCTATCTTGTCGTAACTTTTTTTATCATTCTTTTCCTCGGGTGCAAGCCTGTAACTTACCAATAGTTTTGTATGATCTGCATCGTAATTAAAATCGTACTTACCTGCCATTTTATACCGGTAAAAACCAGTCATAACAGCAGCACTGCCGCTGATTCTGCCGGCATCAAAAAGTTTTTTATTTGATTCGGTAATTTTGCCCGATACCACATCAATCTTATCGTAAAGTAAGGATTCAGTTTCAGAAGACTTATCCCAGTCGCTATGCAGCCAGTAATAATTTCCGCTAAAATCAACAACGGTTTCGCTGTTAAAATTTTTGGTCATTTCAGGCAGATC
>JAYVUL010000367.1:0-22275 GCA_043787935.1 Chitinophagaceae bacterium | reverse complement strand
ACCCCGGAAATACCCTTCCATCTTTCTCTATTCAGCAAAAAAGGAATTGATGCTTTATGACGATGAGGAACAAAATTTATCCAGTTTTTTAAAGCTGGTAAATGCAAATGCAAAATACTAATGTTTGAACTGTATTAAATGAAATCTCCTCTTTCGCCAACTGGGGGTATCAGCCGATGCATTTCGAAATACTATAAGACTCACAGATCAATAGCTTCTTTGGGATAATAAAAAGTGCAGCGTCATTAATTTTTTGATTAATGGCCAGGAAAACCTGTTGCCCATTAGCTGCGACTGTATAACAGAAATTGCCGCCACCTCAATTTTCTATAGTTGCCGAAAGACAATCCAATGCAGGATTGGCGGACAGGATGATTAGCAGGTTATGGTTTTAATTATGATCAATTATGGTAAGGGTAAACCCTTTGGTGGCATCAGAATAGTAGCCGGAACCGCCACTCGTTGTTGGTGGCTGGTATTCGGAGTGTAAAAATCTTTTGTACACCAGCCCGATGCCTTTGGCATAATACTCCACGGCATAATTTATTTCGCTGTACGAACCGGGGTCACCCGGGTCATTAAGTACTTCATCTCTTTGGGCAACTTTTACGGTGCTGTCAAAATTAATGGCACCCAGGGTAAGCGGGGCATCTACACTGTCATACATATAATCCCAGCCATCTAAAAATCGAAAATCTGTAAATTGGGAGGTAGTGTTGATGTACGAATTGCCTTTCCAGGAAAACCCATTCGAAATGGGTTCATGCAATTTCAGGAATCGCATGTTCTCATCTGTAAATTCATAAGTATTGCCTGTATTAACGGCTGTAAAGCTATTGTCGGGCTGCCATACATCAGCAGCGGTTTTACGTATAAAACGCACTATCCGGTAAGCAGGCCTGTCCAGGTTATCAGTGATAGCTGCATCCACTAAAAATTTTGCCTGGTAACTGATGGTAATGCCCTGTGTGGAAAACGGCAGGTACCTGAATGAGTCTAATTGATAGATGATGTATTTACCCACTTCCAATGGCACGTACTCACTCAAGGCAGGAGTTTTCAATTCTTCGGTTTCTTTTTTACAGGCACTGAAAAACAAAGCAGCCAGCATACCAACAAATAAAATTCTTCTTATCATAATCTAATGAAGGTTAAATAGTCAGACCCATGTTTTATATAAAAGGCTGCATACTTTACCCTTTCTGGGCATGGGGACGCTGAATGATTCCACCGCCAATAACGTCATCGCCTTCATAAAAAACGGCGCTTTGTCCGGGTGCAATACCTTTTACATTCTCATAAAAACGCACTTTCACTCCATTTTCGTATGTGTACAGGTTACTTATGGCACCTTTATCTTTGTAACGTATTTTGGTCAATGCTTCCATTCCATCAGTAAGCCCTTCATATTTTATCCAATTCAATTTGCCAATAGTCATTTCACTTCCTTTCAGGTCTTCTTCTTCACCTAATACAACGGTATTGCTGTCGGGGTCAATACTGGTAACGAATGCCGGTTTGCCGAGGGCAATATCAAGCCCTTTGCGCTGGCCAACGGTATAAAAAGGATAGCCTTTGTGCTGACCCAGTATTTTACCTGATTTATCAACAAAATTTCCGCCTGCAACTTTTTGTTCCAGCCCTTCCACATTCCTTTTCAGGAACCCACGGTAATCGTTATCGGGAACAAAACATATTTCGTAGCTCTCACTTTTTTTAGCCAGTTCAGGGTAGCCAAAGTCATGCGCCATCTGGCGGATGGCTGTTTTGTGGTATGTGCCTAAAGGCAGTAAAGTACGGCTCAGAAGATCCTGCTGCAAGCCCCACAGCACATAACTCTGGTCTTTGGTTTCATCAATTCCCTTGCGGATAAAATACCTGCCATTGCTGTGCTGGTGTATTTGAGCATAATGGCCGGTGGCAATATAATCGCAGCCCAAAGCATCAGCCCTTTTTAGTAAAGCCCTCCATTTGATATGTGTGTTGCACATTACACAGGGGTTTGGTGTGCGGCCTGCAATATATTCCTCAATAAAATTTTCAATTACAAAATCTCCAAACTCTTCCCTGATATCTAAAATAAAATGGGGAAAGCCATGCTGCACAGCAGCCTGCCGGGCATCGTTGAAACTGTCTAAGTTGCAGCAGCCGGTTTCTTTTTTGCCACCAACAGCATTGCTTGGCCCCACACTCGTGGCATAATCCCATGTTTTCATGGTAATGCCCACTACATCGTATCCTTCTTTATGAAGCATCAGTGCAGCCACAGTACTGTCGATACCGCCACTCATTGCCATCAATACTTTTCCTTTTTTACTCATATCTTTTTCTCCGCCGTAAAGATACAGCATAGGTTACGAAGATCTTTTGCCTGCCTTTTTTGAAATTGGGAAAAATGTTGGGTAATATGCCCTGTCCATTACAGAGCTGGGAAAAATCTGGTTGGTGATAGTAGAAACAGGAATACTTGTTAAGGAAGGGGGCTTATTGCCATTACAAAAGTACTATCGTACAGGCACAGTGAATGTACAGGAAGAATTACCAATTTGCGGTTTTAATAAAAATGTTCCTGCTGCCTGGGGAACTCCTGTGCCCTGCAAGGTAACATTGTATAATCCGGTTGATGTAAATACACCTGATCCTGAAAATGTAATTCCATTAACGGTATTTGTACTAAGAGAATAGGAGCCGGGGCTGCTGACATTTACCTGGATTACCACCGTATTTGCAGCATCTAATGGTTTTAAAACGATGTAAAAGCCATTAACTGCAACTGGAGCACAATCATTTGGTGCGCCACTTAAAGTAAATATTGCAGGGGGAGGTAGCGGTATTACATTTATCAAAAAAGCACAACTGATGGTTCCCGTATTTGGAATAAATGCATCTGATTCAGCAAGAACAGGGCTGCCTGTTGCCGTTAGGGTAACGGTTTGCGGCCCGGTACCAGCAAAAGTGCCGGCATTATTGAAGGTTATTCCATTTGCGGTATTGGTTGAGATACTATAGGTGCCCGGCTTGGTGACATTGATGTTCATTGTAACCGTATTGCTCACAGTTGTTGCAATTCCGGCAATAAATAGCCCACTGATTATAAAGTTGGTGCAGGCATCAGGTGAACCGTCAAAACTATATATGGCTTTACCAGCAGTATCAGAAAGTACAGTAATTCCAAAATCGCAGGTGCTGACAATATTGCTAACGATAACATTTGACAGCTCTGCCCTCAAAGGGGTACCGGTTCCTTTTAATATTGCGTTTTGCAAACCGGTTGACGTAAAAACGCCGTTGCCGGAAAAGGAAAATCCATTGGTTGTTGTTCCGGTTATGGAATAGAAACCTGGAGTGGTAACATTGGCCCGTACGGTTACAATATTAGATGCTGTCAGGGCCTTTCCCAGGGTATATGTGCCATCAGCAAATATATCGCTGCAGCTATTTGGTGCTCCTGCTAAACTATATACCGCAGCCTGTAATCCTAAAACAGTTATTTGAAAAATGCAGGTGCTTTTTCCGTATTTAACAGTAAAAATATTATTACCGGAAGCAATTGGTTTTCCACTTGCATACAAACGAATACTACTGGTGCCTGCGTCAACGTGGCCTGCTTGATGAAAAGAATAACCATTTACCGTATCAGAGCGAATATCAAATGTGCCTGGAATAGTAACCTCCACCTGCACCTCAACAAAATTATTACCGGATAACAGCGAATCAATTTTATATGCACCAGCAGCAGTAACAGGCAGGCAGTTGCCGGATGCATCTTTTTTAAGAAAACCTGATGAAATGCCGTCAAAAAATAATTCTCTTTGGCAGGATAAGAAGGATACAAAAACCATCAGTAAAAGCAGCATTGATCTGGAAATTTTCATACCCGGGCAAAAATATTTTTATGAAGGTAAGTTTTTTTGTGCCCTGGCAGGTTCCAAAATAGAAACCTATCCTGTGAACCGGCCTGGCAAGGGTTCAACAAAATCCAGCTCATTAACCGGCAGGCCACCTCCATTAGTTTTTTGTATAATTCCCTTTGATATTTCAACTTATTTTATCCCTTTCGGTGATAAAATTTTTTCAGGTTAGTGAACACACCGGTAGGGATATATAGCAGACATCCGGTATTATTAATTCTCTGGAACCCATTCAACCCTGCCGGGGCCATCCCCGGTGATAGTGTTGCCTGTTCCATCTTAAGGATCAGTTGCTTTTAAAAGCACTTTTGAAACTGCCCTTAAAAACTACTTTCTGCCCAATCATCAAAAAAGCTACATTTACAATGCAGATGCATTGCAGGGTGATGCCAGATCATAATAATCAGCTCAACGCTTAGTAAATAGTTTTATAAAGCCATCCGGGTTGCCACGGTGGCTGTAAGAAAGCAGGCCCTGTAGTGGGGAGAAAATAATATTTCACTTCTGTAACAAAAGTAGCCATAAAGGATTTTTGTTAACAGCAATTTTGCAACCACAAACAAAAATGGTAATGGAATATTTCGGTTATTTTTCCTCCATCCTTATTGGTGTTTCCCTTGGCCTGATAGGTGGTGGCGGAAGTATCCTTACAGTGCCGGTATTGGTATATATATTCAGCATGGACGCTGCAGCAGCAACAGTATATTCGCTCTTCATTGTTGGAATAACCAGTGCGGTAGGATCAGTAAGTTACTTCCGGAACGGGTTAGTAAATTTGAAGACCGCTTTGGTTTTCGGTATTCCATCAATTATGGGTGTATTTCTTACAAGGGTATTTCTTGTTCGGGCAATACCAGACCCTGTTTTCAGTATCGGCACTTATGTCGTTACAAAGCACATACTCCTGATGATGCTCTTCGCCATATTAATGATTGCAGCTTCATACAGCATGATAAAAAAAACTATTGTTGAAACCGGCAACGATAGTTCAGCCGCCAGCCTTAACTTTCCTGTCATTATACTTCAGGGTTTTTCAGTAGGTATAGTTACCGGCCTGATAGGTGCAGGTGGCGGCTTTATGATCATTCCTGCATTGGTGTTTATGCTGAGGTTGCCAATGAAAGAAGCCATTGGAACATCTTTGCTCATTATTGCAGCCAATTCCTTACTGGGCTTTTTTAGTTCAGCTAACCATGTAGCTGTCCACTGGTCTTTTCTTTTTACCATTGCTGCGTTTGCCATTGCAGGAATTTTTATCGGCATGAGATTATCTAAAAATATCGACGGTGCCAAACTAAAACCTGCATTCGGCTGGTTTGTGCTGGCAATGGGTATTTATATCATCCTGAAAGAGACACTATTTGCATAACCAAAAGCAGTTGTTTATGTAACCAAAGTCACAGAAAAGATAAAACAGTAGTATCAATTTTGCATTATCAATAATTTTAAAAATAATTCATATGGAAATAGAACAGATTTATACTGGTTGCCTGGCACAGGGGGCTTACTATATTACCAGCAATGGGGAAGCGGCCATTATTGACCCGTTAAGGGAAATTCAACCTTATTTGGACAGGTTGGCCAAAGACAAAGTGAAACTGAAATATATTTTTGAAACCCATTTTCATGCTGACTTTGTAAGCGGGCATGTGGACCTTAGCAGAAAAACAGGCGCCCCAATAGTTTATGGCCCTGGTGCTGCCTGTGAGTTTGAATGTATCTCAGCAAAGGACGGAGAATTATTTGAATTAGGAAAGGTGAAAATAAAAGTGTTGCATACCCCAGGTCATACGATGGAGAGCAGTACCTTTTTATTGATTGATGAATACGGAAAGGATCATGCAATTTTTTCCGGTGATACCTTATTCATTGGTGATGTAGGCAGGCCCGACCTGGCACAAAAAGCAGCCAATCTAACCACGGAACAATTGGCAGCAAAGCTTTACCATTCCCTTCGGGATAAGATCATGCCACTGGCAGATGACGTGATTGTTTATCCTGCACATGGAGCAGGAAGTGCATGCGGAAAGAATATGAGCAGGGAAACGGTTTCTACTTTAGGCAACCAAAAACAATTTAATTATGCTTTAAGGGCTAATATGACAGAAGCGGAATTTGTAAAGGAAGTAACAGAGGGTTTATCGCAACCGCCCGGTTATTTTGGAATGAATGTGGCCATGAATAAAAAGGGCTATGAAAGTTTTGAAAAGGTATTGAATAAAGGGATGAAGGCAATATTACCGGGGGAATTTGAAGCAGTAGCGGAAGAAACCGGGGCCATTATTTTGGATACAAGAGATGCCGCTGCATTTGCGAAAGGGTTTATCCCGCAGTCGGTTAATATTGGACTGGAAGGAGATTTTGCCCCCTGGGTGGGCGCTTTGATTGTTGATGTAAAACTGCCGTTGTTATTGGTAACAGACCCCGGAAAGGAAGAAGAGGTAGTTACACGGCTAAGCAGGGTTGGTTTTGATAATGTGGTGGGACATATAAAAGGCGGTTACCCTGCATGGCTGCATAGTGGGAAAACGGTAGAAAATATTAACAGGATCACTGCTGAGCAGTTTGCATCAGCTTTAACTATAGGAAAAGATATGGTAATTGACGTGCGCAAACAGAGTGAATATGAAGCTGCACATGTGGAGGACGCTTACAACAAGCCACTGGCAAATATCAATGAATGGATAAATAATATTGATCCGGGGCAGCATTTCTTTTTACACTGTGCCGGTGGTTACCGCAGTATGATAGCAGCGTCTATTTTAGTGGCAAGGGGGTATAGGAATTTTTCAGAAGTGGAAGGTGGGTACACCGCTATTGAAAAAACCAATGTTCCCAAAACTGATTTTGTATGCCAGAGTAAAGTGATGAAGGTATAGTAAACTTACCCTTGCTCCCGGAGTGTTACCGCAAAATAAATGATAAAAAGGATTCTTGAAGTAAATAGTATTTTGTTCAACATTGTTAGTAACAAAGGCACAAATAAGAAGTATGGATTGCCGTTATTAATGCCATACAATAAATAATAAAGTCATCGGCTGATTTGCAGCAAGGGATCAACGGCAACGGCAATTTTATTATGGATTAAATTATTAATAATCGCATTTTATTATTTTTTCTATGGCATGCTGACATAATTATTGGATCTCTCCCTGGCCTTCAGCTCCATTCCCCCAACCCCTCTCTTGTCACCATCCATACATCGGAAGTACAGTCAACAATAGTAGATGGAATCATCCCGCCAATGCCGCCATCCACCACCAGGTCAACCAGGCTTTCAAATTTCTCAAAAATGATTTCCGGGTCGGTATATTCTTCCACCATATCCCCCGGTAGCGACGAACTTAAAATTGGGTTACCCAGTTCGGTTAAAATATGCTGGCAAATGATATTATCCGGCACCCTTAAACCAATGGTGTTTTTTTTGGTTTGCAAAATTTTGGGCACTTGTTTGCTTGCAGGTAAAATAAATGTATATGGTCCGGGAAGGTAATTTTTAAGCATCCTGTACAAAGGGGTATCGATGCTTTTGGTAAAATCGCTTAAATGGCTCAGGTCTTTGCAAATAAAAGAAAGTTGCGATTTTTGTGGGTCAATGTTTTTTATTTTACAAATCCTTTCAATGGCTTTATGCTGCAGGATGTCGCAACCAAGACCGTAAATGGTATCAGTAGGGTATACGATCACGCCACCGTCTTTCAGGCATTCCACCACTTGCTTTATGAGCCGTGGCTGGGGGTTATCAGGATGAATTTGTAAAAGCACTGGATAATTTTTTTAGCCGCTGTTCAATAAAAGCAGTGTTAAAAGCAGCAACTAAGTTACGGCTACAATATTTCTTTTCACTCAATAAAACTTGGCAGGGCATAGCTGAAACACTTTATAATCCGTTACTTTTGCCCCGCTAAAATTTTACAACACAAACAAAAATTTACCATGTCGTTAATCTCAGTAGGTACTATGGCTTTTGATGCCATTGAAACCCCTTTCGGAAAAGTAGACCAGATTGTAGGTGGCTCCGGCACTTATGTAGCCTATGCAGCCAGTCATTTTGTAAAGCCGATACAACAAATTTCCATTATAGGGTATGATTTTCCAAAAGAAGAATTGGCAGAACTGGAAAAACGTGGTGTTCAGCTGGATGGAGTAGAGGTGGTGGCGGATAAAAAATCTTTTTTCTGGAGTGGGAAATACCATTTGGATATGAATACAAGGGATACCCTTGTTACCGACCTGAATGTACTGGCTGATTTTAATCCGCTGGTACCAGACAGTTACCAGGATGCTGAATTTTTATTATTGGGTAACCTTGCCCCGGCTACGCAACTGAGTGTAATCAATCAATTGAAAACAAGGCCTAAGCTCATTGTGATGGATACCATGAATTTCTGGATGGATATTGCACTGGAAGATTTAAAAGCAGTGTTGAAAAAAGTCGATGTGTTAATGGTGAATGATGGCGAAGCAAGGCAACTCAGCGGAGAATTTTCTTTGGTAAAAGCTGCAAAAAAAATATTGGAAATGGGCCCTGAATTTTTGGTAATCAAAAAAGGCGAACATGGGGCATTATTGTTTCACGGAAAGCACGTTTTCTTTGCACCCGCCCTGCCATTAGAAGAAGTTTTTGACCCAACAGGCGCTGGTGATACTTTTGCAGGCGGCTTTATCGGGCACCTTGCAAAAACAAAAGACATCAGTTTTGAAAACATGAAAACAGCCATTATTGTCGGCAGCGCCTTAGCCAGTTTTTGTGTGGAGAAATTTGGCCCTAACAGGATGAAGGAAATTACTAAAAAGGATATTGACGAAAGAATCGGCGAGTTTGTACAGTTGGTGAATTTTGATATTGATTTGGTTTAATGTAAATCCCGGTTTACACCCATAGCAGGGCTTAATGACAATGCTGTTGAATGTAGTCTAATAAAATAAACATGTTAATTATAGAAATCATTGCATTGTTCTTTCTGTGTAAAAACAACGGGAAACTGGCTTTACAAAAAGGCTTAAAGCCTGGTATCTGGAAATTATACACTGTCATTGCCTGGCTTGCCGCAGAATGTATTGGCTGTATTTTGGGGCTGGTGATGTTTGGGCAAGGGCAAACAAACCTGGTTAAGATGGAACAAAAGAATCTCTTTCAAATTTCATTTGTTGCCGTTTTTTGCGCCTTTGGCGGGTACTTAATTATCAAATACATTTTAGCAAACAAGCCCGATACTGAAGATCATGACATCAATATTATCAGTGTGGATGACCTGCGGCCCCCGGTAAAGTAATAATTCCATGCAGCATTGCCATTGGCTTAACGTGATTTTAATTCATTTACAGCAATCATAAAAACTGCACTATTCTTTCCTGTATTGATTTAAAATTCCCGGGTGATAATTTCAATTTTGGCTGGGTAAAGTTTAAATCATCAGCAGAATTTACGGGCAATAAATGCAGGTGTGCATGGGGTACTTCAAGCCCCACAACGCTGATGCCGCAACGGTTACAGTCAAATGCTTTTTCAATGGCATGTGCTATTGGTTTTGCAAAAAGCAGCATTTCAGCCAAATATTTATCTTCCAGGTCAAAAAATTTGTCCGTCTCCACTTTAGGCACCACCAGCACATGCCCTTGTACCAGCGGAAAAATATCCAGAAAGGCAAAGAAACTGTCATTCTCAGCAATTTTATAAGATGGTATTTGCCCTGCAATTATTTTTGAGAAAACAGTCATAGCTATTTTTAGTATAAAAATACAGACAAAAAACCCATCCGCTGTTTAACGGATGGGTTTTTTAGTTTAAAAAATTATCTACAATGAAATATTCTCAATTTTAAATTTCAGTGTGCCTGAAGGTACCTGAACTTCTGTAACATCGCCTATTATTTTGCCCAGTAAGCCTTTTCCAATTGGGGAAGTAACGGAAATTTTTCCGAGCTTAAGGTCTGCTTCCTTTTCAGAAACAATCTGGTAGGTTACTTGTTTTTTAGTGCCCAGGTTTGTAACCGTTACTTTGGTTAAAATAGATACTTTGCTGATATCAATGTTGGTTTCATCCAAAATTCTTGCCGTCGCGATGATTCCTTCCAGTTGTTTTATTTTTGCTTCCAGCAAGCCCTGGGCTTCCTTTGCAGCATCATATTCAGCATTTTCTTTCAGGTCACCTTTTTCACGGGCTTCCGCTATGGCATGGCTTGCAGCGGGTCGTTCTACTTTTTTCAGTTGGTAAAGTTCCTCCCTCATTTTTTCGTACGTATCTTTTTTCACATAGTTTGTTTCACTCATAACATGTCATTTTATTGTAAAGAGAAAAAAAATACAACGCCCCGGGATTGCCCAAGGCGTTGCACTTGACACAAATATAATCAAATTATTAAATGCCCAGTTTATCCAGCACCACCTTGCTCATTTTTATGAATGCCTCATGGCTGTAGCCTGCAATGTGCGGTGTGAGTATAACATTGGGTTGCCGGGTAAGGAAATCCAGTTGTTTTTGTTGACTTTCAGTTAACGCTGACAGGTTTTCATTTTCTAAAACATCCAGTGCGGCGCCGGCAATTTTTTTTTGTTGCAAGGCATTGATCAAAGCGGCAGTATCTGTAACACCCCCTCTTGACGCATTGATGAAAAAAGGTTTTTGTGTTAGCGAATTAAAAAAATTGTCATTGGCCATATACCTTGTTTCAGCCGTTAAGGGCACATGCAAACTAATCACCTCTGCATAGCGGCATATCTGGTCAACGCTTGCCTCCCTGATATATCCTGTTGCAAAGCCAAATTTATATTTATCGTAAGCCAGCACTGTAGCATCAAAGGAGCCCAGCAATTTTGCAAAAGCACTACCTGTATTGCCAAAGCCTATGATGCCAATAGTTTTGCCTGTTAGTTCTGTGCCCCGGTTAGCATCCCTTATCCATTTCCCAGATTTAATTTCATCATAACCCCGGCTGATATTATTCATCAGGTTTAATACCAATCCCAGTACATGCTCAGCTACCGCATTGCGGTTACCTTCGGGACTGCTTACACATTTTATGCCCTTGCTTTCTGCATAAGGCACATCAATATGCTCCATTCCACTGCCAAGCCTTCCTATCCATTTCAGATTAACGGCTTTGTCTAAAAGTGGTTGATCAATTTTTATTTTAGTGGTCAATATTAAGCCTTCTGGCTGTGGTATCAGGTCATACATTTCAGCATAGGTGAGCTGGGGCAGGTACCTTACCTCATAATTTTTTTGCTGCAGGGTATCAATCAAAAAATCCGGCACTTTATCTGTTACTATTACCAACCGGTTGCTGTGGTTCATTTTTCCAAATTGAATATTAGTGTTATCTTAATCTTTCAATATTAAATGCCTTTTATGTTTTTTAAAACCCGGTTTACATTCCTTACAGCTATTCTTTCTTCCCTTGGCGGCTATGCCCAGGTATTGGATATTGATGAAAAAAAACCAGCCATGGAAAACGGATTTGAATATGGTTATATCATCAACAACGAACAATTAAAAATGGCGAAAGGGGAAGAATACAGCCGGTATGAAATCACCCTTTATATCACCAACAAAAGCAACTGCACTAAAATGTATGCTGATAAAACTTCTTTGCTCTCTTTTGAATCTCCCAACCTGTTAGCAACTTTTAACTGCAGAAATGCCAATGGCAAAAGATTTACATCAAAAAACGGCACAATAAAAGCCAGGGATTTTTATGTAAAAGTAAAACAAATCATAAACGGGAAAGAAACTACTGAAACAGTAAAAGCAGGCTATACCTTCCGCAATGGCGAAACACAGAAAGATAATATCATTGTATTGGTGCCAAAAGGCGAAAGGCCTCAAATACAATGCACTCCGAATACTTTACCTGAATGGTAATATTTATCCTGCTGCAATTACACTGATCTCCACATTTGCATTTTTGGGCAACCCTTTTACAGCCACCGTTTCCCTTGCAGGAAAATCTCCCTCAAAATACTTGGCATAAATTTCATTTACCTGGCCAAACAGTTCCATATCACTCAAAAAAATAGTTGTCTTAACGATATTACTAAAATCCATTCCTGCTTCCTGTAAAATTGATTTTAGGTTTTGCAGTACCTGGTGAGTCTCCTCAATAATATCAGTATTGGCCATTTCCCCGGTCCCCGGCTTTAGTGCCACCTGACCTGATACAAATAACAGGTTCCCTGTTTTGATCGCCTGGTTGTAAGGGCCAATAGGGGCAGGTGCATTATTGGTGTTGATGATTTGCTTACTCATTTCAGTTTTTTTTACCAAGTGCAAATATATCTTTTATCAACCACGTATTTTTGTAAAAAATTACCAGATGACGATTGCAGTATTGGCAAATGATGAACAATGGAAGGAAATTAACAGCATAACAACTGCTGTTAACCTGGTTAGAATAGCATCATTGCAGCAAAACATTGGCACCGTGGATGCATTTATTATTTTACAGGAAATAAATATGCAGGAGCTAAGAAACATCCGGCAGCCTGTAATATTAAATTCGGCTGTTCCTGTAATAAAGGAATTACATACGGGCGCAAATGTTGTTCGCATCAATGGATGGAATGGATTTTTATCAAGAAAGGTATGGGAGGTTGGTGGAATTGCAAGCGACACGATAAAAAAAATATTCACTGCCTTAGGCAAGCAATATATCGAAACGGCAGATGAACCTGGATTGGTTGCAGGAAGAGTTATCGCCATGATCATCAATGAAGCCTATTTTGCCTTAGGCGAGGCCGTTAGTTCAAAAGAAGAAATAGATACCGCCATGAAACTCGGTACAAATTATCCTTTTGGGCCTTTTGAATGGGCTGGTATTATCGGGGTGAAAAATGTTTATGATTTGCTGATACACTTAAGCTTCCGGGATAAAAGGTATCTGCCTGCACCATTATTACAAAAAGAAGCTGCTGTATGAGCCTGATATTAAATATTGACACCTCAGCAACCACTGCACAAATTAATATTGCGGAAAACGGGCTGATTGTTCAGGAAGAAAAGAATACCAATCAAAAAGACCACGCTTCTTTTGTACAACCTGCCATACAATCGCTGATAAAAAAATCAGGTATTACTTTAAATGATATCGCATCCATTGCGGTTGCTTGTGGACCAGGTTCTTATACAGGCTTAAGGGTGGGGATGGCGAGCGCAAAAGGACTTTGTTTTGCACTGGATAAACCCATGATAACAGTGGGGTCCTTAGAGATTCTGGCTAGAGCAGCAATTGACCAATACCAGCAAAATGACATGGAAGGCACTTTCTTTTGCCCCATGATAGATGCCCGGAGAATGGAAGTATTTACCGCTATTTATGATAGCCGGTTAAATAGTATTTTAGCGCCTTGTGCTTTAATACTCAATTCAGGCTTTGTAGTTAAAGAGTTGTTAAACAGCAGGATAGCTTTTTTTGGCGATGGAGCCGCAAAATGGCAAACGATTTGCCCAAACGAGAAAGCATTGTTTCTGAATGTTCCTGATAATGGTTTGGCAATGAGTAAATTATCTTTTAAAAAATTTGTTGATAAAGATTTTGCCGATACAGCATATGCTGAACCACTTTATTTAAAAGAGTTTTATTTGGCTCAAAATATCCGATAAAGTTGGCTTAATGCAGTAATAGTTACCACTTATAAAATACTATTATTTAACTATCTGATTTGCATTGTATCTTTGCAATGTTCCCCGGAACAGGTTACGAAAATTTAATAACTATGACAAAGACAACGCCTCTGTAATTTACGGATACACATTGTCTTTTAAAAAACTGAAAACATGAATACATTAAAAATTGACTACTACAATGTAAAGAAGGCTGCTCTTATTTTAAGAGCCCTGAATCACAAATTGCGCCAGCAACTATTGAAGTTGATTGAGGAGGAAAAGAAGATTACAGTTACTGAAATTTATGTTCGTTTAAGGCTCGAGCAGTCTGTTGCTTCCCAGCATTTGGCAATACTGCGAAAAGCGGGAATTGTAATAACCGAAAGGGAAGGGAAATTTATTTTTTATCTTATTAATCATAAGAGAATTGAAGAAATCAGCCGCATTGTAAATGAATTGGTGGCATAGTGTTTTAAAATATTTTCAATAAAAGCGGATGGTCATTCATCCGCTTTTTTATTTTTATATTTGCCTGCTCATAGAAAAATTATTACCAATAGATATTGATATGTTTATAAAGCAATTATATACCGGCTGCTTAAGCGAAGCGGCTTATTATATTGAAAGCAATGGCGAAGCTGCAATAATAGATCCACTGAGGGATACAGAGATCTACGTTCACCTTGCTGCTGAAAGGAACGCAGTGATTAAGTATATTTTTGAAACACATTTCCATGCAGATTTTGTTAGTGGCCATTTAGACCTCAGTAAAATATCCGGGGCACCCATTATTTACGGCCCTGAAACAGATACAAAACTTGACGTACACATAGCTAAAGATGGCGAAGTTTTTAAGCTGGGTGGGATTTCGTTAACTGCAATGCATACACCTGGCCATACGATAGAAAGCAGTTGCTACCTGCTAAAAGACGAAAGCGGAAATGACCACGCAATTTTTACCGGCGATACACTATTTGTGTGTGATGTAGGCAGGCCGGATTTAAGCAGTGGCAATATGAGTAAGGAAGAGTTAGCAGGCATGCTGTATGAAACCATACAGAATAAGATTTTGCCTTTAAGGGATGACATACTGGTATACCCTGCCCATGGAGCAGGCAGCAGTTGCGGTAAAAATATAGGGCCACAGGCATATAGCACCATTGGCGAAGAAAAAAAGAATAATTATGCCTTGCAGCCACAAACAAAAGCTGCCTTTATTAAGGCAGTTACTGATAATTTAACAGATTCTCCAAGATATTTTTCCATCAATGCCATGATTAATAAAGAAGGGTACGAGAGCCTGGACAAGGTAAAAGCCCTCGCGTTAACCCCGCTTACAGTTACTGATTTTAAAATTCAATCAGGCGTTGACATCACCATTTTAGATACCCGTAATGCAGCCATTTTTATCAACGGATTTATTCCCGGCAGTATTTTTATTGGTTTAGAGGGCCGCTTTGCGGAATGGGCAGGCAGTATGTTGTCGTTTGATAAACCATTGTTGCTCGTAACTGAGGAAGGGAAAGAAGAAGAAACGGTGATCAGACTTGCAAGAGTTGGCTTCTCTAATATGAAAGGATACCTGAAAGGTGGCTTTGAAACATGGATAAATGCAGGGGAGAAAATAGATATGATCATTGATATAGCGCCGGATGAATTTGCGATGGATATTCCGCATGATAAGAATTTGCAGGCAGTGGATGTAAGAAGGGAAACTGAATTTGCGGAAGGCCATGTAAAAGATGCGGTAAACCTGCCCTTAAATGATATGACAGATGTGGCGTTGCTGGCAAGTTTTGAAGAAAGCCAAAATTTATACCTTTACTGTGGTGGCGGATACCGAAGTGTTATTGCAGCTTCTTTATTAAAAAAACAGGGCATTCATAACCTGCGTAATATAACAGGCGGCTGGGATAAGATTAAAGAAGAAAAAAAGATCAGGGTGGAAAAGGATGTCAGTATACTCAATTAAGGCCCTTCTCATCAATCCATAAATGGTGGAAACTTTTTTCAAATTCATGCCTCCATCTCCGGTGGCTCCACAGATAATTATCCGGCGTTTCCCGTATGGCCTGCTCCAGTAAATCCCGGTATTGAATGGTTAATTTTTCCGGGCTGCATTGGTTGGCATTTTCTGCCATTACCTGTGCTTTAAAATGATAGTATCCCCTTTTTGGTTTGGTAGAATGTATAAATATGACTGCCGTATTATTTTTTATCGCACCTATAGCGGGCCCTGTTACAAATGGTGCCGGCTTTCCGAAAAAATAAAGCCAGAAACATTTTTGCGGATTTCCATTTTGGTCTGCTGCCAGGGCTATGCCGTATTGGTCTTTTAGTATCTCCTCCTTTTTATATTTAAAATCGAAGGTGGATACCATTATTGTGTTGTACCTCGACCTTAATTGTAAAAAAAGCCGGTTAAAAACCGCATTACTGATATTTTGATAAACACCAATAAATGGAATGGGTGAATTTTTTGCCATAATCCAGTTGCCATACTCCCAGTTCATCTGGTGGCCACACAAAAATTCAATGCTTTTACCTTTTTCAGCCAGGGCAGTGGCGGCCGCCGCATCAATTGTGCACCTTTTTTCAAATTCACGGGTACTCAAACTCAGCATCTTGATGGTTTCAATAAATGTATCCACCAGGTTTTTATAAAACTGTTTGGCTATCCTTACCCTTTCTTCATTGGTTTTCCCGGGAAAGGCTATACTAATATTATCCATCACTATTTTTTTTCTGTAGCCAAAAACATAAAAGAAAAGCACATAAACAAAATCGCTTAGCAAATACAAAATAAAAAAAGGAAGCAAGGATAACAGGTATAACAAACCATAAATGAGATAATACATTCAGCCTGATATTTTAATTGGTGTCATTAAAGTTTTACAATACAATATTCTGTTCTTTATTACTCTTGCCGGGATAATCTGTGTTGAAATGCAGGCCCCTGCTTTCAAGCCTGAATTCAGCACACTTTACAATGAGGTAAGCTACCGTTATCATATTCCTCAACTCACATAATTGTGGTGATACTTCTGTTTTTTCATAAAGGGCTTCAGTTTCTTCATACAGCAGGTCAAGCCTTTTCATTGCCCTGTGTAAACGTTCATTATTCCTTACTATCCCTACATAATCACTCATCAGCAGTTTTAATTCCTTTACGCTTTGGGTAATTAAGATCATTTCTTTCGGTGCATTAGTGCCATCTGTTTTCCAATCCGGAACTGCATTGGCCAAAATAGCCTCATTGGTTTGCAGAGCAGAATCTGGGTGGTTTTTTATAATTTTTACCGCATCAATATAGGCTCTGTGTGCAAATACCATTGCCTCCAGTAAACTGTTGCTGGCTAATCTGTTGGCACCATGCAGGCCAGTGCATGCACATTCCCCGGCAGCATATAAATTCTTTATTGATGTGCGGCCCCATTCATCTGTTTTGATACCGCCGCAACTATAATGGGCAGCAGGCGCTACCGGTATCATATCTCTCATAATATCTATTCCGATGCTTATGCATTTGTCGTAAATATTGGGAAAATGTTCTGTAAATTTTTCTTTGCTGAAATGACGGCAATCCAGAAAAACATTCTCTGTACCTGCAACTTTCATTTCATTATCAATTGCCCTTGCAACAATATCCCGGGGCGCCAAATCTTTTCTTTCATCATAGCGTTCCATAAAAGCCTCTCCTTTATGATTACGCAAAATGCCTCCATCGCCACGCACTGCTTCTGTTATTAAAAACGAATGTCCCCTTACACCCGGTTCATAAAGAGCTGTAGGGTGAAATTGAATGAATTCCATATTTTCAATTCTTCCCTTTCCCCTGTACACCATTGCCACACCATCGCCAGTAGCAATAGCAGGGTTGGTGGTGGTACGGTACACCTGGCCGTTTCCTCCGGTAGCCAGCAATGTAAAGGACGAAAGTATTTTTTGGGTCTTGTTTGTCTGCAGGTTCAGCACGTACACTCCATAACACTCAATGTCTGGTGTTGCCTTTGTAACCAGATACCCAAGATGATGCTGCGTTATGATATCCAATACAAAACAATGGCTGATGAGCTGTATGTTTGGCATACTTTTAATTGCTTCAAGCAAAGCCCTCTCCATTTCTTTTCCGGTTACATCTTTGTGATGTAAAATGCGATACTCACTGTGCCCGCCTTCTTTACCCAATTTGAAATCACCATCTGGCTCCTTATCAAACTGAGCCCCCCAGTCAATGATCTCTTTAATTCGTTCCACCCCTTCTTTCACTACAATTTCCACCGTATGCCTGTCGCACAACCCATCCCCTGCAATTAAAGTATCTTCAATATGTTTGTCAAAACTGTCTTTGTCAAAATCCATCACACCTGCTATACCGCCCTGTGCATATTTGGTATTGGTTTCATCGCTTTGTGTTTTGGTCAATACCATCACCTTTTTACCAGGACATTCCTGTGCTACTTTCAAGGCATAAGTCAAGCCAGCTATGCCACTGCCGATGACGAGAAAATCTGTTTGCATAACTATCCCCTGCAAGGGAAAATTTGTTTTTTGTTAAAAAATTATGTTTCCGGTTTTTGAAATTTTATTCGGCCTCCATGATGTCGTACAATTATACAAAATACGTTGATTGAATTTAACCTGCTGCTCTAAGCTATTCAATAAACACTTTACTTATTGAACTCCTGATCTGTGTTCTCCTTCAGGAGGCAGAGGGGGCTACCCATGCCTCACTTTCCTTTAATAAATTGATCAATTCATCCACTGCAACAGCACTATCAATATTTCTTTTTACCACTTCCTTTCCTTTGTATAAAGTAATCTTTCCAACTCCGCTGCCCACGTATCCAAAATCAGCATCAGCCATTTCTCCCGGGCCGTTTACAATGCAGCCCATGATGGCGATCTTCACGCCTTTTAAATGATTGGTGACTGCCCGGATCTTTGCAGTAGTTTCCTGAAGGTCAAATAATGTTCTTCCACAACTCGGGCAACTGATGTATTCTGTTTTTGAGATCCTCGTCCTGGTAGCCTGTAAAATAGAGAAACTGGTATTATTAATAAATGCCTCCACTGAAGCATTGGCAATATAATTTCTGCCGCTTACTGCTGTATGAGCTGTGTCGTTATATGCATTGGAAGACATTCCTAAACAGATACCATCCCCCATTCCTTCCAGGAATAAAGCCCCGGTTTCTGTAGCATAATGAATCAGGTGTTCATCAGCGGTTGACCAATTGCTGTCGGTGATAAAAAGCACCGGATTTTTAATAGCCCGGTTCATCAATTCTGCCATCATCCTTCTCACCGCATGCATGGCATGTATATTGGCTGAACTCAGGCAAAGAACAACTTTGGGATCATTTGCCAGTTCATCTAAATAAGTAAAATCGTTAATCGTTGTGCTATCACTAAAACAGTCAATCATCACGAAATTCATATCATTAGAAACGGATTCGGCGGCAACATATCCACTGTCTTCGAATAAAGGGAAATATGTTGCTTTATCGCCGGCCAATTGCCAGGTAGCAGGATAAACAATAACCTTTACTGTACCGGGTAATGCAAAATCCAGTATTTGATGACCGGTAAAAATATAATCAGCAGCCATATCACCTATAGCCCATTTATCGGTAACGGAATCATAGGTGTAGCCTGCACTTTTCAGATGGGTAGCGGTGATTTTATCAATTTTACTTAAATCAGCAATTACTACCGGCATTTGTTTATTACCAATATTCTTAACTTCAAAGGTTTCCCTTCTTTTATATTCAAATGGAGAATAAGGCAGTTTTTCAATCGGAGGGATGCTGCAACTGCCAGCCTTGAGCAGCCGCTCTTTAGTGTATCGTTTCACCAGGTCTCTGCACACCGGAATTTCCAGTTCCGGATCTTCAGTTAAACTTACCCTTATCGTGTCACCAATGCCATCTTCCAGCAGCGTACCAATCCCAATGGCTGATTTTATCCTGCCATCTTCGCCATCGCCTGCTTCGGTTACGCCTAAGTGCAAAGGATAACATTCACCAAATTCATCCATCATGTGGTTGATCAATAACCTGTAGGCCTGCACCATCACCAGCGGATTACTGCTCTTCATACTCAACACTATATTGTGATAATCCTCACTGCGGGCAATTCGCAAAAACTCCATGGCACTTTCCACCATGCCCATTGCGGTATCTCCATAGCGGCTCATGATGCGGTCGCTTAAACTTCCATGATTTGTGCCAATACGCATGGCAGTGCCATGTTCTTTGCAAATTAAAACCAATGGAGTAAAACGTTCTCTTATTCTTGCTATCTCCTCTGCATATTCTTCGTCTGTATATTCTATCTGCTCAAATTTTTTCTTGTCAACATAATTACCCGGGTTCACCCTTACTTTTTCAACAATCCTAGCGGCAATTTCTGCAGCGTTGGGGGTAAAGTGTATATCGGCAATCAACGGGGTATTATATCCCCTTTTTCTTAACTCTTCCTTAATGTTTTGTAAATTCTCCGCTTCTTTTTTTGAAGGGGCAGTAATCCGGACCAGTTCTGCACCAGCTTCTATGCAGCGGATAGATTGTTCAACAGTAGCAATGGTATCCATTGTATCAGTAGTGGTCATGGTTTGTATCCTGATGGGGTGGCCATTGCCAAGTAACAGGTTTCCAATTTTCACCTCCCTTGTTTTGAGGCGTTTGTATTCCGTCAGTGATTCACAGTACAATTGCATAGCTTTAATATTCTTACAAAATAACAACAAAAAAGCAGGGATGTTCCCCCCCTGCTGTAAAATTCTTTTAGGGCATACTACCAGTCTTTTTCAGGTTTGTTGGGAGCAGCAACATCTACTTTTCTTAGCCTGTCCTGTAAATTTTTTTCCTGCTGCATCAAGGCCTTTAATTTTTCTTCTGCCTCCTTCCTGGTCATTTTAGAGGGTTGTGGCTTCGGTTGTTGATCGGGTGACTTTGGCTGCTGTTTCTTATCCTCTTTATTCTTTTGGTCTTTTTTTTCTTTTGGTTTCTCCTTCTGTTGCAGCTGTAATGCTTTTTGCAGGTTCAGCCTGGCATCTTCATCCTCCGGATATAATCTTAAAGCATTTTTATAGGCTTCAATACATTCCGTTATTTTCTTCTGGTTTTGCATCACCACCCCCTTGTTGTACCACACTCCTGCTTTATTTGCCGGAGATTTGCTGTTAGCAATAGCTGCATCATAAGCGGCTAAAGCATCTTCCGTGTTTCCATTTTTATACAGGGCATTGCCCAGGTTGTACCGGGCGGTTTCATTGGCTGCATTTTTTTCTAAAGCCTTTTTATAATTGCCGGCAGCAGCTTCAAAGTCGCTGTTTTTATACTCCTCATTTCCTTTTTTAATAAAAGCGTTGGTGCTTTGCGTAAATGCACCTGCAGAAACCAGCAGTCCACAGCATGTTAAAAACATTGCTGTATAAAAGGCCTTTAATTTTGTTGAATCCGGCTTTTTGCTTTTAACCTGTTTAAGCGAACCTGAACTTTTTTTTTCTGAAATAAAAAAATCAGCAATTAATAATATCAATGCCGCTGATAAAAACCAGGGAAAGAAATTTTGATAATGGATCATTGATGTTTCAGTTATGGATCGCTGTCCCATTGTTTTCAGTTGGCTGTCTATAGCACCGGTCGCTTCCTCTGCATTGGTAAATAAATGGTATAGCCCGTTACCTTTTGAAGCGATATTTTTCAATTCATTTTCATTCAGCCTGGTGATAACAGGTTTACCTGACGCATCTTTTTTTATTTCACCTGTAACGGCGTCCTGAATAACAGTACCTTCAGATGAACCTATACCTACTGTATTCACCATCACCCCTTCCTCTGCAAGGGCTGTTGTTATTTTGTCAGCACTTTCATCATGGTCTTCGCCATCGCTGATAAGGATGATGGATTTGTATTTTTTATCTTTGGTATTGAATGCCGCATAGCACATTTTTAATGCATCTCCAATTACAGTGCCCTGTGTTGGAACCACATCGGTGGTGGCCGACGACAAATACATTTTAGCTGCCGAATGGTCAGTGGTTAAAGGCATTTGCAAATAAGCCCTGCCCGCAAAGACTACGATACCAATACGGTCGTCCGGTAATTTATCAATCAGCCTGGCAATAAATTGTTTTGCCCTGTCAAGCCTGTTGGGTTTTATATCTTCAGCTAGCATGCTTTTGCTTACGTCTAACGCAATCATCACATCAATGCCATTTCGTTTTACAGTAACGTTGCCCTGGGGTTTTCTTGGATTGGCCAATGCAATTACTGCCAGTATAAATGCTGTGCTGAATAAAATAAATTTGAGTAAAAATTTTTTAGCACTGTACTCTTTTATCAACTGCTTCACCAATACCGGGTCACCAATTTTTTTTATCTTGCGCTTCTTCCATTGAAGAACAACAGCATACAATATCCACATTGGTATTATCGCTGCCAGTGCAAATAAGTATTCTATATGTTGAAATGTGTACAATTTTTTTTTACAGGTGGTTGTAAGCGTAAATATTAGTTTAAAAATCAGGAAGGTGCTTCAGTGGTTTTTTTGTTTTTCCTCAAGGTATAAAAAGCCAAAGCAACATGAATATACATTTGAGGGAATATTATACGCTACTTTTCTTACATTAGATATCAACGTTCTGAAATGAATCAATTGAGTCATTATTTTTTTCCTTCAAAGAAGCCATATTGTTTCAAAATACCCTTCAATATAGCCAGTCTTATAGTTTTTATATCTATGGTTTTATCA
>JAYVUL010000366.1:0-13901 GCA_043787935.1 Chitinophagaceae bacterium | reverse complement strand
ATGGTGGGAGGGAGAACCAATCACTGGGGAAGAATTTCCTTGCGTTTTGGCCCCAATGATTTTAAAAGAAAAAGTATCGATGGACTGGGCGATAACTGGCCGATCAGTTATGATGATATAAAACCTTACTATGATAAAATAGACAAACTGATTGGCGTATTTGGCAGCAATGAGGGTTTACCTAATGATCCTGATGGAATTTTTTTACCACCCCCCAAACCAAGGCTGCATGAGCTATTTATAAAAAAGTCGGCTACCGGGATGGGCATACCCGTTATCCCTTCCCGTTTATCTATTCTTACTAAAAAAATAAATGACGGGAGGGGCCAATGTTTTTACTGTGCGCAATGCGGTAGGTCATGCAAAGTGTATGCTGACTTTTCCTCTTCTTCTGTTTTAATAAAGCCTGCAATTGCAACAGGAAATGTTGATTTGGTTACGAATGCTATGGCAAGAGAAGTGTTAACCAGCAAAGAAGGACTGGCTACCGGGGTGTCGTATGTAAACAAAGAAGATATGCAGGAATACCAGGTGAATGGAAAAGTGGTGATACTGGCTGCCAGTGCCTGCGAAAGTGCCAGGCTGATGCTGAACTCAAAATCAGCGCAACATCCCAATGGCATTGGCAACAGCAGCAATGTAGTAGGAAAATACCTGCATGACAGCACAGGTGCTGCCATTGGGGGTGCATTACCACAACTGTTTGGAAGAAAAAGATACAATGAGGATGGCGTGGGAGGTATGCATGTGTACACTCCCTGGTGGGGCGATAATAAAAAATTAGATTTCAAAAGAGGTTACCACATTGAATATTGGGGTGGCATGGGGCAGCCTGCTTATGGCTTTGGCTTTGGCGTGGAAGGAGAAAACAGCAAGTACCCCATTAATGGAAAAACAAA
This sequence comes from Chitinophagaceae bacterium, assembly GCA_043787935.1. Lineage (GTDB taxonomy): Bacteria > Bacteroidota > Bacteroidia > Chitinophagales > Chitinophagaceae > Ferruginibacter. The sequence goes on along the minus strand of JAYVUL010000366.1, from coordinate 13,002 downwards.
AGAGGCTGGTGGATATGGCGCTTCGTTAAAAGAAGATTACCGCTACCTGTATGGTGCAGGCGTAGGCATGGCGGGCCGTGGCGAAAGCATTGCGCTGGAAACCAATTATTGTGAGCTTGACCCCAGTGTGGTGGATAAATATGGCATCCCTGTTTTGAGGTTCAATACTAAATACAGCGACCAGGAAATAAAGCAGGCCAAACACATGAAAGAAACTTTCAAAGAGATCATGCACAACATGGGCGCTATTATTACCTGGGGTGATACGGATAATGAAAAGAATGATTACGGCCTTGCCAACCCCGGCAACATTATACATGAGGCTGGAACAGTACGCATGGGGGATGATGCAAAAAAATCGGCCCTTAATAAATGGAGCCAGGCACATGACTGTAAAAATTTATTCAATGTAGATGGTGGCCAGTTTGTATCACAGGCGGATAAAAATATTACCTGGACCATTCTGGCATTGAGCATGAGAGCGTCAGAATATATTGTAGAGGAATTAAAGAAACAAAATTTATAGAAATGCCGCCCCAAATCCGACCTGGCGGAGCTTGCAGGCAAGAGAATTAAAAAAGTAAAAGTTATCGCAAATAGAAAAAATTTTCAATAATCATGTGCTAAAGCCCCTCCAGGGATCTGGTGCAGTCTTTAATTAATTTTATTTATGGACAGACGCAAATCCATCAAAGCACTCATCATCGGCACGGCCTCCACAGGGGTGATGATCAATGCCTGTACAACAGCGGATAAAAAATCAGCAGAACCTGCAGTTGCTGTTGCACCCGACGAAGCCGACCGCATGGCAGAAGAAAAAATTGCCAACAAAAAACTGCAGGAAGAGAAATTTTTTACGCCCCATGAAATGGCCACCATCGCTATCCTGGCAGATATCATCATTCCAAAAGACGCAGTTAGCGGCAGCGCCGGCGATGCTAAAGTGCCCGACTTTATAGAGTTCATTGTAAAGGATATGCCGGAACATCAAACCCCTATGAGGGGCGGCCTGCGCTGGCTCGACCTGCAATCGTTGAAAAGATTTGATCAACCATTTAGTGGCATTACAGAAAAGCAACGCATAGAAATAGTGGATGAAATAGCCTACCCCAACAAAGCAAAACCTGGAATGAAACAGGGCGTAGCTTTCTTTACCCTCATGAGGAACTTAACCGCCACTGGTTTCTACACTTCTGAGATTGGCGGGAAAGATATTGGCTACGAAGGCAATAGGCCAAATCAATGGAATGGAGTGCCGGACGATGTGCTGAAACAGTATGGGCTTGCTTATTCAGAAAGGGAGTTGAAGGAATGTGTGAGTATTGATAAGGCATAGAATGGAACACGGATTGTGCGGATCTAAAACGGATTTTTGTATTTCGCAGAAAGTACGCTTCCCAAAAACAATCCGTGAAAAACTGTCAAATCCGTGTCATCTGTGTTCTATCAAAACCCATCTGTGAAAATCTATCTAATCCGTGTCATCACTGCTCTATGAATCACCGGGAACGTAGCCGGTAAATCTTGCCCCAAATAAGTTTCTCCGTCTCAAAGAAGCCCCCTATTTTTGCAGCCAATTAATAAACTACCATGTCAGTATTAGTCAATAAAAAGTCAAAGATCATAGTACAGGGTTTTACCGGTACAGAAGGAACTTTTCATGCCACCCAAATGATAGAATACGGCACCAACCTGGTAGGTGGTGTAACACCGGGAAAAGGTGGCAGCAGCCATTTAGACAAACCCGTTTTTAATACCGTAGCAGATGCGGTGAAAACAACCGGTGCTGACGTAAGTATCATCTTTGTACCACCGGCTTTTGCTGCCGATGCCATCATGGAAGCTGCCGATGCAGGAATTGCTTTGGTGGTGTGTATTACAGAGGGCATACCCGTGCAGGATATGGTGAAGGTGAAAAATTATTTAACGAATAGCAGCACCCGGTTAATAGGGCCCAACTGCCCCGGCGTAATCACTGCAGATGAATGTAAAGTAGGCATCATGCCCGGTTTTATTTTCAAAAAAGGAAGGATCGGTATTGTGTCAAAAAGCGGCACTCTCACCTACGAAGCGGCAGACCAGGTGGCCAAAGCAGGACTCGGTATTTCCACCGCGATCGGTATTGGAGGCGATCCTATTATTGGTACAACCACCAAACAGGCAGTGGAATTATTTATGAATGATGATGAAACTGATGCCATTGTAATGATTGGTGAAATTGGCGGCGGCATGGAAGCAGAAGCAGCAGAATACATCAAATCAACCGGTAATAAAAAACCAGTGGTAGGTTTCATCGCCGGCCAAACCGCTCCTCCCGGAAGAAGAATGGGCCATGCAGGTGCCATCGTTGGTGGAGCCGATGATACCGCTGCTGCTAAAATGAAGATCATGGCCGAATGCGGTATACATGTAGTGGACAGCCCTGCTGACATTGGTAAAACAATGGCAGAAGTATTGAAAAAATAGTGTTTTTGAAATATTTTTAATGGCATCCGGTTGTAAGCGCAACCGGATTTTTTTATGTAAGGTGCTTAACAGTTATACTGCTCACAACTTCAGTTGCGATTGCCCCAAACTTGCTGGGGGAGCTTTACGTTCTGGCTGCGGCATAATCCAACACCAATAGTTTTTTTCCTTGATTCTGTTTACACAATTTATTAGATTTGAACCAACGAAAACGAGCTATGCAAAATAACAATGAAACTCCCTGGCCCTGGCCGAAAGAACTGGATGCTTTGACCGCAGCGCCCGGGCATCATAGGTTATTACTGGAAAATGAGAAAGTCCGGGTGATTGATACCTTTATTTCACCGGGTGAAATAACTCAATTACATACGCATCAATGGCCGGCAACTTTATACATCATCAGTTGGTCTGATTTTATCCGGTATGACAAGGATGGCAATATTGTTTTTGAATCCAGCCATCTTCCGCTGGCAATCCGACCCTCAACCGCTTTATGGTCTGAATCATTGATACCCCATACACTAAAAAATACCGGCGACAGTAACTTACATGTTATTAGTGTTGAGATCAAAATGTAATAGCGGGAACCTTAAACCAAAACAGGCTGCCCGGTTAAGCGTAGCCTGTTTCAAAAATATATAAGCACCGCCTATTTCATAATTACAAAGGACTGATGCAACACATCGCCGCTGCTTAACAGCGATATAAAATACCTTCCTGCCGGCAATGAATGAACATTTAATTTGATATTGCTTTGTGCAGCATTCACTATTTGATTGATCAATTCTTTTCCGGCTATATCAGTTACCATCAAGCGGCTGCCTTTTTTCAGCGGTTGCTGCAATGCAATACTCAGTTCATTCACAACAGGGTTAGGATACACTGTAATGGCACCTGCGTTTCTATCGAGCCTTACCGATACTGTTTTGCCGTAAGTAAATTTTCCATCCGTGTCCACCATTTTCAAACGGTAGAATACTGTTTTAACTGCTGGTAAATTGTTATCAGTTAAGTAATAGCCGGCTAAATTTTGCCCCTGTACAGAACCAATTTTATTGAAAGTGAAACCGTCTGTGCTTCTCTCCACTTCATACTGCCTGAAATTGGCTTCCCTGCCGGCAGCCCAGTTTAGCGTAATGGAGGAGTTATTTTTTGTTGCGGTAAAATCAATTAAACTTACCGGTAACAAGCCAGTACATTGCCATATCAGTGCCACATATTCAGGATGGTCAATAAAAGGATTGCGATTATTTTGAATCGCATATACGGCCTCGTTACGATCGATCTCTTTCTGGCTCACCGGGTCCTGCATATGCCATTTGTAAAGCAATTGGATATACCAGTCATCAAAAGCTGGCCAGGACGTGCCATTTAAAACATCATTGGCATTGGCGTAAGCTTGCCAGGCAGCGATATCACTTTCATACCGGGTTACCATGTAAAAATAATTCCGGGCTATATCCCCCTTGTATTCATCAATCACCTCAAAACCCCTTGCCGCAACACCTGAGGTAGGAAAGCCGCTGAATGTATTGGTACCAAGTTTACTGCCATTTACGGAAGTATAAGAAGGTGCCGTCACTTCCGTGTAGGGATAATTACCATGCTGGGCATTGGAATATCCATCTGTAGGGTAAAGGCCAAATAAATCTGTTACAGCAGGTGGTGCATTATTAAACCACGCCTGCGGAAAAGTGTGCTCCCTGTTATAACAACTGCCTTCCCCGGCAATACTTCCCCCGCAATTATTTACTTGTGAAGTATAGGTAAATGCTTCCGGACCAAAGGGATTATCTGAATAAATATCCCATATGATATCCGCTGTATTGTCATCATTCCTATGAACGTCGGTAGAAGAAAAAGCAACCAAAACCTGCGAATTGGTAAGGGCAGCTGTATTGGCGGAAATGGTATTGAACAGCGCTGTTTTTAAAGGTGCACAGGTTAGGCCGGTGGCAGCGTCATAATACCCGGGCGGTATCTGTGCTGTAGCTGTTTTAAACAATAAAAGCAGGCTGGCAATTCGTAAAAATTTAATCATAAAGCAGTGATCATTAAAAATAAAAAGTACTGTCTATAAATATTACAATAACAAAAAAACCTGTCAAAATTTATTGACAGGCAGAATAATAATTTTATTCAGGTAAACTGATTACTTGGCCAAAGCATTTACCTTCTTAGCAAGTTTGCTTTTCAGGTTAGCTGCTTTATTCTTATGTATCGTACCTTTTTTCGCTAATTTGTCGATCATTGATGCAACAGAGGGCAGTTTATCGCTTGCCGCTGCTTTTTCATCAATAGCCTTTATGTCACGAATTGCGTTACGGGTAGTTTTACCATAATAACGGTTACGTTCGTTACGCTTGCGGCTCTGACGTACATCTTTTTTTGTTGCTGAATGGTTTGCCATTTTTAATTCTAATTTTGGGCTGCAAAGATAGGGGAATGAAACAAGAATAGAACAACTACACGAAAGGATTTTTTGAAATCCACTAAAAATACACTCCCCATGGCTTATTTACCTTACAATGACCCAAATAAAAACTTTTGTGCTGTTTCTCCCGGTCGTTTCACTAATGCCATTAGCGTCAGGCTTACCCGGCAATATGCTCCGGCTTAAAATTACAGAGCGTTTTTTAATGGAATTCAATGTATTTAAGGATAACATAAGCATAACCGGCACATCAGGGTCTATGAAGCGTCCGGGGAATTGTTTTTCTTTAATAGTGATATTTTTATCCGGTATTATAGTACCGTTTGATAAATCAGTACTGATGTCTTGCCTACTCATCCTGCCAAAGCCCTGATGGTATTACTTTCAATAGGAAAATTCCATCAGCAAATGGGCTGTCACAGATGTATTCGTCATCTGCGTTTTTACTGCTTTTCCTGAGCCAATCCCGGGCAAAATACATAGGCTTCTTTTCAACCCGGGTTTTGCTTTTTTTCCGTAGTTGTTTTATTATAGGCTTTTGTTAAGGCTTTGCCAGGTAAAATCCTTCAAAAGCAGGCTGCAAGCAATCTATAAATCACCGATATTTGCATCCTTATTTTGCCAATTACAAAAAATAATAGCTCCACAATGAAGGATTTTCAGTTCATCACCAACTCTCACCCTGCTTACATTGAAAATTTATACAAAGATTTCGTAATAGATCCGGCCAGTGTTGATGAAGAGATGCGCAAGTTTTTTGAGGGTTTTGATTTTGCCGTTTCAAACAGTAATGGGGGCGCCACTATTAATGGCCTACCAACAACAAACGGCAAAACGCCTGCTGATATAGACTGGATGAAAGAAATCAGGGCATACCGGATGATACTGGGATATCGAAACAAGGGCCATTTGATGGCAAAAACAAACCCCATCCGCAAGCGAAAAGACAGGGGCGCTAATATTGAGCTTGAATTTTATGGCCTGGCTGAATCTGACCTTGACTCGGTATGTAATGCCGGCAGCCTTATAGGACTGGGTCCAACAACACTCAGGAACATCCAGGCCTACCTGGAGAAATGCTATGCTTCTCATGTTGGCATCGAATTCAAATATATCAGCGACCAGAAAAAAATTGATTATCTAACCAACGAAATGGAAAAAGAATTTGACAAGCCACTGTCGTTGCTAAAAAGAAAAAGAATACTGGAAAAACTGAACCAGGGCGTAATGTTTGAAAAATTCTTACATACAAAGTATGTAGGCCAAAAACGTTTCTCCTTAGAAGGCGGTGAAACCACCATTGCTGCCCTGGATGCTATCATCAACATATCTGCCAACGAAGGTGTGGAAGAAGTGGTGATAGGCATGGCACACAGGGGTAGGCTGAATATACTGGCCAACATTATGGGTAAAACCTATGAACAAATTTTCAGTGAGTTTGAGGGTACCGCAAAACTTGACCAGACAATGGGCAGTGGCGATGTAAAGTACCACATGGGCTATGGAAGTGAAGTGCAGACGATGGATGGTAAAGAGATCCACCTGAAATTGATGCCCAACCCCTCTCACCTTGAAGCGGTAGATCCGGTGGTGTTAGGCTTTAGCAGGGCCAAGGCAGATGTATTATACAACAGTGATTACGATAAAATACTACCCATTTTAGTACATGGTGATGCCTCCGTGGCAGGCCAGGGAATTGTATATGAAGTGTTGCAGATGTGCAGCCTTAAAGGATACAATACCGGGGGTACCATTCATTTCGTTATCAACAACCAGATCGGTTTTACCACTGACTTTGATGATGCAAGAAGTGCAGACTATTGCACATCGCTGGCCGCTATGGTGCAGGCTCCCGTGATGCATGTAAATGGCGATGATGCAGAAGCCGTAGTAAAATGCGTGGAAATTGCCACCCGGTACCGGCAGGAATTTAACAGCGATGTGTTTATTGATATGGTTTGCTACCGCAAGCATGGCCACAACGAAGGTGATGACCCCAAGTTTACGCAGCCGCAATTATATGCACTGATTGATAAACATCCCAATCCAAGAGAAGTATATACCGAATACCTGCTTAAAAACGGCGAGGCGGATGCACAGGAACTTGCTAAGGAAATGGAAAAGAAGTTCTGGAGCGATTTGCAGGAACGTTTGGACGAGGTAAAACAAAATCCGCTGCCATATAAATACCAGGCTCCAGAAATAGCCTGGAAGAGTTTAAGGAAAGCAACAGAAGAAGATTTCAAACAATCGCCTGTTACCGCTATCAGCAGTACTGATTTTGAAAAAGTTTTCCATTCTATCATGAAATGGCCGGCTGATTTTAAACCATTGAAAAAGATAGAAAAGATCATCCAGGATAAAGTAAAATTATACAACGAAGAAAAGAAAGTGGATTGGGCAACGGGTGAACTGATGGCTTACGGCAGCCTGCTGCTGGACGGTAAAGATGTACGCATGAGTGGCCAGGATGTACGCCGTGGCACTTTCTCCCATCGTCATGCTGTGTTGCAGGATGAAGTAACGAACAAGTCCTACAGCCGCTTACGGGGCATCGAAGGGGCAAATGGTCATTTCAGGATATACAATTCTTTGTTGAGTGAATATGGTGTACTGGGTTTTGAATATGGTTATGCCATAGCCAATCCAAATACATTGGTATTATGGGAGGCACAATTTGGAGATTTTTGCAATGGGGCACAAACGATGATTGACCAGTTTATTGCCGCCGGTGAACAAAAGTGGAACAGGATGAATGGCGTAACGCTATTATTACCACACGGATATGAAGGCCAGGGCCCGGAACACAGCAGCGCCAGGATGGAAAGGTTCCTGCAAATGTGTGCAGAGTTAAATTTAGTAATAACCAATATCACCACAGCCGCCAACTATTTCCATGCATTACGCCGGCAACTGACCTGGGTGTTCAGAAAGCCTTTAATCAATTTTGCTCCCAAAGCAAACCTTCGCCACCCCGGAAGTTATAGCCTGGAAAGTGAATTTACCACCGGCGGTTTTAAGGAAGTGATTGATGATACTTATATTGCTGATGCCGGAGAAGTAAAAAAAGTACTGCTCTGTTCAGGCAAAGTATACTTTGACCTGGCAGAAAAACAACAGAAAGAAAACAGAAAAGATATAGCCATCATCAGGCTGGAACAAATTTATCCTTTACCACAAAACCAACTGGATGAATTGTACAAAAAATACAGCAAAGCCATCTGGCACTGGGTGCAGGAAGAACCATTGAATATGGGAGCAGCAAGCTTTCTGCGGATGAATGTAAAAAATATTAATTTCTTTATCATAAGCCGCACTGCAAGTGCTTCTACCGCTACCGGCTATGCCAAGATACATGCTAAAGAACAGGCTGAAATAATTACTACTGCGTTTGAGATTTAAGCGTAACTCTATATTGAGGCTTTAAATAAAAAAACATATTCCGCAATAAATAACCCCTCAACTGAGGGGTTATTTATTAGACTTTCTTTATTAATATAGTTATTGTCCTATTTCCTATTGGTCAGCTTTCACTATGGTGATTGTTTTCACCTCATTTCCTGCCTGTACACTTAATGTATAACTTCCTGCAGCAAATTTAGCCATATTAATTTTGCTTAGATTGGCACCTTTAAAACCCTGAACCTGGCTTATAGCCACCTGCTTACCGGAAGCATCAATTACTTTGATACTAACATCAGTAGCGTCAGCAAGGTCGAAAGATACATTTGCTGATGATTTAATTGGATTAGGATACACGCCTACAACCAATCCTTTTGAATCCAGCCTTACACTCCTTACAGGTGTATACACAAATTTTCCATCACGGTCAACTTGTTTGATCCTAAAATAGATAACTCCGGAAGAACGTATTGCAGATAAATTATCCTGGGTAAAAGAATATGAATTACTGCTGAGCCCATTATTCAAAGCGGGCATAGTTGCCACTTTTGCGAAATCAACGCCACTTAAACTCCTTTGTACTTCATAAGTTGAAGTATTGTTATCTTCAGACTCAACAGACCAACTCAAAAGTGCAGAATTACCGTTTTTTGTAGCACTAAATCCTAGAAATCTTACAGGTAACACACTAATAGGCTGCAATGAAACAAATGAAGGAGATGCACCTCCATTATTGGTTGGTGGAATTGCAGGAACTCCATAAAACATGGTTGTGTAATCAGTGATATCACTTGCTCCGCCTATTATACTTACATACCAATACATTTGTTGGTTTGGACCTCCTCCACTTGACAGATCGTCCAAATGTGCACCGCTAATATAACTGTCGGAAGGAAAGGTAAATTCAGCTACTGGATTATTAGCTGAATTTGCGGGCCATGTTGTACCAGTAGTGCCTGCATTGTCATTCATAATATATGAATAATAAGCTCTCCCATCGCCAGGAACGTACGGATTAGCAGGATAACCTGACGTTAATGCTTCTGTAATATTTAAATTAGGTATTTTTGAAATAGCCATTACCTGAGCACCAGTAGGGTTGCCTCCGGATCCTGATTGATCCGGTATACTAACAGTTACGTTGATACCGAGAAATAAAACATTGGTCAGCCCGGGACTTCCAATTTTAGCATAAACAGCTATTTTGTTAGCTGAAGGACTGATAATAGTACCCTGAACAGTTTGTGCTCCAGAAAAGCAGTATAAAAAAATGACTGCAGATACTGTAAATAAAACTCTTTTCATGTTATAGAAATTTAATAGAATTAAAAACTTGGTTGTGTAATTGTTGTAGCTTTATTTCCTTGCAAAACCGTATTAAGTAAAAATGCTTCATCATTATTTGGACCACTATATTTAATAGCTCCATTCATATTTAAATCACAATTGAGATACCCATTTACAGTATTTGCTTTTAAAGAAGACAAACAGGTATTCAATAGTTGAGCTTCGTCATTGGCTGGACCGCTATATCTTGTAGTAGTATTGCTATTTGCATTGCCTCCCCATAACATAAAAACAGGAGTAGTAATAGTAGATCCAAATTTATTTGTCATAGCTGTATTGGTAGATGGAGTTAAAGCTTGTGACAAAGCAGCACTAAAATCATAATTAGTATTTGTAACTTTTGCCAGAGATAAAGGGGAAGCCGATCTAACACCAATATGATTTCTATGCTTTACAGAAATATAATAACTACCAGCGGCATTCCCAGCCAAATTAAGCGGGGAAATACCATCCACATCAACAATATCACCATCCTTCTGGAGTAGCGCTGCTCTTTGTGAAATTACCGGAAAAGGAGACACAATACTGTGCAATTGAACTAAAACCCAATCAACAATTGCATTATCAGATGCTGGCGCTGTAGATCCTATAACAGCAGAGGATGCTGTTTCTCCACCTCCGCTTCCTCTTAAAGCAGGAGTTACAAAATTTATACCTGTATAGGGCTCAGAGGCAGGAATCAAATTAAGATTACGTAAATCATCTTTCATCAAAGGGGTTACGCCGTTAGCATAGGCACCCTGCAAAAATATTTTAGGTGTTACTAACAAAGGCGTAAGTACTGGCCTGGTTCCTACGGCAAAAGTACCCACTGAAGTTAATCCAGTTCTCGTAAAAGTATAAGGGCCTGTACCAGTGGAACCAGTAGCCTGGGAATTTAATAAATCCCAACCAACATTAGCCGCAGGTGATGTAATATAGTTAGAAAGACCTGAACGTGTCCTGTCGAAATTAGCTAACTCATCAGCCGCATTCCATGTAGCGGTAACACTTAGGTTACTACCACCAGCAACAGCTTCAGTTACAGTCCAGGTATTATTAACCACTTCTTTGGTATAAACGGTACCCAAAGTACCAGCACTGAACACAGCAGCAGAAGCCCTTGCACCAATGCTGTCTGCAGTACCTGAATTGGTAATTGATAGTGGATTATAAGCAGTCAAAGAATTACCGATGGGAAAGTTGAAAGCCACAGCTCCCAACGCAGCTTTAATAAGCCTGCCAGTTCCGCTGGTTACCACATATTTGGCATTGGTAGCATTGGTAATGGTAGCAGCTGTTCCCAGTGCCAGGTTATTATTGCCCAATACTATTTTTCCGTTGGTAAATAATAAATCTCCGGATATTTTAGCATTTCCGGTAAGTGTTGCATTGGCAGCATTATCAATTTCCAGGTTGGGTACACTAAAACCACCCATATTTACGTTCTGGTTGGCAGAACCCTTTAATATCACCTTACCTGTACCCTGTATATCTACATTACTGGTAACATCCCCCTGAACGGTTACAGTGGCACCAGACTGTATGGTAAAAGTAGCCTGATCAATAAATAACTGGGCTGATGCCATATTGCAGAATACCGTAGCTGCGGCCATCATTGTCAGATGTAATTTCTTAAGCTTCATGGAGCAAATAGTTTATGATTGTGAACAGTTTGAGTTTAAAATTACATATTTATTTGAATGTGCAAAATATATTTTATCAAATGGGTACAAACAGTTAGTAAACGGCAGGCAAAAGATATCAGATTTGAAAGGTAAAGGTATACAAAAAACGTTTTCGTAACATTATTTTATCAGGGCGTTATTTTTCTTTTTTCTCCGCATAAAAATTCCGTTTGCTATTATCGTGTATTTTAGCCGAAATTTGCCCCACTTAAAGTTAAATCATGTTATTAGAAATAAAAGTCCCGGTTGTTGGGGAAAGCATTACGGAGGTAACCCTGGTAAAATGGATAAAAAAAACCGGCCACTGGGTAGAGCGGGATGAAGTGATTGCTGAATTGGAAAGTGAAAAAGCCACTTTTGAAATAAATGCAGAACAGGCCGGCATTTTAAATACCCTTACTACCGAAGGTGATACTATAAAAATAGGTGATATTGTTTGCAATATTGACACCAGTGGAGTAAAACCTGTACCTGCCCTCACAGAAAATAAAGTAACCGATAAAGTTTCATTGCCTGTTGCAACAGAAAAACCTGCAGCAATTCAATCTTCGCCGGAGGTAAGAGCTACCCCTGTGGCCGCCGCCATCATTGCTGATAAAAAAGTAGATCCCAAAACAATTGTTGCCACTGGCAGTAATGGAAAGATCTTCAAGCAGGATGTATTGGAAGCATTAAGTAACCCGGGAAGAAAACCCGGGGTGGAATTATTTAACCGGAATACACGCCAGGAAAAAATGAGCAACCTGCGGAAAACAATCAGCAGGCGGCTGGTAGAGGCAAAAAACACTACTGCCATGCTAACCACTTTTAATGAAGTGGATATGAGTGCCATCATGGAAATCAGGACAAAGAATAAGGATAAATTTAAAGAGCTGCATGGTGTAAATCTCGGCTTCATGAGTTTTTTTACAAAAGCCTGCTGCTATGCCCTGCAGGAATGGCCTGCAGTAAATGCCATGATCGACGGGGATCAGGTACTCTACAATGATTTTTGCGATATCTCGATTGCAGTATCAGCGCCGAAAGGACTGGTGGTGCCGGTAATAAGAAATGCGGAAAGCCTCAGCATGGCAGGTATTGAAAAGAAAGTAGTGGAACTGGCTACCAAAGCAAAAGACAACAAATTAACATTGGATGAAATGAGTGGGGGTACTTTCACCATTACCAACGGAGGAGTGTTTGGCTCCCTGATGAGCACACCCATTATTAATATTCCACAGAGCGCCATACTCGGAATGCATAAAATACAGGAACGGCCAATGGCTGTAAACGGACTGGTAGTTATTAAGCCCATGATGTATCTGGCACTAAGCTATGACCACCGGATCATTGATGGCAGAGAGTCGGTTAGTTTTTTAGTGAGGGTAAAAGAATTATTGGAAAATCCTGCATTATTGCTGTTTGGAAAAGACCCGGTAAAAAGCCTTTTGGAAATATAATTATCCAGTAACAACATTGTTTTTTCATTTTGCGGCTGGCTTTATTTCCGGCCGTTTATTTTTTATTTATGAGCCGGTATCACTCTCATATCAATTCTGCAATAAAACTAATCGGGGCTTACAAAGGCGATACGCCTTTCAATATTTTTCTCAGGCAATTTTTTGCCGGAGAAAAAAAATTTGGCAGTAAAGACAGGAAGCAAATTGCTGCCCTATGCTTTAGTTATTTCAGGCTGGGGCTGGCTTT
>JAYVUL010000365.1:0-15570 GCA_043787935.1 Chitinophagaceae bacterium | reverse complement strand
ACTTTGAACATATTTTATGCCATCGTGGGGCTTTTCTAATAGATACTTATCACCAAATACTTAACCAGTGTGGATTACCTATTTACGGGAAGACCCTATCAATTAATCCAGCTGAAATCCCAAGCCAGGCCGTATAGCAGACGCTGCCATTTTTATTTACAAAAGGGCTATCCCACCCCGTTGCTACTCCGCATGAAATTGTTCTAAAAAAGATCCCACTTTTCTGAAATTATTTTTGTTCAGGGTGAAATAATGGTTGCGTCCTAATTTACGGCATTCGATCAACTTACTCTCCTGCAACAACTTCATGTGATGAGAGCAGGTGGGCTGGGAAAGGCCTGTAAACCCCTGAACATCGCCGCAACACACTTCGCCATTTCTGGCTATTTCCTGCAGTATAAACAGCCTGCAGGGGTCTGCAATGGCATTCATCGCTTTCTCTATAAACTTACTTTCACTTTTTACCGTACCCATCATTTTATTAATTGTTGCCAAAGAAATTATTTTTTAACCAATTGTACAAAAAGAATATCCATATTTATTTAAAAATAAAAGTTGTTCATTTTGAGCGAATTAAAATTATCGCCACTGTTTGCTTACTGAATCATGATGAGGTTAGCTGCCGCAACTGCTTTGATTGCAACTTCCATTCTGCAGAAGGTATGGAATGAACCTGCAAAGATCTGTCTCGGCAAAACCATTTGCTGAATGGAATTAGCAAAATTTATTGTTGATAAAACTACAAGAGCGACAGGTAACTGCCATACTGCTTAATCTTTTTGGATAATAGTTATGGTGAAAGAAATGATTGACGGAGCACAAAGAACAATTTGGCATTACGTTTCAGATATTGCATTATATATTGTTATTGATTGCAGCATGCTTTATTTTTTCAAATCACCAGGTGTAAAAGTAAGGGGAAGCAGTTCTTTTGCTGCCTTTATCACATACACTTCACCACTCATTCCCCCGAGAATGATCCTTATTGGTTGACGAGTTCTTTCCTCAAACTCTGCAAGAAACTGCCTGCACATCCCACAGGGTGAAATCGGGTTGGTACTACCGCCATTTTTATTATCATAGCTAACAGCCAAAGCGGTAATGCCTATTCCGGGATATTGCGTGGCGGCGGCTGAAAGCAATCCCCTTTCCGCACAAATGCCCACAGGATAAGAAGCATTTTCCTGGTTGGTGCCTTTGATGGTAACACCATTTTTAAGCATCGCTGCTGCTCCTACAAAAAAGTTAGAGTAAGGTGCATACGCTACGGTTGTAATATCCCGTGCTTCGTTGAGCAATGCTGCATCTGTTGCGGGCATATCTTCCGAAGAGGCATATACTTCCACAGAAAATTGAATTTCTTTTAATTGCATAACATGATTTTTTATCAGATTACTGCCATAGCTTTTTTAGAAACAAAAACCACAAAGACAACTTTGTGGTTTAAAGATATAAACTATAAATATAAGCACTTACCTACTATATCCTGCCAATTTATTTATAGTCCCTTATTTAATAGACTGGAATATTCTTTTCCACCTTGGCCCCTTTTCCCAGCTAAACCATATCAGTGAAGCCTTCCCCACCACATGGTCTTCCGGCACAAAACCCCAATAGCGGCTGTCAAGTGAGTTGTGCCTGTTGTCACCCATCAGCCAATAATAATTCATTTTAAATGTGTAGGTAGCAGTTTCCTTATCATTAATAAAAACCTTTCCGTTGTTAATACTTATTTTATTTCCTTCGTATGCGCCTATACATCGTTCATAGCGAATGTAATTATTTGGTGTCAGTTGTATGGTTTCTCCTTTTTTGGGTACTGATAAAGGGCCAAAATTATCAATGCTCCAATTCGCTGAGATGTTATAGTAAGGATAGAGTTCTGCGCTTACAGGACTGATATAGTCTGCCACCTTCACCACGTTTTTTAATGCAGCCACTTTTTGTTTTTCACCCGGGGTCATATTAATCATATAGCTCCCATTATTTGCCTGCATAAATTCATGTTGTTCAGGATCAGTATGTACACCGATTTTTTTTAGTTCCTCTTCATCAAAATTGGCATTTACCTCTACAATATAATATCTTTCTGATTGAGCCGGAAATGGCTGTGCCACATCATTAATAAATAAAACTGAATTTTTAATTTCCAGTTTGTCGCCTGCAATGGCCACACAGCGCTTGATAAAATTTTCCTGCTTATCTACCGGGCGGGTTATGATAATATCGCCATATTGATTCCAAACCTGCTCCCTGCCTATTTCCCTTACTTCCTGGTAATACGTTTTTTTAGAACCGAAATTCTCCTCATCGTTTATTAAGGTATCATTTGCAGGGAAATTAAACACAACCGCATCGTTACGTACAATGGGTGAAGCAAACCACCTGGTATAAGGTATGTGTATCCATTCCACATAAGCTTTCGTATTAAAAAAAGGCATGGTGTGGTGAACAAAAGGCATGGCAACAGGGGTATTAGGAATCCTTGGTCCGTAGGCAGATTTGCTAACAAACAGAAAATCATTTACCAGCAATGTTTTTTCCATTGAAGGGGTTGGAATAGTATAGGCTTCAAAAACAAAAGTACGGATAAGTGTGGCAGCCACCACTGCAAATGCGGCTGCATCAATCCACTCCCGTGCTGCAGTTTTTTTATAATTATTTACCACCAATTCACCTGCATACCTTTCATTTGCAGAAAAGCCTAGGTAAGGAAAATAAATAAATGGAAGAAATACCGTTAATGCATGGTGCCCGACACCAAAGCGGCCAAAGTGTTCGGTAAATTTGATCAATATCCAGATAGTAATGAACTGACCGGCTACGGGCACAAGCTGAAGAAAGAACCAATATTTTTTAAGGTTCATTTTATTGACCATGCACCAGGTATTGTAAAAAGGGATAAATGCTTTCCAGCCTTCAATTCCTGCTTTTTTAAACATCCCAAACATCCCCACATGCCAACCGATGGTGGCAACAATAAAAATAATCCAGCCAATACCCATAAACTTAAAATTTTATTCGTGCCAAAAATACCATAATTAAGGGTTTGGCAAGTTTTTTATTAAAAAATGTTGTGAAATGTTTAACTGAAAAAATGGGGAGCGGAATAAAATAATTTAAAAAATCAACCTGAGAAATAAAATGACTGCCTGGGTTGCTTTTCCGGCAATAACCACCACATGCAATTTTAATAAATATATTAGCTATCTACAACTTATCCACAATGGCGAATAACAATATCAGCAATGAAGGGTTACTTTTTTAGGAATCCTGTATTAAATGCTGAAAGTTTTAATCAAAAAACAAAAAAATGGTACAAAAAACTTATTTTAAAACAAAAGATTATTGTAAAGTAAAATTTACGTTCACAGTAGAAAATGCTGAAACAGTTGAGATAGTTGGCCTGAACAGCGATTGGGAAAACGCAATCACCCTGAGTAAGAAAAAAGATGGCAGTTTTTCAACTGATGTTTCTTTACCCAAGAATACGGAACAGCAATTTAAATACCGTATCAATGAAACTGAATGGCTTAACGAACCTGAAGCTGACAAGCAAGTTCCCAATGAATTTGGTGGCAGCAACAGCGTTATCATTATATAATTTATTCCCTTTGAAAAAAAGCCTTTACAATACCTTAGCTTTTTATAAGGGTTGTAAAGGTTTTTCTTTAGGTGTTTACTTTTAACTTCTATTTTTTGCCCGATTTTAATTCATTGCCTTATGATTTGCCACTAAATTAGCCATATACCTTACCCCGATATAAACCCAGTTTCCTGAATATAGAATTCAGAAGCAGGATGATACAGTGATTTTTAGGGATCACTGTATCCAATTGTACACCCGAAAATTAAAAATTTAGCCCGGCACTTTTTGCTGAAAGAAGGAGAAGTGTTGATCCATAGTAAGGGAAACGGACAATTTATATCTTCCACACCGGCCTTTATTTTTCGCAGGTTTATTCTTGTCGCTCCCTTTCGGTGGGTGTTGGGCAGGCCTGGTATTTATATCCAGTACTTTTTAGCATCTTTTATCCACAGAATGGAAAATGCATACGGATAAAAACTATTTTTTAATACCACTTAAATATGAGGAAAAGATAAGTTCCGTACATTTACACAAAACTTACTGTTATGAAAATTTTTGTAGCCGGCCTTCCCTATGACCTCGATGATGCAGAGTTAGAAGAAATATTTGAAAAATTTGGTACAGTAACCTCCGCCAAAGTAGCTATGGATAAAGAGACAGGCAAGAGCAAGGGTTTTGGTTTTGTAGAAATGATGGTAACCTCAGAAGCAAGAGATGCTATCGAAGGTTTGAATGATATTTCACTAGGCAAAAAACCTTTGGTAGTTAAAGAAGCAGAGGAACGCACCGGCCCTCCCGGCGGTGGCAGGCCAGGCGGTAACGGCAAACCAGGTGGCTACGAGAGGCCAGGCGGTTTTAATAAACCCAACGACCGTTTTCGATAATTTTTTTGCTGATCAATATTTTTGATAAAAGACTTGTTCAACCAAGTCTTTTATTATTTAATTAATCAGCTTTATTTTTGACGGTATTTTATTTTCAAAAATAATTTCTAAGGCCTGTCATAAAAAAAATCGGTTTTGTATTTTGAGTTGTTGCTGTGGTGTTATTCAGCACCTGCAGTAAATCCTGTAACAGGCCAGCACCGGTCAATTGCGATAATTTAATTACGGATACTGCCAGGACGAATGATAATGCCAAAGTATTTGCATATACAGCCTTTACACCAAATAGTAATGGATTAAATGATGTTTACAAAGTTTTTACTACAAACATTTCGACCATTACCGTAACCGTATATGATGAAAACAATACCATAGTATTCAACAGCCCTCAATTAAGCCCGGGAGGGTTCGCTTGTGGGTGGAAACCAGTTGCAACAAATTGTACTTACGCAAAATATAATTTCAGAATTCAGGCTACTACCAATAGCAATCATAAAATTGGAATGTGTGGTAATTTGTATCTCGTAAATTGCGTTCCGACAAATGCAGATAGGAGTTTATTCACTTTTGAAGATCAATTAACGCAAACCGGATTTACAAATCCAACTCAGGAAACGCTAACCAATACCTGTCAGTAGGGTGTAATTTTCCCTTAAATTTATTTTGCTACATTATATTCACTTTCCTTTCCAGCTCAACAGCAAATTTCTCTTTCACAGTTTGTATACTTCAGTGCTGAGCGAATATATTTCTTCGCCTGTTGCGTTGCCGTAATTTACCCGCACCAACGCCTGCCTGCTGTGGTAGCCTGCATTTTTTAAATGGGATTTAACCCCGTCATTCTTCAGTGTTGCCTTTCCAAATTTTATTACTAAATTGTTGGAGGATGGTTAATAAAAAAGAAGAAAAAAGTGAGATGATTAAGTGCCAGGTTTCATACTTCGTATCACGAACAGGTTACTTGATAATGGCTTATTTGAAATAGTACTTGTACCCAAAATAAAAATTAATATTTGAACCAGCTTAAAAATACCAGCATCATAAAAAGCATAGCCACCCAACTTGGTTTTGATCATTGCGGCATAGCCAAAGCACAGGCACTGAATGAAGATGCACGGCGGCTGGAAAAATGGCTCAGCAAAGGCATGCACGGCACCATGCATTATATGGCCAATCATTTTGACCTTA
The DNA here is from genome assembly GCA_043787935.1 of Chitinophagaceae bacterium. Classification (GTDB taxonomy): domain Bacteria; phylum Bacteroidota; class Bacteroidia; order Chitinophagales; family Chitinophagaceae; genus Ferruginibacter. The sequence continues at coordinate 9,909 of JAYVUL010000365.1, read as the reverse complement.
GAATTGATCCTTCTAAACTGGTACCCGGAGCCAAATCGGTTATCACTTTATTGCTTAATTATTTTCCTGCACAACGGCAACAAAAAGATATACCACAAATTGCTAAATATGCCTACGGTGAAGATTATCATGAGGTGATCCGGGATAAATTAAAGCAGTTGCTGCATTTAATAAAAGAACAGGTAGGTGAAATAAATGGCCGCGGCTTTGTTGACAGTGCTCCTGTTTTGGAAAGAACGTGGGCACAAAAAAGCGGCCTTGGCTGGGTTGGAAAGAATGGCAACCTCATCAACAAACAAAAAGGCAGTTTCTTTTTTATTGCTACGCTCATAACTGATATTGAACTGACCTATGATGATGCCTATGCAAAAGATTATTGCGGCTCTTGTACCAGGTGTATTGACAGTTGCCCAACAGAAGCCATATTGCCAGACAAGGTGGTGGATGGCAGCAAATGCATCAGTTATTTTACGATAGAATTAAAAGATGTACTGATACCGGATACAATGAAAGGCAAATTTGATAACTGGATGTTTGGTTGCGATACCTGCCAGGATGTATGTCCCTGGAACCGGTTCAGCCAGCCAACAAAAGAAATTACTTTTACTCCCTTACACGCCATTCTACACTTCAATAACAGTGATTGGGAAGAAATATCGGAAGAAAATTTTAAACTCATTTTTAGAAACTCACCAATAAAACGAAGCAAGTTTGGAGGAATTAAACGCAACCTCAAATTTATCCAGGGATAAAACTTATTTAGCCTCAGTATATTTCTTCAATCCATTTAAAGGGCTTTCATATCCCGGACCGGTCAGTTTGTCTATGAATATGGCATAAAACTTATCCCAAGGGTACCAGTGAAGTTGAGTAAAAGCATCCCAGTCTACCCTTGTTTGCTGCTGCCGGGGCATAGAATAAAAATGAACCTGGTTGCTGATATCAGTTTCTCCTGCTGCCGATAAAATAAAAGTAATGGAAGTGGTATCCGTTTTAGTTATCCGGAGGTGAGTGATTTTGTTGTTAAAGGTAATATCACAACTTGCGTTTTCTCCAGCAGTTATATTACCAAAATTAATCTTTGCCAAACCAGGTAAAAAAGAGGGATGCCAGTTTTTCCAGCTTTTTAAATCATTAACCTGGGAATAAATTTTATCTTTCGTGGTGTTAGCAATAACAATAGTCCTCGCCACCCTGGCTTTGGAAGGGATGAGTAATGACAATAAAGTAATGGTGACGAAAAGTCCTGTTGCACCTACAATAAAAGGTTTTAGCAATCGCATGTGATTAATTTATGAAAAATATTTTTCAAAATGTAGAGAAAGTTTACCAATTGGCAGGTTGCAAAAGTATGAGACACTAACCTCAAAATTGCCAGATGCCATGAAAAGAAAGGATTTTATTCCCATTTAAAAACTTTGATGGCGACTGCATATATTATCAACCCCCACAACAACAAAATACCTATTTCTGATTTTACATCCCAAAGGCTTTGCCCTTCAAAAGCAACTGCCCTCATTGCGGTGTTCAAATAGGTTAAGGGTAAAGCCTTTGATATAGGCTGCAGCCATTTTGGGAATGCCTCCACCGAAAAAAAAGTACCTCCCAATAAAAACTGGGGCAAGGTTAATAAATTAGCAAAAGGCGGAATAGTGCTTTCACTTTTGGCCAGCCCACTTACAATAAAACCCAGCCCCATGAAGACTACCAGGCCTATAAAACTTAACACCAGCATATCTATCAGTGTTAATACACCATTTACAAGGGTAAATCCAAAAAGAAAACGGCCTGCTAAAATAATAACGATGGCAGTAAGCATTTGAAAAAGGACCCTTGCCAACCCTTCCCCTAATACTATATAAGTGCGGCTGATGGGTGTTGCAAAAAAACGTTTTAGTACTAAAGTATTTCTAAGACTAAAAAACATAAAGGCAACACCAAATACACCTGAACTTAATAGGGAAAAACCTAACTGCCCCGGCAATATAAAATCAATGGTAGTATACTCTCTAACGGTTTCTTCGTTCACAGATTTTAGTGCAGAATAATTGGGCCTGTTGGCAAACTTTATATTACTGATGGAATTGTTGATGCTTGCCAGTAATGGAATAAGTTGCGGCCACTGGTCCCTGCTGGCGGTGGTGGTGATTATTGAGTAAGTGTAAGCAGGATTATCTGTATTTGTTTTACTGATTTTTAAAACGCCTGCAATACGGTCTTTTAATAAATTACTTCGCAATTCCTGTGTATCTGCAAATTGCACGATTCTTATTTGCCGGTTCATTTTAATGGAATCATACAATACATTTAGGGTGTCACAATCTGCCGTTACCGCAATTTTAAATGCCCGTGCACCACCATTGCCTCCTACGAAACCAAAAACCAGTATAAAAATGAAAGGAAAAACAAAACTAAATATCACAGCCGAAGGGCTCCTGAATATAGCTTTGAGACTGGCTCTGGTAATGGCCAACATGGCTTTTAACTGACTGTATGATGACATTGAATTGGCATTTGAGGCGGTAAAGCTATTGAAAAAAGGGTAAGAATAATTTTGAACTCTGCGACAGGTGACGTAAATTTGTAGACAAATGACGGTGTATGAAAAATAATGCAAAACAAAAAAAGGCAGGCACCTACAAAAAGAGTGATGGCCTCAGCAAAGCAGAAGAGCCTAAGGCAATATACGGAAGGATTGCAAAAATCATCCCCTCTTTAAAAGAATTTACCTACAAAGAGTTTAAGAAAATTTCAGATAACACCCCCTTTACGCAGGCAGAATGGGCCGCCATGCTGCACGTTAGCGAGCGCACCCTTCAGCGTTATGCAAAAAACAATGGCAGTTTTGCATCAATCAATGCAGAACGGGCCATGCTGCTTGATAAAGTACTAAAAAAAGGTAAAGAAGTTTTTGGCACCATAGAAAAATTTTATCACTGGATTAGCCGCAACCCATATATGCTGGAAAATAACTTATCCCTATCTTCCCTCACTACGGCAGAAGGCATCAATAATGTATTAACCCAATTAGGTAGAATTGAACACGGGCTGTTTGCATGATACGATACAGAATTTGCCATTCGGCCTATAAGGATGATATTTCCGGTACCGGGGCAAAGTTGTTTGGCTCAAGATGGAATTCAAAAGGGGTTCCGATGCTGTATACGGCCGAACATATGTCTTTAGCTGCCCTGGAAATGCTGGTACACTTATTTTATACTGAAATACCCGTAACCTTTTATTTGGTTTCTATTTATATACCGGACAATTCATCTGTTACTGAACTAAAAATTAATAAATTGAAAACCGGATGGCAAAATGATGAGGGCTATTCAGCATTTATAGGTGATGAATTCATTAAATCAAGAGAAACGCTGTACATGAAAGTACCATCGGCAGTAGTGCCGGAAGAAAATAATTACCTGATTAACCCACTGCACCCGGATTTTAAAAAGGTACAGATTACCAGTACGAGGCAATTTGCATTTGATAAAAGATTATTGAACATTTAATGAATACAACCTACCTCCTGCTGGGAAGCAATATGGGCAACAGCCAACGGCAATTATTAATGGCCATAAAAAATATTGAAAAGCAAATTGGCAAAACAATCCGTCAATCAAAACTCTATGTTACTGCTGCCTGGGGCAATTCGATTCAGCCAGATTTTTTAAACCAGGTAATAGTGGTGGAAACAACACTTACCGCTTTACAAACCATCGAAACGATCTTACGCATCGAAAAAAAAATGGGAAGGATAAGAACCCTCAAAAATGCCCCCCGGGTGATTGATATTGATATTTTATTTTTCAACAAAGAAATCATCGAAGAAAAAAAACTGTCTGTTCCACATCCGCAAATACAGCACCGCCGTTTTGTATTGGTGCCCTTAAACGAGTTATCGCCTAATTTTAAACACCCGGTTTTGCAACAAAACATCCACCAATTACTAACAAATTGTGCTGACCAGTTGAATGTGAAAAAGTTTTGATTGTTCAACTGCTGATTACCCTTATTTTGCGCCCGGTAAAATATGAAGTACAATTTTGTAACAATAGAAGGGAACATTGGTGCGGGTAAAACCACCCTGGCCCATATTCTCAGCAAACAATTTAATGCAAGGCTCATCCTCGAAGAATTTGCAGATAACCCCTTCTTACCAAAATTTTATGAAAACCCCGGCCAGTATGCCTTTCCGGTAGAATTGTTTTTTATGGCGGAGCGATACAAACAACTGAAAGAAATGCTGCAAACGAAGGATATGTTTCAAACCATTACGGTATCTGATTACCTTTTTACCAAATGCCTCCTGTTTGCCAAGGTGAATTTATCCAGTGAAGAGTTCAGGCTATATCAAAAATTATTTGACATCATCAACCCGCAAATACTGCAGCCGGACATTTTAATTTACCTGCACACGCCGGTAAGTAAATTAAAAGAGAACATTAAAAAAAGGAACAGGGAATATGAGCAAAGTATTCCGAATGACTACCTTTTTCAGTTACAGGAAACTTACACCCAGTATATAAAACAACACAATATTAAAACACTGTTTGTAGATGCTTCCAATGCCAATTTTTTAGATAATGAAGAGCATGTGAAAATAATTCTGGATGCACTGGACAAAGAATATGAGCATGGGCAGCATTATTTAACCTTACCATAAAAACAGCTTTCCTTAAATATTGGTGGATTAGTTTTTACCTTTACCCATCACCAACTGAACAACTATTGAACCACTCTCCCCTGGCAGCATTACGCATTCCGGAATTCAGAAATTTTGTTGCTGGACGTTTTGTTTTTATCATGGGCCTGCGAATGATGGGTACCCTGGTATCGTGGTGGATGTATGAATTAACAGGGGACGCTTTTTACATTGGAATGATCGGGTTAGCTGAAGCCATCCCTGCTGTTGGTTTTTCTTTGTATGCCGGTTATGTAATAGACAAAAGCGAAAAAAGAAAATTGCTTCTCCGCACCGTTTTCCTGTTTGGCGTATGTGCCCTTATCTTATTAGGTACTTCCACCAATTGGTTCCAGCATTCCTTTGGAGATAAGCTCATCATCATTTCCATTTACAGCGTCATTTTTTTTACCGGCTGCATCCGTGCTTTTTCCGGGCCAAGTTTCAGCGCCATCATTGCTTCGCTGGTGCCAAGGAACCTGTTAACAACGGCCTCTCAATTAAGTTCCACCAGTTGGTTAATTGCCAGTATTACCGGGCATGCGGCGGCTGGTTTTTTAATTGCCTGGTTTCATATTTCAGGAACATTTATTGTGATCATCACCTTAATTTTTACGGGTTTATTCTTTTTGTCAAAACTCAAAGAAAAGCCTCCCGGCATCAGCACGGATAAAAAAACACTGGAAGCTGTTAGCGAAGGATTAAAATATGTTTTTAAAACGAAGGAAGTATTGGCTGCATTAACACTGGATCTTTTTGCAGTACTTTTTGGAGGTGCAGTGGCTATGGTGCCAGTGTATGCAAAAGACATTTTACATGTGGGGCCAATCGGTTTTGGCTGGTTGAATGCAGCCACTGATATCGGGTCCATAATGATGGTCATCGGCCTTACGTTATCTCCCTTAAAAAAGAAACAGGGCATTAAATTATTATTTGCCGTTGCCGGCTTTGGTGCCTGCATTATCATTTTTGGCTTATCAAAATGGTACTGGCTTTCCTTTATAGCTTTGCTGGTAAGCGGGGTGCTCGACGGTGTGAGTGTGGTGGTACGCAGCAACATCATTCAACTAAAAACACCCGACGAATTGAGGGGCCGGGTGATGAGTGTGAATTCTATGTTCATCAATTCATCGAACGAGATCGGCCAGTTTGAAAGTGGTGTAGCAGCCAAATTAATGGGGGTGGTACATTCTGTTGTTTTTGGCGGCTGCATGACAATACTTATTGTTATAGCTACCTGGTTCAAGGCTCCTTCGCTTAAAAAACTGGAGTACTAGGAGCATGCTTTGTATTAGCAGGGCTTTTGTAATTGCATATGACTGCACTGACACAAACGACTTTTCTATTCCGCATTTTTATTAAAAAGAATTATTACTCACTCTTTTACTGAACATTATTATTGAACTTTCCCCAAACAATTTGTGTTTACCATTTCATCCTGCTTTTACTGAAGTACCATAACTTTATATCCTAAATAATTTTTTATGCAACGCAGAACCTTCCTCCAAAACGGCAGTACTATCCTGGCGGCAATTGCCCTATTCAGCGGTAAAACATTGGCACAGCTTATTGCAGACCCCAACTGGAAAATAAAAATGCTGACAGACGATATAGGGATATTTACAGAACGGGGGGGCACTATTTTATTTATGATTTCCAAGGAAGGCATTGTGGTAGTAGATGCCCAATTCCCAGATACATCGCAACATTTAATTGATGAACTGAAAAAGAAAAGTGAACAGCCTTTCCGCCTGCTCATCAATACGCATCATCATGGCGACCATACTTTGGGCAATATTTCTTTTAAAGGCTTGGTACAGCATGTATTGGCCCACGAAAATTCAAAAGCTAACCAGGAAAGAGTGGCCAAAGAAAAAAAGAATGAAGACCAGCAATTGTACCCTGATCAGACCTATAGTAATACCTGGTGTGAAACCATCGGCAAAGAAGAAATCTGCCTTCATTATTTTGGGGCGGGCCATACTAATGGCGACAGTCTGGTACATTTTAAAAAAGCCAATATTGTGCACCTAGGAGACCTGATGTTCAACCGGCGGCACCCCTTTGTTGATAATTCTGCAGGTGCCAGTATGAGCAACTGGATAACGGTTTTAGATAAAACCACCGCTGCCTTCAACAAAAAAACAAAATATGTTTGCGGCCATGCTGCTGATGGATACGATGTTGTAGTAAAGCGTGATGACCTGAAAATGTTTGGAGATTACCTGGGGAAAACGTTGCAGTTTGTTGAGACTGAAATTAAAGCCGGCAAAAGCAAAGCTGAAATATTAAAAGCCACAGCAATACCCGGTGCTCCTGAGTGGAAAGGCGATGGCATTGACAGACCGCTTGGTGCAGCCTATGCTGAACTTACACTTTAAGGTATCGGTCATCCAGCTTACATTTCAGCGCAACCTGGGGCTAACGATGAATTTCCATTAATTTCTCCAGCACATAATAAACCGCCGGGCAAAAACTTGAGTTTTTCAACGTAAGTGGCTGGCGCTTGAGCAGCACATCTTCATTGGTGTATGGAAAACGTTCGCAATCAGAAGGGCGAACTTCATAGATGCTGCAGTAATTATCCTCGCCCAAAAAAGAGCAGGGGGCAGCCCTCATCACATAATCGCCTTCTTCATCCACCCTCAGATAATCATTGATGAGGTCGCCATCTTTCATTTTCAAATGTTTGGCGATCCTTTTTATATCTGGTGTTTTAAACCTTGGCGAATATCCCTTGCAGCAGTTGCCGCATTGCAGGCAGTCGATCTTACTGAACGCTTCTTCATGCAGTTCCGGCAAGGCTTTCAACACTTTATTCTTATCTGCCCGGTGCAGGTAATTTTTATATAATTTTTGCCGGTCACCCGATTTTTTTTCCCAGGCCCTTAAAAGTTCGTCTTGCATGAAATACGTAAATAATTTAAATAAAGGTACAACTGTTGGCGGGATATTTTTTTTGCATCAACGATTAAATAAGGCAGCTGCATCAAAGCCCTTTTGCCCTTGCTGTTAATCCTAGATCAGTTGGCAACCCGTCAAGGCTTTTCAAATTATTTTGCTGCACGTACCCCTGAAGGCCTTCGTTTCCTTTCTTTTCTGCCCATTCAAAATGAATATCCCTTTCGCCGGTGTAATCAAACATTGGAACACCAAAACCACAGGAAGTTTGTACCAAATCAATATCTGCAACGATAATTTGCCGGGTGCTCGGATAAATCGTGAACTGGTGGGCATATTGCTCCCATTCCATGGTGCCTGGTAATACTGCAAAGCCTTTTCCATACAACCGTAAAATATTGGGGGTGGCAACAAAAGAACAGAACATGATGGTGATGCGGCCATTCTCTAAGGTATGGGCCGACGTTTCGTTTCCACTACTGATAAGATCCATATAGGCTACCTGTTGATCCGACAATACCCGGAAACAATCCAATCCTTTAGGTGAAAGATTTACCCTGCCTGCTGCACTCAATGGTGCTGTGGCAACAAAAAAGATATGCTGCTGCAGGATAAATTCCCTGTGTGCCGGTTTGATGGAATGGTGAAACTTTCCCATAGTTTTGTTTTAATGAATAAAGGTACATGAGCGAAGTAAGATTGTGGTAATGATTTGGTTAAGAATATTCTTAAAAGTCATTGCCGCATTATTGAGTTTTGCTGTGGGGGCAACAGTTGTAAAATTTATTCATTCTGCCCCATTTACGAAATTTAAAATTGTTTATAAAATGATGCTGTAAAAAAAGTGGTTTGAATGTGCAACACAATTCCTGCCAGGGCGGCATAATAAAAACCCTTTGCCGGTACTAAAAATATAAACCAATTCCTTACCCACGTATTTTCAATCTTTGCCCCTGCCCTTTTTTACTCAACATATTTAAGTTAATTTGCCGCCTTATTATTAAAAACCTTGCATGAAAAATATCAGTTTTAAAACCCTTGCACCCCACCTGGTGGCGGTGGCTGTTTTTTTAATAGTAGCCCTTATCTTTTGTAAGCCTGCGCTGGAAAGCGGCGTTGTACTGCAGCAGAGTGATGTAACCGCAGTGGAGAGTATGCGTCACCAGAGTGATGTGTACAAAGAAAAACACGGAGTGTTCCCCTTATGGGCCAGCAGTATGTTTAGCGGTATGCCAGCTTTTAATATTGTTTTTGAAGGGCCGGTATCTCCATTCCAATATATCAACAAAACCCTTCAACTGTGGCTGCCCAAACCCTTCAACTTTTTCTTTTTGTGCTGCATCAGTTTTTATTTCTTTTGCATGTGCATACGTATTCGTCCATATGTAGCCATACTGGGCAGCCTTGCATTTGCCTATGCTACCTATAACCCGATACTGGTAGTTGCGGGCCACGATACCAAACTGCTGGCTATGGCATATGCCCCGGCGCTGATCGGTTCGGTGCTGCTGCTGTTTGATAAAAAATATATTGCCGGCTTTGTATCAACGGCAGTATTTACCACCCTGCATGTGATGCAAAACCACCAGCAGATCAGCTACTACCTCTTTTTGACCATTGGCATTATGACTTTATTCTTTATAATAAAATGGATAAGGGAAAAAGAGTTTGCCCACATGGGAAAAGCGCTGCCACTTGCTATTGGGGGCGCCTTATTTGGCGTGCTGATCAATGCGGTGATCTTGTTCCCGGTGTATGATTTTGCCAAATACTCCAAACGTGGAGGGCAGTTGGTGATGGATAATAAAGCCGGAGCAGCGGATACTAAAACGACCAATAACAAAACCACCGGCCTCTCCAGAGACTATGCTTTTCAATGGAGCAATGATAAGGCCGAAAGTTTTAGTTTATTGTTCCCCGGTGTAAAAGGTTATGGTACCTATTTTTCAAAAAGAGATGAGGAGTATTCTATTTTTCCAAAGCTTTCTGAGAACTCTCATGTGGTAAGTTACCTAACGGAAAAGTTGAACGTACCCGAAGACCAGGCACTCAATATTGGAGCTAATTTATCAGGCAGGCTGTACTGGGGCGATAAACCTTTTACCAGCGGCCCTGCTTATCTAGGTACCGTGGTTTGCTGCCTGTTTGTATTAGGGATGTTTTTTTTAGGTAACAAACATAAATGGTGGATCTTGACTGCCAGTATGCTGGGAATTATTCTGGCCATGGGAAAAAACTTTCCGGCCTTTAATAATTTTCTATTTGATTACCTGCCATTCTATAACAAATTCCGCACACCAGAAATGGCCCTGGTAATTCCCCAG
>JAYVUL010000364.1:0-6739 GCA_043787935.1 Chitinophagaceae bacterium | reverse complement strand
GGTTATGCTAGCTGCAAATTGTGAAGCATCATCTGCCTGTGCAAAAGCTGTACAAAGCATAATGCATAAGCTTACGGAAAGAAAAGACTTTTTCAGTGGCATGATCTGTTTTTATTTCAGGTTGCGATTTTTTATCGATCAGTTACAGTTGCATTTGGGTACTGCCTAAATCAGTATCAATGAATCAATTTATTTTTCAGCAGGCAATTTTATCCACCCTTAGGGAATGGCGGCCGGCTTCAAAAGCTGTATTCATAAAAATGTCGAGCATTTTTTCTGCATCTCCGTCTCTTACAAAACGGGCTGGTATACAGATCACGTTGGCATCGTTATGTTTACGGGCCAGTTCAGCCAATTCTTCTCCCCAGCAGATGGCAGCCCTTACTCCCTGGTGTTTGTTGGCCGTAATGGCCACACCATTAGCACTGCCACAGAGCAAAATACCAAATGCAGCTTCTCCTTTTTCTACAGCAGATGCCACCGGGTGGGCAAAGTCGGGATAATCAACTGAATCTTTATTGTAGGTGCCGAAATCTTTAAATGCCACACTTTCCCCTTCTAAAAAAGAAATGAGGTCTTCCTTGCAATCGAAGCCGGCATGGTCGCAACCAATGGCAACAGGTAAACTTAAGTTAAATGGCGACATGGTAAGAATATTATATAGTGAAATAAAAATTGGAGTATAAAAGTATACATAAAAACCGAGTGGTGGGAGGATTAGATCGTATTTTAATCGATTCAATTGCTGCTTTTTTGTCCCATTACCTGAATTAAAAATACCAGGATTTAAAAATCTATAAACAGGATACCATTTATAATATTCACCCTGTTGCAATGGAGTTATTACGGTACAGCCTATAGGGGATAACTGCAAATTGGCCAGGCAACATAAATATTTAAGTTCCAAAGAAATACCCTGCCGGCAACTGGGTATTTTAATGGTGATAGGGGTAACCGCCCTGTTGATTACGAATGAACAATAAACTGGTTTACTATCGCTACGGCTTTTTCACGGGCCTCTTCTAAATTATCATTTATTATCTGTTTATCAAATTGGTCTTTAAATGAAATTTCGTAGGCCGCTTTATTTACCCTTGCTGCTAAAGACTCTGGCGTTTCGGTGCCACGGCTCTCTAACCTGTTTTTCAATTCGGCCACTGATGGAGGTTCAATAAAAATGGTAAGGGCTGAATCCGGAAATTGTTGTTTTACATGGATGGCCCCTTTTACGTCAATATCTAAAATAGGAATTTGATTATTGTCCCAAATCCGCTGCAGTTCAGCTTTTAAGGTGCCGTAATATTTCCCTTCATACACCATTTCCCATTCCACAAATTCGTTGTGCTGTATTTTTTGTTTGAATTCATCTGCACTCATGAAATAATAATCCACTCCATTTTTTTCAGTCCCCCTTGCCTGCCGGGTGGCAGCAGAAACAGAAAATGCCAGTTGCGGAAAATGCTGCATCAGGTGATGCGTAATGGAGGTTTTACCTGCTCCCGAAGGTGCGGTGATGATAATGATCTTATTGTTGATGGGCATGTGCAAAGAAAAGAAAGAAAAGCCAAACACAAAAAGAAGGTAGTAAACAGTAACTCAATTGCAGATTTTTACATTAACTCATCCGCATTATATCAGCACCCAAAGCTTGCAATCTCAGATCAATCTGCTGGTATCCCCGGTCAATCTGTTCAATATTTTGAATGGTGCTTTTTCCTTCTGCACTCAAAGCGGCTATCAGCAGCGCCACACCAGCCCTTATGTCCGGGCTGCTCATAGTGATCCCTCTTAACTTTTGTTCCCTCTCCAAACCAATTACCACCGCCCTGTGCGGATCGCATAAAATAATCTGCGCCCCCATATCAATCAACTTATCTACAAAAAACAAACGGCTCTCAAACATCTTTTGATGAATGAGCACACTGCCCTTTGCCTGTATGGCTGTTACCAGCACAATACTCAACAGGTCTGGAGTGAAGCCCGGCCAGGGATGATCATAAATGGTTAATACGCCTCCATCCATGTACCGCTGAATTTCATAAAGATCCTGCGAAGGAATATGTATATCATCACCCTTAAAATTCATCTGTATGCCCAGTTGTTGAAATCTTTCCGGTATTACACCCAGGCTTTCCAACCCTGCATTTTTTATGGTAATATCGCTTTGTGTCATTGCAGCAAGACCAATAAAACTGCCCACTTCAATCATATCCGGCAACATGCGGTGTTCGGTACCACCGAGATAATCCACCCCTTCAATGGTAAGCATATTGCTGGCAATGCCGTTGATTTTTGCGCCCATGCGGTTGAGCATTTTGCACAACTGCTGCAGGTAAGGTTCGCAGGCTGCATTGTAAATGGTAGTTAGGCCTTTTGCCATCACCGCAGCCATCACAATATTGGCAGTACCGGTTACGCTGGGTTCATCAAGCAGTATGGTGGCACCTTTCATTTCCCTGGCGGTTAAATAAAAATAGCCATCACTGTTATATTGAAAAGAAGCTCCTAATTTTTCAAAGCCGGCAATGTGTGTATCTAACCGCCTGCGGCCAATTTTATCGCCACCGGGTTTTGGTATATATGCTTTCTTAAACCTTGCCAGCATAGGTCCGGCAAGCATTACAGAGCCACGCAATTTGCCGCTTTTTTTATGATAATCCGGGCTGCTCAGGTATTCCACATCCACCTCATCTGCCTGGAAAACGCAGGTATCCCTGCTCACCCTGTCTATCTTAACTTTCATTTCCCCCAGCAATTCAATCAGCAGGTTTACATCAATGATATCCGGTATATTGTTGATGGTAACTTTTTCAGGTGTCAATAAAACTGCAGAAATAATTTGCAGAGCCTCGTTCTTTGCACCCTGGGGTGTTATTTCCCCGGACAATTTTTTGCCGCCTCTTACCTGGAATGAACTCATATTGTAAATGCTTGTAGTAAAAAATGAATAATGGCTGCTAAAATAAATAAAGCTGATGAGGAATGTAAATAAAAAACCCTGATATCAATGGAAATTGAACCAGGGCAAATTAAATTGATTTACTAAAGCTTATTTAATACCGCTTTTTAAAATTACGGTTGCTGCTCCTGTTGTCGGGACTGCCGCCGCGGTTATCCCTGTTGCCGCCACCACCACTGCGGTTATCCCTGCCACTGCTGCCGCCACGGTTATCCCTGCCGCCATTGTTATTTCGTTGACCAAAATTTTTACGGTAACTACCAGCACCAGACCTATAATCTTCCCTTTCAATATTGTCTGTTCTGTGCTTCACAAACGGGCGGTTATTAAACTCCAATTGGCCGTCTGTAATACTACTCAGTTCAGTTTGTATGTTGTCATCATGCACCAGCTCTTTATGCCAGTTGCTGTACGTAAGCTTCATGTAATAAGCAATGGCATTGGCAAAGCCCTGGCGTTTTTCAGGGTTCTCTTCTTTCAATGCTTTATTGATCACCACCTCAATATTTTTTCCTAAATGATTGAACTTAGGGTATCGTTTTGGATAGCCCAGCGGCTCTGGTTTTGCCTTAAGTGTTTCCCGTGTAGGAATAGGGTATGGGCTTTCCACATCCAGTTTAAAATCGCTGATTAAAAATAAATGATCCCATAACTTATGGCGGAAGTCTTCTACATTTTTTAAATGTGGGTTAAGGAAACCCATCAACTCTATTAATGCCATTGCATTGCGCTGGCGTTTTTCTTTATCTTCTATGGTTAAAAGATAATCCACCATTTTTTGTATATGGCGGCCATACTCTCTCATGATTAAATACTTTCTAGTAGTATTGTACTCCATCGTGTCTATCTGATACATATAGGCAAATATACTAAAAGCTTCGCAAGCAGCAATTTTCCGCAGAAAAGCGATACCCCTTAAAGAAACTTAATTACCAGGGGGGATTTAAAGAAAAAATTTTTTGGATATAAAAAAAGCAATGACAGCGCCCAAACTGTCGGCGGCCCAATCCACCAGTTCAAACTGCCTTCCGGGTATAAAATATTTTTGGATAAACTCCGTGGTGATCCCCCAAACGCAGGCTGCCATTGTTATCCTGATAAAGAGGTTTATTTTATCCTGCCTTTGTATTGCGGCTTTCTTAAAAGGCATACAAAATAAAAACACAATGCCCCCGAAGAGGCTGGCATGAACCAGCTTATCAAAACCCGCAATATCAAATAAAGCTGATTTCGGCACATCCTTGCCCGGCAAACATATCAGGAAAAGCCCAAATAAAAACCAGGCGATGCCTGGCAAAAATTTTGAAACCCTCAATTGAGCGTAATTATTCAATTCCATTGCAGTATTTAAGAAACCAATGCGCCGTAGGCAGCTGCATCTAACAATGCATCTACATCGGCAGGGTTATCCACTGTCATCTTTACCATCCAGCCTGCTCCATAAGGATCGCTGTTTACCAGTTCTGGTTGAGCCTCCAGTGCAGGGTTTATTTCGGTTACCGTTCCGTTTACCGGTAAAAAAAGGTCACTTACCGTTTTAACCGCTTCCACCGTACCAAACACTTCTTCAGCAGCCAGCGCTTTGCCTTTAGCTGAAATATCAACATACACAATGTCACCCAATTCGCCCTGGGCAAAATCAGTGATGCCAATAGTGGCAACATTGCCTTCTAATGAGATCCATTCGTGGTCTTTGGTGTAGCGAAGGTTAGCAGGAATGTTCATATAGTTTGTTTGAAATGATTAGGTGATCGTATAAAGTGGCTGCAAGTTAAATAACTACCTGCTAATTTTTAAATGAAATATTTTTATCCGGGCAAAAAAAAATTATTCCAGGATATCCATTTTCATCCTGATGTCTTTCAGTGGCCTGTTGTTGCCGTCTTTTTCCACCAGGGCTATCTTATCTACCACTTCCATACCGCTTTCCACCTCACCAAAAACCGTATAGTTCATATCCAGGAAAGGTGTACCGCCATTCATTTTGTATGTCATCCGCTGTGCGGGTGTATACAAGGTATGGTTGCGCATTTGGATATTATCAAGGTCAATGTCGCTGCTTTGCCTTCCCTGCACAATGTAAAACTGGCATCCGCTGCTCGCCTTTTCCGGGTTCTCCGTTCTGGCAGCACACAACGCTCCTCTCTTATGGTATAACGAAGAATCAAATTCTGCAGGTATGGTATAACCAACGTCTCCATTACCCAGCATGGCACCCGGAGGGGCTGTTTTGCTGCCGGGGTCTCCTCCCTGTATCATAAATGAGTTTATCACCCGGTGAAAAAGCAGGCTGTCGTAAAAATGTTCCTTCACCAGTTTGATAAAATTATCCCGGTGCCTCGGGGTTTTATTGTACAGCCGGATTACAATATCTCCAAAGTCGGTGGTGATTTTTACTTTATTGAATTGCTCCTTCTCCACTTCTTTCAAGGTTGCTGTGGCAGGCTTTGCGGCCACCTTACCTGTTTTTTGGGTTACTGTTTTTTTTACGGGCTTTTTCTTTGCCTGCCCGGTTGCATCTGCTGAAATAAAAAATGCTGTGGCCAATAAAATGATGGTAAAAATCCTGTTCATACTAGTAATTTACAGTAGGTTGTTGATGAAAAATAAAGAGGGATTTTTTTATAAAAACTGGTCGAAGTAAAGCAATACATGGTCTTTTAAAAAATTTTCCTGCTCAAATAAATTAAACTCCGGCAGTGGCTTCAGCTGATCGAAATGGGGCCAGCCTTCTTCGTCGTATCCAGACAGCGTATAATAACCACTCTGCGCCAGTAAGGTGCACACCGCAATGTGCATAAGGTCCTGCTTCTGTTCCTTTGTATATTCCTGTTTGGCAGTGCCCAGTTCCTGTACCCCGATTAAAAAAAGGATGCCATCCATTTCGGGCTTAATACCGTATTTTTCTTTCAGCATTATCCGCAGCTTCAGCCACCTCACCTGTAAATCGTCTTTCGCCTGTTGCATTTTGCAAATATAACCCCTATCCCCTAAAGGAGAACTTTGAGGGCAGAAGTAAAATAATAAAAAGTTTTTCAAGAATAACAAATGAAGAGTTCAAATTAAGAATATACTTAAACCTGGGAAAAAACGTCCTGCATCCTGAGCATAAGCAGAGAAATATGTATATAAAAGCCGGAAGATTTTACCCTTGCCGGCCTACAATAAAAATGGTGCTGTGAAAGATGCCATGTCAGGAAATATCAGGAAAGGCCGCATCCCATCTTTTGGAGAAGAGGATGTGTGATGAGGCCTCTATCCATTACCTTTGCCAAAATTTTTTAAACAAATGTTACAGGTAAATTTCATCAGGCAAAATATTGAGTTCGTAAAAGAAAGGATCGGCCACAAACACTTTTCAGACCTTACTGTTGTGGATAAAGTAATAGCGCTGGATGAAGCCGTAAGAAAACTAAAAGTGGAGAGCGAAACCCTGCAGGCTGCCATGAATACCGCCAGTAAAGAAATTGGTTTGTTGATGAGTAAAGGTGAAAAGGATGAAGCAGAAGAAAAAAAGCAGTTGGTGGGCCGGCACAAGTTTTCCATACAGCAACTTAATGAGCAGTTAAACACAACCGAAAAAGAATTACAGGAGGAACTGGTAAAGCTGCCTAACCTGCCACATTCATCTGTACCCAAAGGCAAAACACCGGAAGAAAATGAAGTGGTAAGGGAAGGTGGCGAAAAACCAGCTTTGCCTGCCGGCGCACAACCGCATTGGGAACTGATAAAAAAATATGCCCTTGTAGATTTTGAAACCGGGGCAAAAATCACCGGCAG
>JAYVUL010000363.1:0-2959 GCA_043787935.1 Chitinophagaceae bacterium | reverse complement strand
GTTCTTTATAATTTGCTTTTTTGCCATAACTGAAAAGGTGAATAGGTAATAGCGGATGTGGTACCACTCAACTGCTTCACTCAATATTCATTCCTTAATATTTTTTTAATAGGTTCTACCAATGTGTCAATATCACCTGCACCAGCTGTAATTAAAACCATGCCTTCAAATCCCTCCTCTACGTGGGCATCTTTTTCAAGTTGTAAATGTTTTAGCAGGTCCTCCTTGCTCATCACTATCTTATTTTCACTGTGCATCCGTTCTATAATCATTCCGCTGCTTACCCCTTCCATTGGCAATTCTCTTGCGGGGTAAATAGGTAAAAGAATAATATCATCTGCCAGATCCAATACTTCTGCAAAACCATCCGCCAGGTCCCTGGTTCTACTGAACAAATGCGGCTGAAATATTATCACGCATTTCTTATTACTGAACATACTTTTTGCACCTGTTATAAGTGCCCTTAATTCTTCAGGATGGTGCGCATAATCATCAATAAAAACCTGTTTATTGCTTTTCAGTATATATTCAAATCTTCTTTTTACACCCTTAAAATCAGCAACTGCCACTTTTATTTTTTCGTCATCTATCCCAAGCTGGTGGGCAACTGCAATGGCAGCAATGATATTTTCAATATTGTGTTTTCCCCCCATATTCAACGCTACCTCCTTCAATTGCCATGCTGCGGCATTTGCATTTTTCATCACTACATCAAACTGATAACTCCCATTATTCGTTTTAATATTGGATGCATAAATATTGGCTGCAGGGTCATCCAGGTGATAAGACAGTTGATTGTCTGCCTGCAGCGAATCATTTCGCGTTAATCCGTATTTGCTGATTAATAATCCACCGGGTTTTATCCTTGCTGAAAAATCAATAAATGCCTGTTCCATATTTTCTGCAGAACCATAAATATCCAGGTGATCGGGATCCATGGAGGAGATAACCGCTATATCCGGACTCAATTTCAAAAAGCTCCTGTCATATTCATCCGCTTCTACTACTGCAACATTGTTTTCGCTGCGCCAGAAATTATTGTTATAATTTACAGAGATACCACCCAGGAATGCATTACAACCAAACCCACTGTGACGTAGTATATGCCCTACCATGGTGCTGGTGGTTGTTTTGCCATGCGTTCCGGCAATGCAAATATTAAATGAGTTGGCGGTGATTGCCCCCAATACATCACTACGTTTTACCACCGTATAATTATTTTGCAGGAAGAAATTTAATTCCCCGTGGTCCTTGGGTACAGCTGGTGTATATACAACCAACTGCGCTGTTTTTTCAATGAGCCCTATATTGTCTTCATAATGTATGTGGATACCTTCGGCTGACAATTGCTTTGTTAAAGCTGTTTCAGTTTTGTCGTAACCACTTACCTGCACACCCAGGGATTTAAAATACCGGGCGAGCGCACTCATGCCAATTCCTCCAATTCCAAGAAAGTAAACAGCCGCCGGTGCATCTTCAGCCACCTGCCTGGTAGAATGCAAAAACGCTAATATTTTATTGTATTCTTTCATTTAATAATTGGTCAATGGTATTAGCGAAATGTGAAATAATCATGATCCCAATAATTCATCCTCCCGTTATGTACCCTATCTCTTTTTTAACTCTTTTGTTTTATTCACTTGTTACAGCAAACTACTGCCTTACGCATCGATCTCAATATTTCTGCTGCAATGATCTCATCTGCATTTTCGATGGCCAATTTGCTGATATTGGTACTTAATGCCTGCAGCTTTTGGTTGTCTTTGGAAAGTTGAATTACTGCCGGTACCAACTTCACCAACGCTTCATTGTCTTTTATCATTTGTCCGGCATTTTTATTAACTAACTTTTGTGCATTTACCGTTTGGTGGTCCTCTGCGGCAAATGGAAAAGGCACAAATACAGCCGGCCTTTTCATTATACATAATTCAGCAATTGACATTGCCCCGCTTCTGCTGATCACCACATCTGCCGCTGCATAGGCATATTCCATTTGAGTTATAAAATCATTTACCCAAATATTGGATCTGCCGGATGCACTGGCTTTTCCCTTTTCTGCAAAAGGTTTTCCGGTTTGCCAGATCAGTTGAAGATCATTTTTTTCAAAATCTTCAACACCAGCAGCCAGCGCCTCGTTGATGCTTTTTGCTCCCAGGCTTCCACCAATTGCAAGGATGGTTTTTTGGTAAGGCCGGAGATCAAAAAAGCGGAGCGCATCTTCCCTGGTAACATTACTTTGGGTGATACTTTCTCTTACGGGGTTACCCGAGATCACCAGCTTATTTACAGGGAAAAACTTTTCCATACCATCCGTGGCAACAAATATTTTAGTTGCCTTTTTCCCTAATAAAATATTCGATTTGCCTGCAAATGAATTGCTTTCGTGAATAAATGTATTGATACCATTTGCCTGTGCAAACCTAAGTACCGGAAAACTTGAATATCCTCCCACACCAACCACCGCCGTGGGTTTAAATAATTTAAAAATTTTTCTTACCTGGATAAAACTTTTAATCAGCTTAAAAGGCAAGCCTATATTTTTTATCAAAGAACTCCTGTTAAATCCTGCAATGTCCAATCCTTCAATTCTATATCCTGCCAATGGAACTTTTTCCATTTCCATTTTACCTTTGGCACCAACAAACAATATTTGTGTTTGTGGTTGTAATTTCAAAATAGCATTTGCAATTGCTATTGCCGGAAAAATATGGCCGCCCGTTCCGCCACCGGAGATGATGATCCTTTCCTGTTGTATCAACTCCGGGGGTAAACTTTGATTATTATCTTCCTGGTTTTCTTCCTTCATTTTTAATATTCAAATCAAGGTGATTTTCATTGCTATGTAATTTCAAACACACTGTAATTAATATTTATTATACCTCATCCAATTAAAAAAAATACCGGTTGTTAGCAATGCTGCCCCTACTAAGTTCCTCCTTCGGGGATCAGGGGGCTTTCC
>JAYVUL010000362.1:0-3342 GCA_043787935.1 Chitinophagaceae bacterium | reverse complement strand
GGAAAAAACAGTAAACACAACTATTGAACAAGCCATTCAGGGCAGAGCAGCAGGCGTTTATGTAACTCAAAACTCTGGCCAGCCAGGTGGTGGAATATCTGTAAACATCAGGGGGGTAAGTTCCATTAACGGAAGTACAGAACCACTATATGTAGTGGATGGTATTCAAATTCCCGGGCAACCGGTTTCATTTGGAGCACAAAGTTCCGCCAATCCCCTGTCCGGTCTTAATCCGGCTGACATACAGGATATACAAATATTGCAGGGTCCTTCAGCAACGGCAGTTTATGGTTCCAGAGCTACCAATGGGGTAATTCTGATTACAACCAAGCGGGGAAAAAGCGGGGACGCAAAAATTGGTTATGGTTTTCAATATAGCCTTCAGACACCTCCCCAACATTTGGAGGTAATGGATTTGCAACAATATGCGCAAATGGTAAAAGAATTTCATACAGTTGCAGGTGGACAAACCCAGGGAGAATTTCTTGATCCTACGTTGCTGGGCAGTGGAACAGATTGGCAGGGCGAATTATTTAATACGACACCAATGTCAAAGCACCAGTTGAGTATGAGCGGAGGAAATGATAAATCTGCCTATTACCTTTCCGGTGAATACCTTAACCAGGAAGGGGTGGCTATTGGCTCGGGTTTTAAAAGATATGGCATGCGGTTAAACCTTGATAACAAGCCAAGGGAATGGGTTACCATTGGAACCAACCTTAGTTTTAATCAAACTGATGAAGACCTTACCACCAGCCAGGAGAATGTAATTTCTGATGCGCTTCAATTAACCCCACAGATACCTGTTAAAAACCTTGATGGCAGCTGGGGCGGTGGTGATATTACCAACGGAGCTAATCAGTTTGCACCGGTTAACCCGATTGCGATAGCTACCTTAAAAACAAATAACCTGTTAAGAAGGCAGTTTTTGGGCGGTTTAAATATTGGTATTAAACTTACGAAAGACCTTACCTTCCGAACCTCTTTAAATGCCAATGTAACTTATTCCAACTCTACTTATTATCAACCTACTTATGCCATTGGCTGGGCAAGAAATGTTACCGCATCTTTACAAAGTGGAACCAGTAATAACAGCTATTGGAACTGGAACCAATTGTTTGAATATAACAAACAAATTGAAAAACATAATATCAGTGTGATGGCAAGTCATGAATCACAGGCATCCAACTGGAAAAATGTTGGCGCTTCCAGAACAGGATTTCTTACCAATGATATTCTTGATTTAAATGCAGGTGACCCGATCACCGCAAATAACTACGGAGGTTCCGGTCAATGGGCGATGGAATCCTATCTTGGGAGGCTTAGTTATAATTACGACAACCGGTACCTTTTAACCGGAACGATCAGAAAGGATGGTTCTGCAAACTTTGGACCGGAAAATAAATGGGGTACTTTCCCTTCCTTATCTGCAGCATGGAGAATTTCACAGGAGAAATTTTTCAAGGTTGACTGGATAAGTGATTTGAAATTACGAGTTGAAACAGGTACTACCGGTAACCAGGGTGGTGGCGGTGGAATCTATTCACCCTTATCCACCGGAGCAACCCCAACGGGTACGGGCTTTTTACCTTCCAGGTATAGCAATCCTCAGCTTCAGTGGGAAGAAACCAAAACAAATAATATTGGATTTAACGTGGGATTCATTAAAAACAGGATCACACTGGAATTTGATTACTACGTTAAAGAAACCAAGAACCTGTTGATGGAAAATCCATTACCATGGTATATGGGTACCAATGGAACAGGTTCAGTTGGATCTCCAACAGTAAACCTTGGATCGCTTCAAAATAAAGGATGGGGTTTCACATTAAACACCACTAATATTATAACAAAGGACTTCAGGTGGGAATCTAATTTAAATATTTCTTCATTTGAAACCAAGATCAAGAGCTTCTACTCTGATGCAGCTTTTGTTAGTCGTACATCCTGGTGGTTGGAGGATTGGACCCAACGTTCTTCCGTAGGCCAGGCGCCATGGATGTTCAGAGGATATGTTGAAGAAGGTTTATTTCAAACAATTGATGAAATTAATAAGAGCGCCGTTCCTGTAGATAACCAGGGTAAAAGACTTCCTACCGAACAGGTGAATGGAATATGGGTAGGTGATGTTAAATTTAAAGATATCAGTGGCCCTAATGGCGTGCCGGACGGTATCATTAATACCTTCGATGAAACCAATATTGGTAATCCATGGCCAAAAATGTTTGGTGGATTTACCAATACTTTTACCTACAAAGGATTTGACCTGAGTATTTTAATTACCAGCACATTGGGTAATGATATTTATAATTACATGGCCAAAAAGAACAGTAATCCAAATAATATCAACTTAAGTAGAAACCTGTTACTAACTACCATGGATTATGCAAAGCCAGCACAAAATTCGGGAGGAGAATGGATACTCGCCAATCCAAATTCAAATGTAGCCAGAATATCTTATGGCCCTAACGGTAACTATTCCCGACCAACCACCAAATGGGTGGAGGATGGATCTTTTGTTAGACTCAAGAATGTTTCATTGTCTTATAATCTGCCAGCCAACTTACTTTCAAAACAAAAAATTGTAAAGGGTGTAAAGGTTACCCTTAGCGGACAAAATATAGCAACGATCACTAATTATACCGGATTCGATCCTGAAGTAGGTGCTTATGTAGGAAGAGATGCCGGAGCGGGTAACCAGGCCATCGGGCTGGATTTTGGCAGGTATCCCCTGACCCCGGTTTATACATTTATTATTGGTGTAAATTTTTAAACTATTTATGAAAATGAAAAATTCAAAACATATTTATTGGATTGTATTGATACTACCAATAATTTTAATAGCGGGCTGTTCAAAAACTTTCCTTGAAAAGCCGCCAACTGATGCCATTGTTGATGCCAGCTTTTATAAAACGGATGCACAACTTCAGGCTGCCACCAGTTTATTATATAGCAAGGTTTGGTTTGATTACAATGATAAAGCATCTTACAACCTGGGCGATTTCAGAGCGGGAACCGCCTACTCTGCTTATAATGACAGGGGGAATGTTCTTTTCAACACAACCGGTGGCACACCAGAAAATGGCTCGTCCTGGCGCTCCTTCTTTATCGTGGTGGGCCAATCTAATCTCGCCATTGAAAACATCAATAAGTATGCAGGTTCCGGTGTTACACCAGATGCAAAAAAAATGGGCCTGGCTGAAGCAAGATTTATGAGAGCATTAGCCTATCGTTTCTTAGTGATGAACTGGGGAGCGGTTCCAATCATTGAAAATAACCTCACCCTGTTATCAGACACCAGTATCAGTAGAAATACTGAAAAAAGTGTTTGGAATTTTATCA
>JAYVUL010000361.1:0-3239 GCA_043787935.1 Chitinophagaceae bacterium | reverse complement strand
GCTTACTCTACCGTTAGCCAGTTGGGTTATATGTTTTTAGGCCTGGGCGTTGGTGCTTACACAGGTGCTGTATTTCATGTAATGACACATGCGTTCTTTAAAGCATTGTTGTTTCTTGGTGCAGGCAGTGTAATACATGCAATGGGTGGCGAGCAGGACATGCGTAATATGGGTGGTTTAAAAAAATACATGAGCATTACCCACATCACTTTCTTATTGGGATGTTTGGCCATTGCCGGTATGCCGCCTTTTTCAGGGTTCTTCAGTAAAGATGAAATATTAGCCGAAGCATTTAAACAAAATCCTTTGTATTGGGGAATTGGGGTAGCGGGTGCTTTGATGACTGCTTTTTATATGTTCCGTTTATATGCTATGACCTTTCTTGGAAAATTCCGCGGCACACCTGAACAGGAACATCATCTGCATGAGAGCCCGGCTGCTATTACTATTCCATTAGCCATACTGGCTGTATTGGCTGTAGTTGGCGGATGGATCGGCATACCCGAAGTGTTTATGCATGGAGGCCATAAATTAGAAATATTTTTAGAACCGGTATTTGCCAATACCAATGAATATGTAAAAGAACATGGACCGGTAAAAGTTCTGGAGCATGCCACTGAATATTTGTTGATGGCGGTTTCAGTGGGAGGTGCTTTGTTTGCATTATTATATGCCTGGAACAAATTCAGCAAATATGAAAAAGATACCAGCGAAGAAACAGGTTTGGGGAAAATAGTAGCCAACAAATGGTATGTGGATGAATTGTATGATGTGGTGATTGTAAAACCAATTCAGTCGCTGGCTGCTTTTTTCAACAATGTCATTGAAAGAAAAGGAATTGATGGTTTGGTTAATGGGGTAGGCAAGGCCGTTAATTATGGCAGCAGGCAGATACGTTTGCTGCAGAGTGGCCAGGTGGGAACTTATGTGTTGCTGATGGTTGTAGGTATTTTAGTATTATTTATTATTCAATTGTTTTTGTAAAATATATTTTAATGTTCGGTAATTATATCACCATACCTCATTTACTTATTTTCATTCCGTTGCTGGCAGGGCTGGTTACTTTTTTTATAAAGAATCATTCTGCCGCAAAAGGCTGGAGCTTGTTTGCAGTTATGCTTACTTTTGGTATTTCCCTGTTAAGCCTGGTATACAGCCACAACAGTGAATTGAGCGGCCTGGCATATAATTATGAATGGCTGAAACAGATCGGGGCCGGTTTTTCTGTTTCCTTAGATGGTATGGGCAGGCTACTTACTTTGCTTACTGCAATTTCATTTCCAGTTATTTTTGTTGCTACCTATAATAACTCCTATAAAAATGCCAATATTTTTTATGGCTTAATGTTGCTCACACAAGCCGGTTTAATGGGCGTATTTGTTGCAACGGATGCATTATTGTTTTATTTTTTCTGGGAGCTTGCGTTGATCCCCGTTTATTTTTTATGCAGCCGCTGGGGAGGAGAAAAAAGAATCCAGGCCACGTTTAAATTTTTCATCTACACCTTTGCGGGTTCATTATTGATGCTGGTAGGTATAATTTACGTTTACCTCCAAACCAAAGGAGTGGTTGACAAAACGGGGTTGATAATTTCAGATCATTCCTTTTCATTAAGTTCATTCCGGTCCGTGTTGTTGACACCCGGCCAGCAGGATAAGGCCTTTTGGTTATTCTTCATTGCCTTTGCGGTTAAGATGCCCATATTCCCTTTTCATACCTGGCAGCCGGATACATACGAGCAATCTCCCACTGCTGTTACCATGGTATTAAGTGGTGTGATGGTAAAGATGGGCTTGTTTGGATTGATCCGCTGGCTGCTGCCCATGTTTCCGCAGGCGGTTATTAAATTTGATAATGTAGTGATTGGGCTGAGTGTGTTGGGGATAATTTATGCCAGTTTAATCGCTTTAAAACAGGATGACCTGAAACGGCTGGTAGCCTATTCATCTATAGCGCATATTGGCTTAATGTGTGCGGCTATTTTTACCACCAAACAAATTGCACTCGAAGGCGTAATGGTTCAAATGTTTAATCATGGTATCAATATCATTGGTTTATGGATTGTGATTGAACTCATAGAAAAGCAATTGGGGGTTAGAAAAATATCTCAGTTGGGAGGTATTGCACACAAGGCCCCGGTGCTTACTATCATGCTGGTAGTGATTGCCTTTGCCAATATTGCCTTGCCATTAACCAATGCTTTTATAGGGGAGTTCATGATGTTTAGCGGGTTATATAAATTTAATGTGTGGTACACCGCTGCGGCAGGTTTAAGCATCATACTGGCAGCAGTATATACTTTAAATATGGTACAAAAAGTTTTTTATGGCGGGGTTAATTCGTTAACGGCATCTTTCAGGGAAATATCATTGAACGAAAAGTTAATACTAAGTGTGGTGCTGGTGGCCATATTTTTAGTTGGCCTGTATCCTCAGCCAATGTTTGAGTTAACAAAAGATACTGTAGCAGGTATACTAACAAGATTTAAATAACTAATATTAAATGTTTCCCTGTTAATCAACCGGGACAAGGGTATGAATGCAATTATTTTAACAGCAATATGGGGGGTGGTTATGATGTTTGGAGGTGTTTTTTTTAAAAGAAAAAGCACGCCTTTGTACTGGGCCATTGCAGGGCTGGTAATGATACTGATTGCCAACTGCCGCGAACTCGTCACCATGCAACCGCTGTTTATGGTGGATGTAAAAGAGATGCTGGTGTTTGATACATTCAACCTTACATTTATTACCATTGCTTTAAGCTGTACCCTTTTGTTCTTTTTATTAAGTGGAAGGGATATTGAAAAAGTAGGAGATAGCGTATCAGAATATTTTGCCTTATTATTTTTTGTATTGTGTGGCGTAAGTATTGCCGCAACATACAATACCCTGCTCACCTTGTTCCTCGGCATAGAAATAATGTCCATTCCTTTATATATATTAACGGGAAGCGATAAAAGGAATTTAAAAGGCAATGAAGCAGCCTTGAAGTATTTTTTAATGGGTGCTTTTTCCACCGGTATTATGCTCATGGGCATTGCATTTATTTATGGCGGAAATACAAATGGTTCTTTTTTTATTGACGGCATCAACCTGGGGGAAGGAAAAATGCCGGTACTGATTGCTGTTGGTTTGGTATTCATCCTCATATCCATGTCATTCAAGGTATCTGCTGCTCCTTTTAATTTCTGGACACCGGATGTATATGATGGCGCCCCTACAGTATTCACTTCATTTATG
>JAYVUL010000360.1:0-4092 GCA_043787935.1 Chitinophagaceae bacterium | reverse complement strand
GCCAGGTTTTGCCACCATCATTGGTTTTATATATTCCCCTGTCGCCACCACTGTTACGAATAGATCCATAAGCAGCCACATACACCACAGCAGAATTATTGGGATCAATGGCAATGCCGCCAATATGTTCTGAATTTTGTAACCCCATATTTTTCCAGCTCTTTCCGCCATCATCGCTTTTATAAATGCCATCACCATAAATAACATTGCTTTGGTTATTATTTTCACCGGTACCCGCCCAAATGATATTGGTATTAGAAGGATCAATCTTTACTGCACCCATTGCAAATGAGGTTTGGTTTTCAAATGCAGGGCTGAAGGTTGTACCATTGTTCTGTGTTTTCCATAATGAACCATGGCCGGAAGCCACATAATATTCGCTGGTATTTTTAGGATTAACAGCAATATCCACCACCCTGCCACCAGTAACTGCCGGGCCAATACTGCGGAAATTTAATCCGGCCAGGGAAATATTTTTTAAGGAGTCTTCACTTTTTTGTGCAAATAATACTGATGCAATAGCAAGAAACAGTACCATCATCGCTGATTTAAGAGCAGTCATAAAATAAGTTTTGTATTCACTAATGTAAGCTGATTATTTTAAACAACAGGAGGTAAATTAAATAGCTAATCAGACCAGGGAGTAATGGAGTAAAAAGAGGATATATGGTTAAATAAACAACGAGAGAAAGAAAAAGATCAAACTTACTACAATCTCCTTCCTCATTTTTTCTCCATTTACCGCTTAGCTAAAAAAATCACCGGCTCTTTTAGTGCACAAACCTTAAATTTGCGTCAAAATAATTTTATGAACTATATATTAATCATACATAGCATTTTACGCTGGGCTGTACTATTATTTGGCATCTGGGCTATTATTAAAGCCATTGGCGGCCTTACTTCAAAAACAAATTATGGGGGCAGCGATAATAAGACCGGCCTGTTCTTTATGATCAGCTGCGATATACAATTGCTGATTGGATTGATATTATATTTTTCAAACCCATGGTTTGAAATGTTAAAGACCTATCCCCACGATGTAATGAAAAATACCAATGGTATGTCCCGTTTCTTTTCAATGGAACATGCTTTAATGATGATCATTGCCTGGTTGCTGGTGCATGTAGGGCGCAGCATGGTAAAACGGGCTGATACCGATGCTCAAAAACATAAACGCACATTGATATTCTTCGGTATAGCCTTATTAATTATTTTGGCCATGATACCATGGCCTTTCCGTGCTGATATTGGAAGACCCTGGTTCAGGGGATTATAAGCAGGGAAAAGTGAGCAAATAAGCAATTAAATAAAATGGTAAAAACAAAAAAACAACAACCCGTTATATTAATTACCAATGATGATGGCATTACAGCACCGGGTATACGCAACCTGGTGGAAGCTGTAAAAGGCCTCGGTAAAGTGGTGGTGGTGGCACCTGATAAACCTCAAAGTGGCATGGGACATGCCATTACCATCGGGCAGCCCCTGCGCATGAACAAGGTTGATATTTTTGGCGGGGTGGAAGCCTGGCAAACATCGGGTACCCCGGTGGATTGTGTTAAGCTGGCCGTTGATAAAATATTGCACCGCAAACCCACCATTTGTTTAAGTGGCATTAATCACGGAGCCAACCATAGCATTAACGTTATTTACAGCGGCACCATGAGTGCGGCCATGGAAGCCGCCATTGAGAGCATACCCAGCATTGGTTTTTCTTTACTGGATTATAATATTGAAGCCGATTTTACGGCCGCCCGTTTTTATGTACATAAAATTGTGAGTGCATTACTGTCAAAGAAAATGGACAGACATTTGTTGCTGAATGTGAACATCCCGGCAGCACCATTGGAATTACTGAAAGGCATTAAAGTGTGCAAACAGGCTTATGCCAAATATGAAGAAGATTTTGATGAACGCAAAGATCCGCAGGGGAAAAAATATTACTGGCTTACAGGCAAATTTGTGAATTTTGATAAAAGTAAAGACACTGATGTGTGGGCCCTCAACCATAATTATGTAAGTGTGGTACCCGTACAATTTGACCTTACAAATTACACGTTAAAAAAACAATTAGAAAAAAGCAAACAACTACAATGATACTGAAGAAAGACAATTTTATTTTTGGGTTTATAATGGGTATGATTGCCCCTTTTTTAGGATTTATTATTTTTAAATACCAGAAACTGTCCGTGTTCAGTTACAAAGAAGCCTTTCAGTTTATGATTTACGAGCCCGGCCACAGTATGCTCACTGTTGCCATCAGCCTTTGTTTATTAGCAAATGCATTATTATTTACTATTTATATTAATTCCCATATTGACAAAACAGCCAAAGGTATTTTTGCAGCCACTATCATTTACGCCATAACGGCTTTGAGTTTAAAAACATTCGGGTAGCCATTACCATTTGACTAACCAAATGGTAATAATCGCTGAAACATACACAGGATATTTAAAAGATATATTTGCGCTTATCAGGAATTTAATGCGAAATGGAATATTTTGCAGCACTAAATAAATATCAAGTGTCTGACATCATCATATCCGCTGCCATTGCTTTCGCCATTGGCTTTGCCATTGCCTGGCTTTTACGAAGCATCAGGGTGGCTAAATACAAAAAATTATTACATAATACCGAAGGGTCCTGGGACAGGGAAAAACTGATGAAAGAAACTGCACAAAAAGAAACTGCGCATGCCTTCACCAGCTTTGAATCGGCTCAAAGGGATTGGGAGAAAAAACTACAAGGTGCACATGAAATGATTGCTATAATGGATAAGGACATTATATTATTGCAAAAAAATAATGAAGAAACGGAAGCTTTACTAAAGGCAGGCAACCCGGAACTGCATAATTTAAAATTGCAATTGATAGAAGCCAATAATACTATTGCAAGGTATAAAGCGCAATCAGGTATAAAGTAAATGTAATCACTGCTATAAAATGAATACCACACATTGCGCCATATATGTGGCTGGTCAATTGAACAAAGACAAGATTGTCCGGGATATTTATTCAGGTAAACTGCCTATCCCCCGTCATACGGTAGAACATTTAAAAGGGTCCTTATATTCCAACCTTACCATTAATGATTTTATAAAAGAAGAGTTGATTCATGATCATTTTGATGTGGTTACAGAAAACAGGGTCAGCCTGGCAACTTCTTCAGGCGGGCAACAAAAAAAAGCTTTGCTGAATTATTTGTTATCCCAACATCCCGGCTATATCGTTATAGATGGTGTATTTGATAACCTGGACATTGCTTCCCAAAAACTGATCATTAACAGGTTACAAGATGCTGCTGCACAAATTAAGATCATACAAATACTCAACCGGAAAAAAGATATACTGCCTTTCATAAAAGATATTTTCTCATTAAAAGATAAAAAACTTGTTGAAGGATGGAATGAAGTTGCTCCAGATCATTCCAGTCATTTTAAAGGAATCATTCCTCCCCCGTTTCATGATTATCCTGTTCAGCAAAACCCGTTAATACAATTCAACAATGTACAGGTGAGTTATAATGATGTGCCGGTAGTAAAAAATATTTGCTGGCAAATCAATAATGGCCAGTTCTGGCAACTGACCGGCCCTAACGGTTCAGGCAAAACCACTTTGCTATCAATGATCTATGGCGATAACCCAAAAGCTTATGGGCAAAACCTTATCTTATTCGGCAAACGAAAAGGAAGCGGCGAATCAGTATGGGAGATCAAAGAAAAGATTGGCTATTTCAGTTCTTCCATCACACAACAATTTGATGGCTCAGATACGTTAGAGCAAATGATCATATCGGGTTTTAATGATTCCATTGGCTTATATATTTATCCCACCGGCATACAGTTACAATTGGCAACACAATGGCTGCAACTGCTGAACCTGGACCATGTAAAACATCAGTTGTTCCGAAACTTTGCACTGGCGCAGCAAAGACTGGTATTAATTGCCAGGGCAATGGTAAAGCATCCTCCCCTGCTGATATTGGACGAACCCACAGCCGGTATTGATGATGAAAGTGCTGTTTTATTTACTAACCTTGTAAATAAAATAGCTGCAGAAAGTAAAACTGCTATTTTATATGTATCTCATCTTG
>JAYVUL010000359.1:0-5196 GCA_043787935.1 Chitinophagaceae bacterium | reverse complement strand
GGTGAGAAAGGGATACAACCTACGCCATTTTCTTCCAATACATCCAGCAGGCCACCTTCCACCCACCTGTCAAACATGGAATATTTTGGCTGGTGAATTAAACAGGGGGTACCTAATTGTTTTAAAATGTCAATTGCCTTTTTGGCTTCCGGAGCCTGGTAGCTGGAGATGCCCGCATACAATGCTTTGCCGCTTCTTACTGCGGTATCCAGTGCCATCATGGTTTCTTCCAGTGGCGTATCAGGGTCAGGACGGTGAGAATAGAAAATGTCCACATATTCCAGTTGCATCCGCTTCAGGCTTTGATCGAGACTGGATAATAAATATTTTCTTGAGCCCCATTCGCCATAAGGGCCCGGCCACATTAAATAACCTGCTTTGGTGGAAATGATTAGTTCATCCCTGAGGTTTCCGGTGAAATCCAGCTTCATGATCTTTCCAAAATTTTCTTCAGCGCTCCCAGGTTCGGGTCCGTAATTATTGGCAAGGTCAAAATGAGTAATGCCACGGTCAAATGCATGGCGGATAATACTCCGGCCGTTTTCAAAATTATCAACTGATCCGAAGTTGTGCCAAAGCCCAAGAGAAACGGCAGGCAGCAGTAATCCGCTTTTGCCGCAACGGTTATAAATCATTTTATCGTATCGGTTGACTGAAGGAGTATAAGTCATGACTTTTTTTTACTAAGGTCCGTTGATTTGATTTATCCTCCAAGAGTTTTACAATTCATTTGATAATAAAAAAGGTGCAGTATATATCCTGCACCTTTTTTATCAATAGCAAATATTTTTATAAAGAAGCCATTTCAATTACAAACCTGTAATTCACATCGCTTTTCAACAGCAGATTGAGCAGCATAGGTTTTTGCAGGAATCATGAAATTAATTTTTGAAGTGATTGAATAAGCGGGGAGAATCAATTCTTAAATTAAACGCAGTAATTAACCAAGTGGGATGTAATAGTTGCCTTTATTAAAGATTTAATAAATCTAAATAATTTCAGTTAGAAATTCAAAAGGTGTTCCCCTTTTTTACTACAACACTAATCAAGGCCTGTTTTTTGAAAATATTTCGCAGTGGTTTTGATGCCCTGCACATAGGAGACCGGTGTAAAGTTAAAGGCCTTATTAAACTTTGTGGAATCAAATATATACGCCAGCTCGCTCTGGTAAAGTAATTCGTAACTTTCTTTTATAGGCGGCACAAACAAACCAATTATTTTTAACAACCATTTTGGAAGTGTAGTACACCTATTTTTTACATTCATTGCAATAGCAGCTTCCTTTATGAATTCTTTTCCTGTCAGGGGATTTCCTGCAGTAGGTAAATGCCAGGTTTGTCCAAATGCAGTCTCGCTATTGGCCAGTAGATACAGTGCTTTTGCTGCATCCGGTACATAGGTAAAAGAGTGTGGAACAGTTGCATTCACCAGCCATTGCGCCGATTTACCTTTACGGAAATTTTCAAATACCAGAATGTTGGCTACACTATTTTTAAAATTGACAGGGCCATAAAAATCTGCCGAACGTGCAATCAAAGCCTTTATATTTCCCTGTTTCATTTCATTTAATAATTTTGCAACGATGGCAGCCCTTACCTCACCTTTTTTACTGCAGGGGTTAAAGGGGGTTTCTTCAGTCATTGGTCCGGCTGTTTTTCCATACATATACACATTGTCAAAAAAGATGAGCCTGGCATTGGTGGCTTTGCATGCATTAATCACATTTTCCATTACCACGGGCCAGGATGATTGCCAAACCCTGGTATCATACTGTAAGCCAACCAGCAGATAAACCATATCCGAGCCTTTTACTGCTTCAAGCACCTGCTCATAATTCATCATATCCGCGGCTACTGCTTCAGCCCCGGCAACAGGAACAGGGTTTCGGGAAACAAGCCTTACCTGTTCTTTATTGTTAAGTAAAATGGGAACAAGTTCAGTGGCAACTGTTCCGTTTGCGCCAAGAATAGTGTGTAGTGACATATTGTTATTTATTTTATAACACAAAACTACAGGAGTAAACTAAAGCAATCTATTGACTTTAGTTAAGAAATTACTTTCTCCATCACTCTTTTTCGGATACGGCTTAATGATTCCGGAGCGATACCAAGATAAGATGCAATGTAATGCAATGGTACCCGTTCAAAATACGTGCGGTTATCAGTTAATGCCTTAAGGTACCTTTCTTTAGGCGTTTTTAATAAGAGGCTGTACGTTCTTTCTTCAAGACAATTAATCAAATATTCTGCCATCAGCCTGCCAAAGCGCTCAGCAGAAGGATGGTGCTGATAAAGATATTGCAGGTCATCATAACTTAATACAAATAAAGTTGCGTCTTCCATAGCTTCTATGGATACACTGCTGTTTGTTTTGGAAAGAAAACTGCTGTAGGCGCTCACCCAGTTATTTTCAAAACTAAAAAATGTAGATACCTCCATACCATCAATGGTTTGAAAATAGCGGAATGAGCCTTTGACTATAAAGGCTACTTCCCTGCAAACTTTTCCTTCTGTTATAAAAAGTTCTTTCTTTTTGTAAGTTCTGTATTGAAGGCGCTGGTACATGTCATGCCATGCTTCTTCACCCAGGTTTACCATTTGAAGCATGAAAAGCTGCAGAGCAGTTACATCATTTTGCATGAGTTAAAATTAATTTATTTTTAAAGTGGTAATAAACCCGGGCAATAACAAGATAGCAAGTATGATTTTATTTTTAAAAAATTATTTATAAGCTTTAAGTTTCATTACCTCAGTATCACCTGCCGGCATAATACTTACTGCTGCACCACCGCCTGCAGCTAATTTAATTTTAAAAATGGAGCCACTGGTAACTATAAATTTTTCAATCTTATAGGCTTCAGGGTTAGTTTTCCAATCAGCATTATCTGCATCTGCATAAATTATGGCCACATATTTTTTACCAGCATCCAGGAATTTCAATGGTATAGAAGCCATACGGCTATTCTCATCGGTAATTGTTCCAATAAACCAGTTGCGCTTTCCTTTTTCTTTTCTCGCGATTGAAATATAATCCCCGGGCTCTGCTTCTATTATTTTTGTATCATCCCAATCTACTGCTACATCTATTATAAACTGGAAAGCATCCAGGTGTGACTGGTAATTTTCCGGTAAGTCCGCTGCCATTTGCAGTGGACTGTACATGGTTATATACAATGCCAGTTGTTTGGCAAGGGTACTGTGCATTTGCCTGTTGGGTGCTGCTTTGGCATATCCTTTCAATTTAAAAATGCCCGGGGTGTAATCCATTGGCCCACCCATTAAACGGGTGAAGGGAAGAATGGTTTCATGTTCCGGGGGGCTGCCTTCATCGAAGGCATTGAATTCATTTCCCCTGGCCGCTTCACATGCCAGCCAGTTAGGGTAGGTGCGGCTGAGGCCGGTAGGGCGAACCGGCTCATGCATATCGATCATTACTTTATACTTCGCTGCTTTTTCTGCAGCACGGATATAATGATTAACCATCCATTGCCCGTCATGATGTTCGCCACGGGGAATGATCTTTCCTACATAACCAGTCTTCACGGAATTGTACCCAAAGCGGTTCATAAATTGAAAAGCAGTATCCATCTGCTGGTCGTAGGTGGCAGCATCACCACTGGTTTCATTGTGCATGATCAACTGCACTCCCTTTTGTTTGGAATAGTTTTCAATTTCGGGTACATTAAAATCGGGGTAGGGCGTTACAAAATCAAAGTTCTTTCCGTTCCAGTGGCCGTACCACTCTTCCCACCCAGTGTTCCATCCTTCCACCAGCAAACCTTTAATGCCATTGGCTGATGCAAAATCAATATAACGTTTAACATTAGTTGTGTTGGCGCTGTGGCGGTTGTGTGGTATCAATGCTCCTGTTGAAGAAAGTGAATCAAGGTTATTTGAATAACTCCAGCTTCCTGCTCCCGTTTGCATCTCCCACCAGACACCAATAAATTTCATTGGTTGAATCCAGGAAGTGTTCTCAATTTTGGAGGGTTCATTCAGGTTTAAAATCATTTTAGACGCCAGGATATCCGTAGCCTTGTCGCTTACAATGATGGTGCGCCAGGGTGTGAGAGCTGGGGTGCGGAGGTAAGCTTTATTGCCATATGCATCGGGTACTAAATTGGCAGATAAACCAAATGTTGTTTTATTTACATGCAGTTGCATGGAAGGATAATTTACCAGGGCAGCCTCATGAATATTGATGTACAGGCCATCTGAGGTTTTCATCATCAGCGGCGTTTGCACGGCATATTGATCCGGTTCGTAAATACTTCTTGGTTCACTAGACATGACTGGTATTTTCCAGGCATCCACTTCACTTAATGCAGAGGTAGTGTATGGGTATTCGTTGGAATCATAATCTCCCGGTATCCAGAATGTTTTATGATCGCCGGTTAGGTTAAATGCTGTTTTTTCATCTGTGAAAATAAAATATTTCAGGTTGGCCTGCCTGGGAAATTCATAACGGAAGCCTACTCCATTTTCAAATACCTTGAAAACAATTGTCAGCAATCGTTTGGGAGCATCTTTTTCCTGCAAATGCAAGGTTAGTTGATTGTAATAATTGCGGATACTGTCTACTTCCCCCCATACTGGTTTCCATGTTTCATCCACCATTTTTGTATCGCTGCCCAGCAATACAAAATTGCTGTTAAATGATTTGTGATTCTCTAAAGTAAAACCCAGTTGTGATGGGTTGATCACCGGCTTTTGTTTGAAGTAAACTGAGTATTGTGGACTGCCTTTTTCATCCAGCATGAAGGAGAGGGTGGTGTTGCCTGTGCTTTCTGTTAGAACCCTGGCGTTCTGTGCATCAGCAATAAATATAGCCATCAGTAAGGATAAAATCAGCAGGCTTTTTTTTTGAAGCATGGGAGAAGGTGATTTAAGAATTCCTTGAACAATCAGGAG
Source organism: Chitinophagaceae bacterium (assembly GCA_043787935.1). Taxonomy (GTDB): domain Bacteria; phylum Bacteroidota; class Bacteroidia; order Chitinophagales; family Chitinophagaceae; genus Ferruginibacter. The sequence continues at coordinate 286 of JAYVUL010000359.1, read as the reverse complement.
AATGTAAAATTACATACAAAATATTACCGGCCAGTCAAGTTGAAAAAATAGGCAGCCCGGCTAACCGCTGAATAAATTTATTCTAAAAAAAAGTATTATTCATGCATTGCTGAATATTTAATAATTGAGGCCAGTTCAACATGTTTTAAATTTTTCTATTAGTGATGGCAGCACATAAGGGTTGTCATTCTTCCTGTGTTGAATGTAACAGGATTGAAGTAGCATCCTGTAAAAGATAAATTATTTGGCCGGCAGTCTCTGATCAGCATAAATAGTAATGTTTAAA
>JAYVUL010000358.1:0-5553 GCA_043787935.1 Chitinophagaceae bacterium | reverse complement strand
TGATAAACTTTTTCCGGCGAATTCCAGTTTATATAAAAATCTATCCTGACAGGGTTGAAATTACGAACATCCGCAGTGGTGAAACCATTTCTAAAATTTCCAATTCCAAATTCTCGTCTGATCGTATGCTGGTGGCAGAATTTAGTGCAGCAGGAATTTTAATCCGAAGCATCTTAAAAGAACTTAGACTTTCAACCCGCTCACTAAAAATACTGATTCAGCAAATGAAGGAATTTGAGGGTGGAATGTGCGAAAGTGAAAAAAGGCTTCTTAGAGACCTCGCAGAACAAGCCGGAGGAGTTGTTATATTTATTGTTACCCGTACAACAATTTTGAGCAATGAAGAAATGGATGAATTTTTGAAAATTAACCAATTGTAAACTGTATAGGGAAATACCTGGAAGCCGGTATGGAAAGCTATGGAGTGCCTTTAAAATAATTTTTTATGAGAATGAAAATATACCTCATAGAAACCTTCCGGTTCAACAGTAACGCCAACAAACGACTCCTCCAGAAATTAGATCAACCGCCGGATATGAAAGAAGCATCCGCTATTACAGCCACCTCATCTATTCACAAATAAATGGTTGAAACGTATCCCCGTTTTTCCTGCTAACCCTCAAATAGGCTGGAGGGGGCTGGTATATGAACTGGAGTAATTAGGAAATTTATGGAGCGAAAGTGCAACAGCATGGATTGATTTCAGTCAAACAAAAACTGTAAAATAACTGAATGAAGAACTTAGACTTATTGGCTTTGACCGAAATGTATTTGCAGCAGCATCAAAAGGCCTTGCCCTGCAGTTAAATTATTATCCCATTCATCACCGGCAGCCGGGAGCTTCAGCCCGACTTTGCTGATTGCATTGCAACAAAATACCGTCGGTTAGCAGCATAAAACCTAATGGGTCACTGTAAGATTTGCGCCGCTAACAACATTAACGGATACCCCAAAATTTGTATACAAAGACCTGCAATCAGCATTGGCATTTACCTGTACCGTTCCTGAAGGTATCACCACGTCGGTATTGCCGTCAGGTACGCCACCGCATCCCCAGTTGAGTGGATTTTCCCAGGCATTACTGACTTTCCCCAGCCAATTGGCGGCAAATTTTATAGTAAAGGTATCTGCGGCAGCGATGCTGTTTACCAGGCAACGGTAGCGGTAACCATACCAGTTGGAGGGGGGAGCCGTCAGCGTTAATTTATTGGTGCCCGTACCCCCATAAATACTATTGTTGCTGATGTTGAAAAAGCCGTTGCCGCTGTTCTGCTGCCATTGATAGGTGTTGCCGCTGCCCAATGCAGTAAAGGAAGTAGCTTCATTGTGGCAAATAGCACTGCTGTTGTTTTCACAAAAATTATTTTTATACACTACTACCGCCGGATGAAAATCAAAGTCCGTTTGATTGGTGCGGTAGCTGATGGTGGCGATATCCTGTTTGCCATCCCTGTCAAGGTCTGTCAATACCACGTCATAACTATAGGGGTTAGCCTCTATTCCTACATTAATAGCAGGTGCAAAACTGATACTGGTCCCTGACGATGTGTTCAGCAGGATGGTAAGGGAAATTTCATAATTGTAACTTAAAATAATATCAGTTTTGCCATCACCGTTTATATCGCCAAGTGTAAAACTGCTGGGGTACTGCTGGATCGGTATATTCAATGCTTCTGTAAAATTGATGGTGTTGCCGGTACCCGTATTTTTCAAAATACTTACACTGCTGTTAACATTACTGTTCAGCGTCACAAGGTCTGCTTTGTTGTCATTATCAATATCGCCGGCAGCTATTAAGTTTTTGTTGCTGTTTCCTGTACCATAAAGGATATCATCCGGCGTGTCAAAAATCACGCTGCTGTCAACACTTTTATTTTTGAATACAGTTATCCTGTTATAATAAAAATAAGAGGAAACAACGATGTCTTTTTTGCCATCCCCATCTACATCAGCAGCAATATAACCTGCAGCTTCTCCGCCGCTGTTGGTGGAAATGAGCTGGTCTGGCTGTGCAAATGCAAGTACGCCGGGAGTACTGTTGTTTTTATATACATACACTCCCCGGTTCCAGAGCCCAATCAGTTCGGGCTTGCCATCCCCGTCAAAATCTGTGGAACTGATGGATTTGGGGCGGTTATTAAAATTGTCTCCAAACTGCTGCACCGCATCAAAACTAATATTGCCCGGCACACTTTTGTTTTTTACAATACTGAACCCATAAGGAAAATTGCCGTTGATTGCACAAATATCGAGTTTTCCGTCGCCGTCCATATCGCTGATACAGAATTTGCCCGGGCCGCCATTGTCAGCTTCAATCGTTAAATAATTTTCATTCTCAAAAGAAATACTGCCGGGATTGCCGGTATTGCGTTGATACGCCAGGTTTTTGTTGTAATTGCTGCCAGTAACAATATCTGGCCTGCCATCTCCATCCAGATCGCCGCTGCCAATGCTGGTAGCCCGGTAAAAGGTTGCTGAATCTACTCTTGGGGCGAATGAGCTGGCTGAAAAACTGCAGCCTGCATTGAAAGTAACGGTAAAGGGTAAGTTGGAAAATACAGTTGCCTTATTTACCGTGACACTAACAGGGATATAGGTAATGCCAGCCGGCACCTGTACCGCCAGTTGAGTGGAACTTGCTGACAGTACAAGCGCTTTAACAGTTCCAAAGTATACAATGTTATCAGCAACGGTGCTGCTAAAGTTAGTGCCGCGGATAAACACCGTGCTGCCCACCGGCCCCCTTACCGGTGTGAAGGAAGTGATTTTTAGCCGGGTGGTATAAATAAATCCACTTTTTGTTGCAGTGCCATTATTATTAGATACGGATACTGTTCCGCTGTTGCCGTTACCGACAACAGCTTTGATAACCGTTGGTGATACTACTGTAAAAGAAGCTGCATACACATTCCCAAATTTTACTGTATTGATGGAAACGAAATTGCTGCCATAAATGGTAACGGTAAAATCTTTACTATTGTATCCGGGTGTAAAGGAATCTATTTTGGGGATAGGAACGGGCAGCACAGCAGTAAAAAATTGATATTTGGTAACAGAGTCTTTATAAGTGCCATTTGTTACCACCAGTTTAATACTGTCGACGGCGCTTGCGCTATTGTGAGGATAAGCTGTATTAAAACTACTGTTGAGGAACTGGTTGTTTACATACCATTTAAACTGGTAATTGGGTTTTGAATAATTGATCAGTTGCACCAAGCCAGTTGCTGCCAGGCCTGCAGTGTCTATTAAAAAAAATGCTTTTGGAATGGTGACGCCAGGGGTATTCGTATTCAACTCCACAAAGTTTCTGTAACCCGCTGCCCAAAACTGGCTGTTATTTATAAAGAACAGATCATTGTGTGAGGAGCCTGCATCCTTATATTGATTGTCCCTTGGCAGTGGCTCCCAAACTTTTCCTGAATCGGTTGTTTTAAAAACAGTGTATAGGTCACCCAATGCAAAGCCTGTACTGTCGTTGATGAATTTCATTTTGCTGCTGGCAAATGGAGTGACGGCTGCATTGTTTTTTAGCTGCCAGTCAAATCCACCATTGCCGGTATAGTAGGTCAGCCCGGTATAGTCTGCATCCAGTGCATTGAGCCACCCTTTGGTACCTGTAATAAAATTGACTGAATTTATCGATGCAGATGGAATGGGCAGTACTTGCCAGCTTGTTCCTCCAGTCAATGACTTTATCAATTTACTGCTGCCTTCTCGTTTGCTGTATGCAAAAACAGTATTGTTATCCACGGCTTCAATGTTTTCAAAAAAACTTTGTGGATCATCTTTTATCGTCAACCAGTTTTGCCCGCCATCCGTTGTTTTTAAGATCCTGTCCGCATCTGTTGCAAAACCAACCGAGTTGTTTTCCGGAAAAACCATATCGGTGATACCCCCGCTTAATTCAAAATCATTGTATTGCGAATGATATACGAGGGTAAAACTATTGCCCCCGTCACCGGAATATAAAATCGACGGCACCAATCCATAGTCCCCATACACAAGCAGTGCATTTTGATTGAATGCTTTTACACCTGCAATATCAAATCCAAAAGAGAGGTTTACTGCATTGCCATTGTAATTTACATTGCTGCCAGTAATCGATTTTTTTGCAAGGGTCTTGCCACTGTCTGCAGTATAGGCCACCCAGGTAACTGAATTATCATAGCCAGCCAGCCAGCCTTGCGAAGGGGAATAAAAACTTATTTTTTTTATGTTGTTATTGATCGTAACGGTGTCAATATACAGCTGGCGCATTTGCGCTGAAGTGATATTGTAAAAGCTGGTGAATACTAAAAAAAGGGAAAAGCGCCGGAATAGGTTTCTATGCATCGTTGAGCAACTTTAGTAAATAAAGATAAATAACAAAAAGTTTTACCTGCCAAAAGTAACACATCCCTAAGTTAATTATATTTTTTCCAGCGCAAATTATTTGTTACAGCACCGGTAAAATTGTATTAAGCCCGCTAATACGTGGTTGCATACGGACCCGGATTAAACAAATAAAAAATGCAGGGCATTGCCCTGCACAGATTATAAGTTGAAATTAGATGTTACTCCTTCGGGAAATTGGGATCAGCTTTTACTTCTTCTATCTGCTGCATGTGCCGGTTGCTGTGTGCACCGATAAATAAAATCATCTGGTAGCAATCGAAGCTGCCCACAGGTAATGTGGCCACATGGTTGCGAAGATCAACGTCTGTTTCTTTTATATAGTCAATCAGTTTAGCCCTGTTCTCCTTAAATGAGGTGATGGCTTCGGCCAAAGATTTATAAGGAGTGTTTTGCGGTTCAAAGGGTTTAAACGTTTTTACCTTATTGGTGCGGTTTTCAATATTTTTCATCACCTCTTCATCGGTCATTTTTAAGTCTGCCCTTTTTTCCGGATTGGGAGCTTGTTTGATAATTCCTTCAGTCAGTTGCCAAAGGCCGATTTCAGTTGCTGCAATATGTTTCATGCAATCTTCCACACTCCATTTGTCTTCGGCAGGTTTAAATTTTAACTGCGCCTCACTAAGGCCTTTTACTGATTCAAGCACCCCTTTCTCTGTTTCCTTTAAAAATTTAGCTGCGGTTTTTTTTTCTTTTTTGGATAAACCATTATCTGCAGGTACGAAAGCCATCCCGGCAATGATACTGATGAAAACCAACACTTTTTTCATGATATAATTTTTTAGTTAATGGAGAGGGCCATGGGTGGCCGTTTCACAAGCACTTACAAAATAAAAAAAATAAGGGTAAAGTCAATTCTTTTAACATCAATATTTCCCATGCTGTTTATTCCCGGTAATTAAAAATCGGTATCATCGAAGCGATACCCGAAATAAATCAACAATGGCCTTTTTTTACCACTGATTCCTGTTACACCTTTGGCAGCTTTGCTTTTGATAATGAAAATCCGCCGTTCTTTTTTGTGCTGGTTGCTTTGGCCTTAATTTTTAAAAAGCCTTTTCATGGGTAAATTAGTAAACTATAATTTTATTTTTATTATCTTAACGACTCATTCCCACCTTTAAAATATTTATTATGAAAAAAACAGTATTGTTTGTCAAC
>JAYVUL010000357.1:0-6283 GCA_043787935.1 Chitinophagaceae bacterium | reverse complement strand
ATTTATTTCTTAAGTGCCTTGCCAATGCTTCCGCAGCATATACACTCCGGTGCTGCCCGCCGGTGCAACCGAAATTAATTGTCAAATGCTCAAACCCTCTGTTAATATATTCTTCTACCGATATGTCAACAATGCTGAACATACTGTTTAAAAAATCCGGCATTTTAGTTTGCTGCTCCAAAAAATCTTTCACCGGCTTGTCAAGTCCTGATAAATGTTTGTATGCTTCAAATCTTCCGGGGTTTAATATGCCCCTCATATCAAATACAAAACCTCCGCCATTGCCGGTATCATCAGCGGGATAACCATTTTTTATAAATGAAAAACTACTGATCTTTACCACCAGTGGTGTTTCTATTGTTGCCTGTACGGGAGTAAATTCTTGTATTACTTCATCGCTGATACAAAGCTCTAATACTTTTTTAAATTCAGGTAAAGCAATGCCAATGTTTTGATTGCTGATAAACCATTTTAAATTTTGCAATGCCAGTGGGATGCTGGTTAAAAAATGGGCCTTGCGTTCAAACAACCCCCTGAAGCCATAAGCACCCAGCACCTGCAGCAAACGAATCAATACATAGCCATTATACTGGCTGTGGAAAATGGCTTTATCAACAGGCTGCCCGATAATTATTTCAAAGGCATCCATGTAATCTTCCAGCAGCTGCTGTTTCCAGTCATCCGGTAAGTTTGCTTTTGCCTGCCATAATAATGAAGCCACATCATATTGCGGTGCACCCTTCATTCCGCCCTGGTAATCTATAAAGTGAACCGTATTATTTTCATCCACCATAATATTCCTGCTCTGGAAATCACGGAACATAAAATATTTGTACTCTGTGTGTGACAGGTAATTGCTCAGCGCTTCAAAATCTTTCAGCAGTTTTTGTTTGTCGTAAGGCTTGCGTAAAGCATCCAGAAAATAATATTTAAAATACAACAGGTCTGCCATGATAGCCTCTTTTCCGAAGGAGGAATTGGTAAGGCATTTTTTATAATCCAACCCATCATGCCCTTTTATCTGCAACAGAGCCAATTGTTGCAGGCTTTGTTTATAAAGGGAATAAACTGCTTCGGAGTATCCGTTCTGCTCCAGCCTATCCAGCAGGGAAACCTGCCCAAAATCGTCCTGTATATAAATGCTCTTGTCGGCATTGACACTTAAAATATGTGCGGTGCTTAATTGTTTTGCAGCAAAATGATTAGAGAAATAGATAAAGGTCTCATTCTCTTTTATGTTGGCACCATGAGTGGCGATGTAATTTCCTTCATTGGTATGCAAACGAAAGTAATGCCTTTCACTGCCGGCTTGCGGAAGTTTGTCAATGGTGTTGATAGTGGCATTGGAGCATGATGCAAATAAATTTTTTATCTCTTCGGTAGGTACCTGCATTTTATTATGATCGGGTTTTGGTAAAAATAGAATATTTGACTCAAACTTATCCAAGTGCAAACGCTACTGTAGCCATTGCATGTATAGCCCATGGCAATGGCTTGCAAATGATTAACGATCCGGCCTTCCATTATTTCGTACTGCAGGTAGTTTACCAGTACGATATGCGGCTTTCCTCCAAAAAACTTTCCCGCCTGGTACTTTTCAAAAAAGGCTTTTTTTACTTCCGTGATCTTGTTCCTCAATTCTTCATGTGGCGCTAAAACCAGCAGATACTCGCAGATTTTGTAGCCTGGTATTAATAGGCCTGCTATTTCTTTCATGGTCAAAAATATTTTTATCACTAAATTGGATAGCTAATTAGCTTAGTGTAAATATACTAAATAACTTAGCCAAACGGAAAATTTATTTATATGGAAAATGAAAATTATTTTAACAGCACTAATGCGGCAACCAAATGGTTTGCCCGGCAGGAGCTACCCTCGGCTGCTACCAGTGTATTGGATGCGGCAGCCGCTGATTATATGGAACAGGGTATTGATTTGAATGAACAGCTTATCCGGAACAAACCGTCAACTTTCTTTTTTCGCATGAAAGGGGACGCCATGCAGGATGCAGGTATTTTTGATGGAGATCTGCTGATTGTTGACCAGTCTGTAAAACCAACGAACGGGAAAATTATTGTTGCCGTTTTGAATGGCGAATTAATGGTCAGGCGTTTTCATAAGAATTTTACCTCCTCCTTTTTGATTCCCGAAAACAACCGCTACAAACCGATCAACCTGGGCGAGTTCAGTGATATTTTGATGTGGGGTGTGGTGATATACGTGATCAAGAGTGTGTAAATATTGAAGCAGTTGAACTTTCCAGCGTTTAGGAAACATCACAACAAAATGAAAGTTGATGCCTATTCTGATACTTGGCAAAAGATAGGCTATTTGTATTAACATCATATGTTAATGGGAAAGAACTGGTGCGGAAAGACAATACTTATGCCATAAAGAGCGAGGGGAAAACGGGAAACAAAATGGATGAACTGCATTTGTAAATGCAGTTCAAAATCCGGGGTATCGTTATTCACAAAAGACTGAATTGAATGCGTTAAGTTTATTATGAAGAAAGTATGTTCCAGGGAACGGGTCAAATCATTTAACTGATCATTTATCCCTTTTTAATTTTCTGAAATGATGACTGTAAGCACCGCAATAGTCAAATCGAAGTTTTGTTCTCTTTAAACGCTTTAGGAGTTACACCAAATTTCGATTTGAAAACGGTGGCAAAATAGGCTTGTGAAGAAAATCCAACTTTATAGGAGATCTCTGATATGGACAGATCTTCATTCAATAATAAATATTTTGCTTTTTGCATTCTTACATCCAGGATGTATTCATTGATGTTGTACCCTAACAGCGCTTTCACTTTTCTGTATAGCTGCACCCTTGATACACCAATTTCTTTGCAAAGATCATCAACTAAAAAATTTTCGTTGTCAATATTATTTTCCACGATGGCCGTAAATACATTGATGAATTTCCGGTCTATTTTACTGGAAGAATTAGACCGGTTTTCTGAAGGTAGTTCGCTGGTATAATGTTCTCTCAGTACTGCCCTGTTTTTTAAAACTGTTTTAATGGTTTCTTCCAGGTATTCTACATTGAAGGGTTTCACGATGAAGGCATCTGCCCTCGATTTAATTCCTTCAATCTTTTCTTCAATGCTTCCTTTGGCAGTAAGTAATATAATAGGAATATGGGAGGTGCGGATATCCTGTTTAAGCATTTCCGTTATCTGCAAACCATTTTGCCCGGGTAATACAATGTCTGAGATAATAAGATCAGGTACGATATCAAATGCAAGAGCCGTTCCGGCCTCTCCATTGGATGCTTCATGCAGTTCATAATGGTTTCCTAAACGCCGTTTCAGGAAAGTTCTCAGGTCATCATTATCTTCTATAATTAAAATTGAATTTTCTTTTTGCTCTGCTTTAGCGTGTTCCTGCAGCAATTCTATTTTTTCTATATCAGCCGTATAAATTTTTGCGTCTTCATAAATGTTGCGTAATGCTGGTGTTTCTGATAACAGTTCATCCGGCTGCAGATGCGATTTGCCTATGGGTAAGCAGATCTCAAAACAGGTGCCTTTTCCTTTTTCGCTCTTTACCATAATCTTGCCGTGATGCAGGCCGATCAATTGTTTTGAAAGAGACAAACCAAGTCCTGTTCCTTTCAGCGTGCTGTTATGCCCCTGGTAAAACATTTCAAATGCATGCGCCGCATCATCTGCACTCATGCCAATACCGTCGTCTTCCACTTTTATGATGGCTGTTTTATTATCCTCACTTTTATCAATATTCACATTAATGCTTCCATGCTCAGCAGTAAACTTGAATGCATTGGATAGCAGATTGAACAGTACTTTATCCAGCATAGTGGTATCAAACCAAATATTCAGGTCTTTTACTTTGCTGATCACATTAAAGGAAATTAATTTTTTCTTTGCCATATCATTGAACGCACTGGTTATTTCAGTTACAAATGCAGTGATATTATTTTCAGATGCATTGACCTTCATTTTGCCTTCTTCCATTTTCCTGAAATCCATCAATTGATTGATTAACCGGTGCAGGCGAATGGAATTGCGCTGAATAAATTCAAGGTTGTTTTTTACAGTGAAATGAAGTTTGGGAGAAGACAATGCATCTTCCAGCGGGGCCATGATCAGGGTAAGGGGTGTTCGCAGCTCATGGGAGATATTGGTAAAAAAGTTAAACCTGGCATCATTGGCTTCTTTTACTTTATCCATCAGTTCAATCAACTGGTTTCGCTGGCTGGAGATCTCTGCTTTTTGTTGCTCCAGTTTTTTATTGATCTTTTTGTTTTCCAGCAGGAAGTAATACAGCACGCCACCGAAAATCAGCGCCAGTGCCAGCGTTACAGAGATAGCAAGTATGATATTGGTTTGATTCCTGGTAATAGCATTTTGCTCTTCAATTCTTTTTTGTCGTTTGTCAATATCCTCCTGCTGTGCCATTACCTTATCATTTTGCAGTTTCATGATCCGTACATTGTTTGAATCAATAATGGAGATGGCTAATGGGTTTTCTTTTTTAAAAGGTTTGTGTTCTAGTATATTCAAAGCGGTGATAATGGCTTCCTGGCCTCCGGTAGGATATAGTACAGTGGCGGCAAGGATTTTATTGGCCACCATACCCATTCCTAAACTGTCTATGGGAAGCCCGTCCACTCCAATGATCTTTATTTTTTTATCAAGACCTGTTTGTTTACATATTTTGTAAACATCCCTGGCAATGTAATCACTCTGTGCAAAAATGAGGTCAATATTCTTTTCGCTAAGTAAAGTGGCGGTTAAGTTTTTTTCATAATCAACTGTATGATCCTCCAGCGTCTTTAAGAAAGTGATACCTGGTTGCTGCGAAATAATATCCATAAATCCTTTATGCCGCTGTATAAAGGGCGATGCATCAGATAGCCCCATCGCTTCCAACAGGGTACCCTTTCCGTTTAATAAGGATACTGCATACCTGCCCGCATTTTGCCCCACTTCATAATTTGATGCTCCAATAAAGGCGGTATATTTATTTGAATTGATTCCCCTGTCAATCAAAACTACCGGTATACCGGAGTCATATATTTCTTCAATCCTGGGTGATAAAGGCTGGATCTCGTTGGGAGATACCATTAACAGGTCAATTTTCAGTTTTACCAGTTCATCAATTTGCTTTAGCTGTTTTTTACTATCGGCATCCGCCACCCGGTAAATAAACTCTACGTTGTCATGAAATGAAAGTTCTCTTTTCATTTCTGCAAACATCTTTTTTCTCCATTCATCAGTACCCTGGCATTGTGAAAAAGCTATCCTGAATTTTTTATCTTTTTTTCCAGGGGCGGTGCAGGAAGCAAAAAAAAGCAAGCCGGCAAAGAAAAAAAATAACAAAGTTCTTTTCAATTGGCTCTTTTTGAAAAAGCAATCATTTACAATTGGCAAAGCAAACATGACGGAAAGATGAGTTATTTTTCTCAATGTCAGTTACAAAATTGTTTCAATTTTTTCAATCCTGTTCCTTTTTTTAAAAATCCTGCTTTTAGTACATAACCAATTGTTATTATTTTAAAAATAGTGGGTACAATTTTGAAGAACAAGCCTTTATGTTTTTTGATTCAAGTTTAGTAAACTATTGATAATTAATGGTTTAATTTATTTTTTTAAATGAATATTATTTTGAAACAGTTTGATACAATAATGTAAGGAATGGGGAGAGCAGCCGGCTACTTTTACTGCCCTAAACGAGCTGCAATATGAATAAATCTAAATTGTTTCAATGGTCCATTGTAGCTGCCCTGGCAGGTTTTATTTTTGGGTTCGATACAGTGGTTATCTCTGGTGCCAACTTGCCTATTAAAGAGTTGTGGCATACTTCACCTTTATTTCATGGTTTCTTTATTATGTCTATGGCGCTTTGGGGTACCCTGGCCGGCTCTATATTTGGCGGCATCCCCACTGAAAAATATGGCAGAAAGAAAGTATTGTTCTGGATAGGTATATTGTTTGCGGTTTCTGCTTTTGGATCTGCATTGGCGCAAGACCCTTATACTTTTTCATTCTTTCGGTTCATAGGTGGAATTGGAATAGGTGTATCCTCTGTGGTGGCACCTACGTATATATCTGAAATTTCGACATCTGCTACAAGAGGAAAACTGGGAGCCATGTACCAGTTCAACATTGTATTTGGAATATTGGTCGCTTTTCTTTCCAATTATTTTTTACAGGGTGTAGGTGGGGCAAATGACTGGCGCTGGATGCTGGGTGTTCTGGCAGTTCCCTCTATCATTTATACGGTTATGGTAATGGGTGTACCAGAAAGCCCAAGGT
>JAYVUL010000356.1:0-27028 GCA_043787935.1 Chitinophagaceae bacterium | reverse complement strand
TGCGCCAATTAGGGATTGGGTTATCATCGCCCGATAAATAGGATCTGTAGTAAATTTGAGCTTGTTTACTGACGGTGGGCAGTAGGACTGGTTTTCGATTTTGACTGCGTCTTTGCACTTGAAATCTCCGCGGACCTCAGCCATCACGAAAGCTCCAATTCGAACCTTAGCCTGTTTACTCAGACCACTGGGATTGTCTAGAAGCTTGAGAACAGATTCCAGGTCTTTTGCCCGCCCGGCGTTGCCCTTGGCCAGAAGGCTATTAATTTTAGGCCTCATTTTTTCTTCAAATTCATCTCTAAAGGGCTTGGCATTTTTTAGAACAAGTTCCATGATCGGGAGCGATTTTTTGGTGAATTTCCATGCCCGGTTAATGAAATTAAATTCAGCAGGGGGAGTGGGGCTGTTGAGGCTGATGACCAGTTTGCTGTAGTCGGAATTGCTGGTCCAGGTACCTGAATAAGTAACGCCTGCTTTGGTTCCTGTCATAGGGCCGTCATAAAAAGAGGTTATTTTGGTCAAAATGAAAGTGTATCCGGCAAAGTCACTGGTTTTATCAATGCTGGTGTCCTGGGCAAACTCCACTACAAAATTTTTATTAAGGATATTATCTTCAAAATAAGTCTGTAAGGTATCGGTAGAAATATTCTCTACCGTTTTTTTACAACTGCCTAATAACAGCATTGCAGCACATAAAAGCGCAATGATGATCCGGTTGTTGTAAATGATAACAGTCATATCCTCAAATGTACGAATAATTTTTTTTTGTGGCATAATGGGTGGAAAGGGGACAATTAAAAAATTTAAATCTTCCTGTAGGAACGCTTACTTGGGCGGGGAAATTGTGTGAAGGTGTTTGCTGACGTGGCTGGTAAATTTTACTGCTGTATTTTTATCTTTGTTTACAGGTTTTGTATATAGCTTAAGATCTTCACCATAAAAATTAATTTCACCAATGAAAATCCAGGAAATCATATCATTGTTAGAAAATATAGCCCCGCCCAGCCTGCAGGAAAGCTATGACAACGCAGGTTTGCTCACCGGCAATGCGGATTGGGAATGTAAGGGGATTATGCTGGCGCTGGATGCAGTGGAGCCGGTGGTGCAGGAAGCAATTGAAAAGAACTGTAACCTGTTAATAACCCATCACCCCATCATTTTCAGCGGGCTCAAAAAAATAAACGGGAAAAATTATGTAGAAAAAACCATCATTACGGCTATTAAAAATGATATTGCTATTTATGCCATCCATACCAACCTGGATAATGTATTCAACGGGGTTAACGGGAAAATGGCAGACAGGCTGGGATTAATAAACAGGCAGATACTGCAACCCAAAACTAACCTGCTGAAAAAGTTAAGTGTTTTTGTGCCGGCAGCCCATGCCGAAATTGTCCGTACCGCCCTGTTTAACAGTGGCGGGGGGCATATTGGAAACTATAGTGAATGCAGCTTTAATGTAAATGGGGAAGGAACTTTTAAAGCAGGGGAGGCCACCCATCCCTTTGTTGGAACAAAGGGCGAAAGGCATACTGAAAATGAAATAAAAATAGAGGTTAGTTTTAAATCCTGGATAGAAAAGGAATTGATAAAAGCAATGCTGCAAGTCCATCCTTACGAAGAAGTGGCTTATGATATTATTGCCATGGATAACAAATATTCCGCAGTGGGCAGCGGTTTAACCGGGTACCTGGAAACACCCATACCGGAAACAGATTTTTTACTTTTGATCAAAAATAGCTTTAACCTGTCTGTTATCCGCCATACAAAACTTACCGGTAAGCCGGTGGGCAAAGTGGCGGTTTGTGGTGGTGCCGGAAGTTTTTTAATCAGGGCTGCTGCCGCTTCCGGGGCTGATTTTTATATTACTTCAGACGTAAAATATCATGAATTTTTTGATGCAGAAGAAAAGCTGGTAATTGCTGATATTGGGCATTACGAAAGTGAACAATACAGCATTGACCTCCTTTTTGATATTTTGAAGGAAAAATATATTACCTTCGCCGTCCTGAAAACAGGAGTAACAACCAATCCGGTGCGTTACTATATATAAACGGGTAAGTGGGTTTGTTCAGCCATAATCGGTTTCCAATGGAAGCAACAAAATAAAGTTGCCCGGTTTACAGCGCTGGATTTAACAACCTTATCTCCAAAAAAATAATTATTTTTTATGGCCTCAGTAAAAGATTTCTCAGTAGAAGAAAGATTGACCTCTCTTGTACTGCTGCAAAAGATTGATTGCAAACTGGATGAAATCCAGATCTTAAAGGGTGAACTGCCCATTGAAGTAAAAGACCTTGAAGATGAGATTGAAGGTTTGCATGCCCGCCAGACAAGAGTAGAAGAAGAAATAAACGGGATGCAGGAATTTATTGCCCAAAAGAAAGAAGCGATCAAGGAAGCAGAGGCCCTGGTAAAAAAATACGAAAAGCAAAGTGAAAACGTAAAGAACAACCGGGAGTTTGAGGCTATCAATAAAGAAATTGAGATGCAGACGCTGGAAGTGAAACTTTGTGAAAAGCATATCAAGGATGCTACAGAAGAAATAGGTGAAAAAGCGAAGCAACTGGAAGCTGCCAAGAAGGCCGTGGCCTCCAAAGAAAGTAACCTGAGTGGTAAAAAAGGGGAACTGGAAAAAATTATCGGGGAAACGGAAAAAGAAGAAAAGCAATACGAAAAACAGGCAACAGGAGCCAGGGCGCACGTGGAAGAAAGATTGTTATTGAGCTATGACCGGATCAGGAAAAATTACCGCAATGGACTGGCTGTGGTGCCTGTGGAAAGGGATAGCTGCGGTGGATGTTTTCATGCCATCCCACCTCAAAAACAAAGTGAAATTAAACTGCGTAAAAAAGTGATCGTTTGTGAAAACTGCGGACGTATACTGGTAGATACAGATTTGAATGACAGCGTGGAAGTAAAATAATTACCGCGTAAAGGAATTAATACATTTTTGGTAGAGAAGCACTTTAATTTTTTGAGGTGCTTTTTTTTTGTGTGCCTGCCTGCAGTTGCCCTGGTGTGGGCGTTGTCCCTTTATCTGCCCAGGTATTCTGTGATCGCTGCATTATAGGCACTCCGGCCCTGCTTTGCTTTTTGTTGATACACTGCCTTTAAAACAGGGTCGCTGATAATGCCTTGCGCATAAGCAATGGCTTCCTGGAAACGAGTCCAGGTAACGGCCTGCACTGGCGTAGGTGTTTTATTATAACTGCCCGGTGCTTTGCGGATAAAGGTTTTGCCATTGCGGGTATAAAAAACCTTGTTGCCGAGCTTTCCTGAAAATCCCTCCAATACGGGGAGCCATTTTTTAATTTTCATAACAGTATATTTTTCACAAAGACGGCCCGGTACCGCCACAGTTAAACCGGTAATTGTTAAAGATTTCATAGCAATGATTTCAAGGCACTACCCAGCTTATAGCTTGCTTATAGGGAGCTTATAAGAAGAACGGATCTACAGCCTGTAGATCCGTTCTTCTTAGTTCCTTCTTATAGCCTTCCTTGTTCCTTTGTATAAGGTAGGTAGTATTGGGCAGGCAGTGGGTACTTTCAGGCGGGCGTAGTTCGTCTCCGCCTTGGTTCGTGTCCTCACCACAGCTGTTCGGAAGATTATTCACAGTTTTAAGTAGATTGTGTAAAACTTGGCTTGCAAAGGGCACATCGCTTGCAAGTTTCCATTTCAAAAACCGTGATGGAAACAATAAATAAACTTCTTTCCTTTATTCCCGATAAAGAACTGGAAGCTTTTGCCATTGATACCCAGGTGAACAAATGCACCAAGAAATTACACGGACAACTTTTATTTAAGCTTTTGTTTTACTGCCTGGTTACTGAAAAAGACAACAGCCTTCGTGGGTTGCAGTCGGCGCTGGAGTCGGCGGTTTTCAGAACGGTTAGCGGCATGCCGGGAGAATTTGCTGTATCGCACAGTTCAATAAGTGAGCGCTTAAATGTGATAAGTGTGGATTTTTTTGAAAAGATTTTTCAATATTGCCTTGCTGCCTGTAAAAATACTGCTGCAGAATTAAACAAGGATATTGTCCGCTTCGATTCCACAATATTGTCCATGAGCACAAAGCTTATGAACACAGGATATAACCTCAAAGGCGGCGATGCTGAAAACTACCGGCTTATTAAGTTTACAATTGGCTACAGCGATATGCCTGATTGCATCTGCTTTTATAAAGACCAAACATATAACAGTGAGAACAAAGCATTATCGGAAACAATACTTGCCAATCAAAAGACAGTCACACAAATAAATGTTTTTGACAGGGGGATTACATCACGGGATAATTATGACAGGCTTACCGATAAAGATATTTCTTTTATATCCCGGATAAACCCCGGCGCAAAGCAGGAAGTGCATGTTGCCAATACGATTACAAAAGCCATAAAAACAGAAACGCTTTCCATCATAAGCGATTCATGGGTATATTTATTTACGATGCATCAAAAAAGAGCAGGCACCCTGTAAGGCTGATAGAAGCTGTAAGAAAAGACAACAGCGAAAAAATTATATTTATTACCAACAGAAAGGATATAGCAAGCACAGAAGTGGCGGCTATATACAAATCACGATGGGACATAGAAGTGTTTTTCAAGTTTATAAAGCAACATCTGAATTTTTCACACCTGCTGAACCGGACAGAAAATGGCATCAAGGTAATGATGTACGTTACTATGACAGTGGCAATACTGCTGGCGGAATACAAAAAATTAAGAAAGCTTAAAGGGTACAAAATCCCCAAGAGAAAATTTGCACAGGAACTTGAAAATGACATACTGTACAACTTTGTATTGCTGTGTAAGGGCAATCCTGCAATAGCTAAACGGTTGATCTATCCAAACTCAACCTGAAATCTTCCGAACAGCTGTGGTGGGGGGACACGAACCAAGGCGGAGATTATTTGGAATTGCGGATAGGAACACTTGCGCCGGTGGAATCGTGCTGATGATATGGTTCATAAGTTACGAAGGCATACCTATTGGTACCATGGCGCAGCTTTAGGCAGCAGGAGAAGTGAATTATTTTTCTTTATTAA
The DNA here is from genome assembly GCA_043787935.1 of Chitinophagaceae bacterium. GTDB lineage: Bacteria > Bacteroidota > Bacteroidia > Chitinophagales > Chitinophagaceae > Ferruginibacter. The sequence continues at coordinate 21,981 of JAYVUL010000356.1, read as the reverse complement.
GTTTCGCCTGGTATTTTTCCCACTGACTACCAGGAATATTTTCATAATATTTCATCAGGTTGATATAGCTACTAACCATCCACCGCCTGCTGGCACCTGGTCTTTCCAATTGGTTAACACACCTTTCGTAAGGAGGTACGATGGTGTTAGACATAACCTTAACATGCCTTAATGCCACATTAGTATTTTCTAAATAAGGCTGACAATCCTGAGGCCCTTTATCCCCGGTTCTTCCGGTAAAAATATTTACAAAGAAGAATAATAAGAGGAAAAAGCCATAAATGAATATCATGTTTGATTTAATATTGTAATTTTTCATTGTATTACGTTTTTGTACATTTTAATTTTCAAATTCTTGTAACTATTAGAATCTTTATTTATTTTATTTATCGTCAGTAATTTCATCTATCAGGGTTTCATAATGTTCAGCATTTTCGTCATTACCTGCCTCATCATAATAATTCATCAGGTTCATGTAACATTCCAGCATAAACATGTCGTCATGCCTGTTTGCTTCCCAGTTTTCAGAGCCGGTGGCATCTAATTCTGTTCTTACTGTATTAACGCATGATTCATACGCCGCAATTTCGTCAGCATTAAGGATGCCGTCTTCATCTTGCAATAATGCGTCATTAGTAGCTTCTAAAGTTTCACGACATTCAGAATTAACCTTTGAATTGGGAACATGAGCTTTTGCATTTAAAACAAAAATGCTTACAATCAATAAGACCGAAATACTGTAAATAAATACCCTGGGTTTAATTTGCAACTTTTTCATAATTTACATTTTTAGTTATTTTCTCATAATACTCTGAAATATAATTATTTTTTATTATTTTTTCCACAACTATACTGATTAAATCTTATTGGTGCAGTTTTCATATCTACATACGCTCCCCATACCGAATCGGTATGTAAGTTTATTTTATTTAATCCATTACAAATAAAGTCTGCTAAAAAGTCTGCACTAACCGGCCATTTATATATTGCTCCATTATCATACCCGGCTAAAACATATTTATTGTCATCACTGAAATGCAAACTGACAGGGCTTTGTACAAACTCTCCGCCACAGGGCTTGGGTAATCTCAAAATAAGCGGTGTAGCATATTTCCATTCTTCTTGTTTGTTTGCATCATAAATTATAACATTACCATCCATACTGGCAGTTGCTATATAATTACCATCATTACTGCATACTATTGCCGTAATAATGTTGGTATGGTTTCGGTTAACTTCTGTACTAAAATCCGTCAGTTTCAACCTTGTAAGCTTTCCATCATTACCACCCATGTAAAGATAATTACCCTTTGAATCGAATTGAACCGAAAGTGGTTTACCAACCTGGGGTAATATAATTTTTATCAAGGAGTCTTTCTTTATCAATACCAAACCAGAATCAATACCAATGGCAATAACATCCTTATACAAGGCCATACAGTTAAATTGTACACCGGGTATTGAAAGTGAATCTGCATTCCAATGAATTTGCGGATATTTAGGATCAGCACTTAAAGCAATAATTTTCCCGCCTTCGTAGTTGAATTGTTTTTTTTCTTTCCATTTTAAATTACTGAACTTACTATCCCATCCGCCTAAAGCAGAATCGGTAAGCATTAACAAATTGCCATTATCGGTGAATAAAACATTTTTTGCAAAAGCACTTATCACTGGCATTTTTAGTATTACAGATTCATCGGCTTTTTTATGTACATCAAAAACCTGAATAAACGGAAAAGAGCCACAAACAGCCAGATAGTTTTTGTCCTTACTTACCGAAATACGCATACCCCTCCCTTTTTTTAAGTCGTAAAACGGTTCCGGCCTAACCATTGAATCTGCCCATTTGGTTTTTAAAATTTTGCCATCGGCATACCCTGAATAAACATATCCATTTGTAAATTCAATTGAATTGGCAGCAATATTGGAACCGGCCCCGTTTATTGAAAATAAAAAGCTGGAATCTACCTTTGAGAACTCACCGGTACTGTCTTTATCATTGGATATGTTTAATAATTGCAGCTTATCAAACATGTGCTGGTAATAAACACGAAAATCCATCCCCTCATTTTCTTTATAAAAGAGATAAGCTACCCTGGAAATTAAAGCAGCTTCTGGAAATTTAAGGTCATTTTCTGCCCGGTTTGATGCTATCAGTAACTTTTGAGCAAATTCAATATTTCTTAATCGCTTTGCTTCCTGCGCTTTTTGCAGTGCATAGAGCGACAGGAGTGAAATAACGGCAAATACAAAAACCGCAGCTAAAATAAGCCGCTTTCTGCGTTTCTTTTTTGCTGCCTCTTTTTGCGAATGTATAAATGCCCTGCTTTTATCAATCCAATCCAGTTCTTCGTCAGTCGCTTTAAATTTTTCAAGAAAGGGTTCTATGAATAATAATTGCTTTTCGGTAAACAGCTCCCTTGCTTCTTGTTTTACAGATACCTGGCTTTTTATAAGCCGCTTAATCTCAAGCAGCGCCGTTTCTTCTGCGCTGCGCTTTTTAGAGATAGGCATGGCAAGGGAATCATGTGCTATTTCAAACGTATCGGTTACTTCGTTGTAGCGCAGAATACGGCTGTTGATAAATGCATCCACAACATCATCCACCATGTTTTTATCAAGGTAAGGTAACCGGTCGTACAATCCTTTTTTACTGATGGGTTCCTTGGTGCCTTCCAGTGTTGAAAGCGGGGATAGTATTTTCCAGGTGGCATCTGTATTTAAGGCCGGGTATTTACTGCTGAGTTTTTGGGTAATGGCGGTAACCTGTTCTTCCAGAAAATCAATCAGGATATCACCAATCTCACCCATCTCATTCAAAGTCTTTACATTAAATTCGGCTGCAGCCTGCCGGCTTTCGTCGCCGGTTATTTTAAGATAAAACTTATCCAGGAAAACCTGCAGAAAAGGCAATTGTATGGTAAGCGATTTCCCTTTACCCTTTATCTTGTTAAAGATGCCTTCGGTCACCTGGTTGGCTTCGCCGGGTTTTATACTGATGATGGAATCTTCAAATTCTGCTGCGCCGATGATTACCTGTTTTACTTTTTCCAGATTCATGGGCTCTATCCGTAATTTTTTACGCAGCAGTTGTGGCATGGCCTTTTCAAAATCGAAGAGATGCCCCAGGTATTCTTCACGGATGGAGAAGATGAGTTTTACCGGCTGATCTGATTTTAAAATATCCAGCACATTTTTCGTGAAGAGCTCCTGTTCGGCTTGTGAGCCAATAATGAAAAGTTCTTCAAACTGGTCAAATATCAGGTAAATTGGTTTAAAAGTTTTTTCGTACACTGCCCTGATGGCTCTGCCTGTGAGGCTTAAAACGGCAGTTGTTTCTGATCCATCAGACCATTCATCGCTCCAATTGGCTTCATCAGGCAAGGCGGAGAGGTTTCCCCCGGCATTATTCAGCTCTTTTTCCAATGACTCATTTAAATTGCTTCCCCTGCGTATCATAAGCGGCAGCCAGTCATGTGGCTGAAATTTACCTGCCAGCCCGCAATTGATGAGGCTTGATTTACCAGTGCCCGATCCGCCATAGATCAGGATAACGGATGACTGGAAAACCAATTCATAGAGTTCAGCAATCTCTTCATCCCGGCCGAAAAAAATATTACGGTCCTCCCTGTTATAAGCATCAAGAAATTTAAAGGGATACTTCCCCATATCGGTTAGTTTAATAAAACAATAAAAGCAGTTTTACAGTTCGTCTTCAGTTTCAACTTTTTCCTCTTCTATTCCCGCAAGCGTTTTTTTAACTTCATGAAACATTTTAAATACATTGTCATAATTCATATCCTTCCTGTTATCCTGGTTTGCAAGCCATTTATTCATGGCCGCAACATCTTTATCATCCGGCCTGGGATTTTTGGTTTGCTTTATGGTTATTTTACTGTTGTCTTCTATAAAACTGTAGTTCAGGCTAAGGTCATCATAAGTATTACAAAAAGAGAAGAAACAAATTTTTGTACCGCCGGCAAGTCCCAGTGAATTATAATCAATTACAAAAGGCACCAGGTTGATATTTTGCCTGAGATTTTCTTTGCAAAGCAAAACCGAATAGGAAATAACCGGGGAGCTTTCGTTCTTTACTTTTCCATCGCCGGTATTGTTGGCCTGGCTATCCCCTTCCAACAGGGTGTAGTTATGCAGGTAAAGCCCTTCTTTATCATTGCGCTGCAGGGTGTAGTTAATGTCTTTAATGGAGATCATTTTGTATTCGGCCAGAAAACTCAGGGCTTCTAAAATAACAACAAGATTTTTTTCTGCTTCAATACAGTCATCGTTGGCAAAGGAAGCATTTTTCAGGAGGTCTGCTATTGCCTGTATTTTGAAACAGGCCTCCATCATATCGCCTGCTGGTTGCAGCCTGGGAAGCAGTTCTTTTAATTGGGGAAAAGGAAGATTGAGGTTGATTTCAGCATATATTTCAACCAGCGTTTTTACCAGGTCGGCATAGCCGGTGATGCTTTCTTCAGTTGCGTTCTTAAAATATTTTACAAGAATACCGGTATGCGCCGGTGAAATTTTGCCCTCCTCTTTTTGCAGGTGATCCCACAATTTAGAAAAGAGTGCATACAAAATAAGCTGCAGGGCCCTCCTGGATGTAACCTGGCAGTTTTCGAGGTATCTTTTCATCTTGCTCTGTGAAAAATCTTCCTCCCCTATCGACATCAGTTTGCGAAGCTGAATGCCCAATACACCTACATAACTGGAAATGATAAAGCGTTTTACCGTTGGCTTCAGGTCAGGATTTGTTTCCCAATTGCTGTTGGTTGTTAAAAATTCATTTGCTTTTTTGTTGTATGGCCTGATGGCTTCTATCAGCTTTTGGGGAAGCAATTCATTGAAAGTGTTTTTAACCGTTTCCTTTACGGTGGCTGCTGGTGCGTTGGCTGTACCGGTGGATGACTGGTCCTGTTCAAATTGCGGCAAGAACTTATCTAATTGCGTTCTGTATTTATTTATCAGGTTATCTATACTGGTGTACTCCGTAAAGAAATGGCCCATATCGCCCAGCTTTTTCTTAAATGCCAGCAGGGTATTTATCTGATCGGTAATTGAACCGGTGCTGATCTGGGCATTTTTAAAATAGGTCCATATTTTGGGTTTACCCCTATCTTTAAAAATCTGGTAGGCCGTATCAAATTCTTCAGCGGTATATTTACCCACTTTTGTAAAAAAAAGGCAAATAACAATATCGCATTCACTGATAGCTCTGTTATATTCATCCTGGAGCCGGGTATCCGATATAGCATCGAGGAAATTCTCCCATTGCACCAATTCAAGGTAGAGGCCTTTTGTATGTAACCGGTCATTTTCCTGGCTGATAAACAAACGGAACTGGTCACGGTCTTCTTTAAGTTCGGAGGAGGAAGCAATAAATATCTTCAGCGTAGTCATGTTGAGGGGTTGATTTTAAAGGTATGAATGACTGCCTTGATTAAAATATTTTTAACTTATACATACAGTATTTTGCGGTAAACATGTTTTATATCCTGCTGAATGCAAAAAATTACCTGGTTTTAAATAGAATATTACCCGGGACTGATTCAAAACAAATGCATAAATCCAACAGGGAAGTATTGAATTTAAACTTAGGTCTGTGAATATCATTGCCCGCCGGAAGTAAATTAATCTTTTTTTTAAATACTAAGAAATTAATCCTGTTTCAGGATGGTAGTTTTCCTCCCGCTTCCCCACAATCTTTATTTCAAAAAATTTCGCCATGGTTCGGTAAATCACGAATGAAAAGGATGGATAGTTATTTTCAATGTTGTATTCAAGGTGGCAGCATGTATGCGCCATCGTTCCTGGGCGGAGGTTTAAAATTGCATATTGAAAAGACGTACAAACGTAGTACATTATCACAATGGATTATTATTGAGAAATCACTTTCGCTGAGACATTCCAGCGCTCAAATTGCACTAACTGCGCCATGGAACCTGGGCGCAGGATTGGAGATTCGTTGGTTTGGATACTAACCAGGGCGGAGGGTATAAAAAGACTGATATTTTTTTATGCCCTAAATGAGGCAAAGGACATGATAATATAACGTACAGGAATAAACGCAAAATAACAATAAAACACATTAAAGAATCTTTAACTTTTTAAAATTAAAACCGGCAATGCATTTGCAATTTCATTATTGTACATCATATTTTTTCACAATTTAAAATTTGTCAATTATGAAAAGCAAAGACAACATTGTAACGGAAGGATTTTCCGGCAAGATCAGGCAACTTGTTTTTAGGCAGTGGTATGGCCAAACCATTATTGGTAAAAGGCCACGACACTCGGCAACCACCAGCGCGGCACAGCTTAACATCCAGTCCACTTTTAAGGATGCAGCGGTGTATGCAAAGGCTGCCATTACCGACCCTGCCACCAAACAGGCTTACAAGGCCAAAGCAAAGCCAGGCCAGACAGCCTACAACCTTGCACTTGCTGATTTTTTCAATGCGCCTGCCATCGGTGATATTGATACCAGCAACTACAGCAACCAGGCCGGCAGCAGCATTCGTATAGCCGTTACGGATGATTTTAAAGTAGCTGCGGTAACCGTTACTATTGAAAACAACAACAGGTTGGTAGAACAGGGCCCTGCAACACTTACCAGTGATGGCTTACACTGGTTGTACAATGCTACTGTATTCAATGCTGTTGCCGGCAACAGTATCACGGTAACCGCCACCGACCTGCCCGGTCATTCTATTACTAAACAAAAAACAGTGTAACGCATGGTGCTATTCTACCTGTAAAGGCCCCGGTATCATTACCGGGGTTTTTTTATCCTTTTAATTGGCCGTAATTTTATTCATTCATGGCAAAAAAAAACTAATTTGCCAACCCATTTATGCTGCAGAAATTACACATTCATAACTACGCTATCATTGATGAAATAGCGGTTGATTTTTCAAAGAACCTGAATATTATTACCGGGGAAACGGGTGCCGGTAAAAGTATTCTGATGGGCGCTCTCGGCCTTATACTGGGCGCGAGAGCGGAGAGCAGTACCCTGATGAACGAAGAAAAGAAGTGTGTAGTGGAAGGCCATTTTTTGGTAAAAAAAAACCAGGCCGTAAAAACCTTCCTGGCTGCCAATGACCTGGATATGGAAGAAGAGCTTGTGCTGAGAAGGGAAATAGCAGTGAATGGAAAATCAAGGGCATTCATCAATGACACGCCGGTTAACCTTAACCAGTTAAAGTCGTTAAGTTCAATGCTGGTTGACCTGCACCAGCAATTTGATTCACTGGAACTGGGCGATAATGATTTCCAGCGGGAAATTGTAGACGCCCTTGCAGACAACCTATCACTGGTACAGCAGTACAAAAATGTCTTCTCCCAATTTACCACCGCAAAGAAGCAGTTAACAGATTTAAGAAAACTGCAGCAGGAAGCCAATGCCACGCTTGATTACAACAGGTTCTTATTTGATGAACTGGAAGAGGCGGGCTTTAAACCAAATGAACTGGAAGAAATGGAGGCTGAATTAAAACTGCTGAGCCATGCAGAAGAAGTGAAGCAGCAGCTTGGTCATATTTATTTTGAATTAAAGGAAAGCGAACACCCGCTGGTACAGCAATTAAAATCACTCTTCAATAAATTACATCCGTTACAGCAGTTTCTTGAAAATATAGAAGAACTTGCCCGGCGCATGCAAAGTACACAGCTTGATCTTGCCGATATTGCGGAAAGCATAAACCAGCTGAATGAATCCGTGCAGTACAATCCCGAAAGGATACAGGCGATAAACGAAAAGATCTCCATTGGATACAAACTGCAGAAAAAACACAATGTAACCACCACAAACGAACTGCTTGTTATAAAAGATGCATTGGAGGAAAAGCTGAATAATATCCTGAACCTTGGCGAAGCCATTGCAGCAAAAGAAAAGGAGGCCATCAGTTTACAGAACGATTGTGAAAAAATGGCGGCAAGCATTTCTGCTAACCGCCATAAGGCAATAGCACCTTTTGCAGAAAAAGTAAACCTCCTGTTGAAGCAGGTGGGTATGCCCAATGCACAAATTAAAATTGATTTGGTGCCAACGGGCATGTACGATTATGGTATGGATGCCATTAATTTTTTATTTGATGCCAACAATACCGGCCGTTTTGAACCATTGAGCAAAGTGGCCAGTGGAGGAGAACTGAGCAGGCTAATGCTATGTATAAAATCGATGGTGGCAAAAAAGCTGCAGTTACCCACTTTAATCTTTGATGAAATTGACAGCGGCATCAGCGGTGAGGCAGCAAAGCAGGTGGGTATTATAATGAAGGAACTGTCGCAGGGGCACCAGTTAATTGCTATCACCCACCAGCCGCAGATAGCCGCTAAAGCTACAGCGCATTATTTTGTGTATAAGGATAGCAGGGCAGATAAAATAACCACCTCCATCCGTTTGCTGGATCATGACGAACGGGTTGCAGCCATTGCACAAATGCTGGGGGGCAAAAAGCCAACCCCTGCTGCAATGCAAAATGCAAGGGAAATGATAGGAAGCCCGGGCAATTAAAGAACTTTTTTAACAAATACTTGTAAATTTAAAAATAATTATTACTTTTGCACCGATTTTTAAAACTCAAAAAAAACAAAAATGAAAAAATTACTTTCGATTCTTGCTCTTGCTGGCTTTATGGCCTCTTGCAACAACGCTACAGAAACTACTTCAACTGCAACAGCTGATTCTGCTAAGATGGCTGATTCAATTGCTAAAGCTACTGCAGCTTCCGCTACAAAAATGGATTCAACTGTAAAAGCTGCTGCTGATACAATGAAAAAAGCTGCTGATACTATGATGAGTAAAGCAAAAGCTGGTGCTGATAAAATGATGGACAAAGCTAAAGAAGGTGCGGATAAAATGAAAGAAGGTGCAGATAAAATGAAAGAAGGTGCAGACAAAATGAAAGAAGCTGTTAAACACTAAGATTTGAACGTTTTGATATAAACAATGCCCCGGATATTCCGGGGCATTGTTATTTATATTCCCCCTAAGCCATTCAAGAGTTACCGGCTATCCGATGGTTTTTTGATTGCATTTTTATACCATTTAACCATTTTGCACTTTTTTTTTAGCTTGTTTTTTGGGTAAAAAACTAAGTTTTACCGATTTGCTTTCGTATAAAAGCATTGCCTATATTTGCCATTCTTTTGTTTCCTTCCCCCTTGATCACAGTCATTTTAAACAAATTTTTTTTTATGAAGCAATTTTCCTTTCTGATTTTCCTCTTTTCTATTCTTTCAGTAACCAACGCTCAAACTATTACAACCTGGCAAGGGCCGTCTGTTGGTGGAAGTTGGAGTGATGCGGCTAACTGGAACAACGGCGTTCCAACAGCGGCAACAACTGAAATCGTTTTTGATGGCTCAGTAAGTACATTAACAGGAGGTGTAATTACGATTGAAGATGTATTTCAGGCTAATGCAAATTTTTCTTACGACCGGCTTACAGTAATTAATAATGCGGCTGTAACGTTGTCAAGTTCTGGTCCGACCTATTTATATTTCTTCTTAAGCATAAATATTGAGACTGGAAGCAGGCTCAATGTTGGGGCAAATACAGGCACGTTGTTTCTTGTTGGGGGAGCTTCTACCACTGCTGTTATAAATATTGATGGGATACTTGATTTGCAGGGCCAGGGCGTTGGCAATTCTTCAAGGACTGGCTTTGAACCTTATACCTCCTTTACTTTTAATCCCATTGCAAAGGTTAAAGGACAAATTATTCTTTCTGGTAAAGTGGCAAGTATTTCTAATTCAAACAATGGTAATTTATCTTTTGAAAGCGGTAGTAGCCTTGATATTAAAAGAGATGGGGGATCTGTTCCGACTGCTGTATATAAAAATGGTTCTTTAATAAAGGTGGAAGGCGTTATTAATACCACAACCTTATTTAGCAGCGATGCTACTTATAGCGGAGTTATTGAATGGAATTGCCCGGGCCAGTTAATAAAGGGCTCATCCACAAATATTTTGCCTAACTCGTCTATGTTTACCGGGTGGGATTCATTAATAATTAATAACACCAATGCAGGAACAGTAAGGTTGGCAACAAATTTATTTGATAAGTATTATGTGAAGAATATCATAGTAAATCATGGCACGCTTGAACTGGGTTCTCCCAACCTGTCATCTGGTTCAAATTTTAAAGGCAAAGTTGATACATTAATTCAGACAGGCGGCACTATTATTGGCAATGCGGCAAATGCGTTTTCACCAGATAATGCATATGTAGCTGATACCCTTGAAGTGGGTGGCAAGTTTGTTCAAACCGGGGGAATCTTTGATTTTAGTAACCGCACCGCCACAGCGGATGGATCTTTTGTCCTTAAAATGTTGGGAGATATTCAATTGGGCGGTACCGTTAAGTTAAGCCTTCCCGCAACATCCCCTAATTGTGCATTATTGTTTAATGGCAGCGGCACACAGAATTTTCAAATTACCAACACCGGTATATTTTCCAATAAAATTAAAACAGTCCTTAATAATTCTTCCCCTGTCACTGGGGTCAATGCAACCAGCAACATCACACTGCCCGATTCACTGGTGTTTAAAAAAGGCTATTTCATTTTAAATAATTTTGATCTTACCAATCCCTTACCGGTATTGCCGGTGTTAAATCCTTTTCAAACACATGTAGTTACCAATAGCACTGGTTTGTTCATTCAAAAAAATGTAACTGCTGCTGCTGTTGGTATCCCAATAGGAGCCACCACTACTACAGTTAATCCATTGATTATAGGATTAACTGCTGCGGGGGTATCCGATATTGGTGCTAAAGTGGATCTGGGTTTTAGCCCATCGATTGCTTCACCAAACACTGCTGTTAACCGCACGTGGAGGGTAAAACCTTTTGGGGTACTTCCGGCAAACCTGGCCATTTCATTTGGCTACAGCGATTTAGGTGCTGGTATGGGAGATGGCAATCCAGGCTTTTCATATGTTGCCAATGATGAAGTTGGTTTGCATGATGGTACTAACTGGCAGGTCATTTCCCTTCCGGGTGGTATTGCCCCGGCGGGTACTAATCCCTATGCCATCAGCCATATTATTTTAAATTCTTTTTTGGCGCCCAATGTTGCCACACCATTGGTAATCGGTAACCTCACTTCAGTTCTTTCAGTTTCAAATGTTATTAATCTTGCCGCTGTCAGATCAGGCAGTGGCACAGTCTTAAAGTGGGATGTTACTGAACTAACGGCCGCTGTGAGCCGCTTTGAAATATTGCGTAGCTCCGATGGAAGAAACTTTACTGCAATTGGTACAACTCCTGTTCAGGGCAACCTGGCTTATTACTCCTTTGCTGATAACAGCCTCCTGCCGGGTGTAAATTATTACCGCATAAAGATGATCGACAACAATGGCCGGTTTAAATATTCTGTTATAGTAACAGTAATTAATAAAGAGTCTGGCATGCTGCTTACTGCTTTACTGCCAACAATTGTAAACAGCCAGGCTGCATTATTTATCAGCAGTGCAACCAATGCATCCATACAACTGAATATAACTGATATGCAGGGCAGGGTAGTAAAACGAATTAACTCCGCATTATTTGCAGGCAGTAATGAAGTAAACCTCGATTGTAGCAACTTAGCTGCAGGAACTTACCAGGTTATCGGGTTTGGACAGGGTGAAAAAACAAATATGATCAGGTTTGTAAAAAAATAGGTTTGATTAAAACGATTGCAGAGAGGTATCATTTTTTTTGATACCTCTTTTTTTATACCATTACCCTTTTATTATTTTTATCTAATCAACATTTACCATGTAGCCGAAACCGGATGATTATGATTAATAATTTGATTGGCTGCTGTACCTTATTGATCTGCACAAATTGTATTGCTAAAAAGAATGAAATAATTATCGACTGCCTTTAAAAATGAGTGCAAACCGGGGGGATAACAATCTTCTTAAAACCTGTAATGAACTTACCTGGCCGTGCCGAAACGATAACAGGGAAATGGCAATTGCGTTTGGCAAAATTGCCTTGAAAATCCTTTCTGCACTGGGTATCAGGTAGTTAACCAGGCAATAAGGGAGTATGTATTTTAACATTTTCAAAAGTATATAGAAACTAACTTTGCAGTGTTTAAAATCTATATCTAAAATAAAATACCATGAAACGCAGTGGATTAAAAAAAATCAACCTGTTTTTTTCCTCTTTCTTTATTTTCCTGTTGCACCTCCCATTTGTATTTGCAAAGGCAAAGCCTAAAATGGAAAAGATGCCGGGTAAAGCAGGAGTTAAATCTGAAATTTCATCAGGTCCCGTTTCCGGAGTTCAGCCTTTCCTCCAAAATGATTTTCAATTAAATATCTATGACAGCCTTAGACTGGCTTCATTTGGCCTTGCAAGGCAGGCGTTTGATTATGCTATGAAGGGGTTTAATTGCATGAAGGAAACCGGCAAACTGGCCAACCAAAGTATCATCTCCATTGTGGATTTCAGTAAACCCTCCTCTCAAAAAAGATTATTTATTATTGATCTCAAAAATTACAGGGTTTTATTTAATACTTATGTAGCTCATGGGGTTAATTCAGGGAAAGAATTTGCCAACCAGTTTTCTAACAGGCCAGAAAGTAACCAAAGCAGCCTTGGTTTTTATGAAACAGCCGACACCTATATCGGTAAGCATGGATATTCACTTCATTTGTTTGGAATGGAAAAAGGAATAAATGATAATGCTTTTAAAAGGGATATTGTGATACATGGAGCCAGCTATGTAAACGAAGATATGATTCAGTCCAACGGGTATATTGGCAGAAGTTGGGGATGTCCTGCTGTGCCGGAACACCTATCCAGGTCAATTATAGATAAAATCAAAAATGGCACCTGCCTGTTTATCTTTGGGGAAGATAAAAAATACTTCAGCCATTCTGCATTACTCAGGAATACCTCACCAGTGTTTGCTTATAATAGTTAATTGATTTGTTTTTGTTTTGTAAGCCTTCATGAAAAATGGAGGCTTTTTGTTTTATCATCTCGCTGCTTAATGATACCTTCACAAAAATATCCTGCATGAGTTTAAGACAGCAATTAAGAGGTACGGGTGTGGCCATCATAACCCCGTTTAAAGAAAATGAATCAGTTGACTTTGACGCATTGGGGAGCCTGATTGATTTTATTATCAGTAATGGTATCGAGTATATCGTATCATTGGGTACCACAGGGGAAACGCCAACACTTGATAAACAGGAAAAAGCTGACATCATCCATTTTACTTTCGAAAAGGTAAATGGAAGGGTGCCTGTTGTAATTGGAATTGGTGGCAACAATACCAGGGAAGTGGTAAGAGATGTCCAAAACTATCCTTTAGAAAAAGCAACTGCAGTACTTAGTGCTGCACCTTACTATAATAAGCCATCCCAGGAGGGTATTTACCAGCATTATAAAGCCATTGCAGAGGCTTCCCCCAAGCCAATCATTTTATATAATGTGCCGGGCAGAACGGGCCGCAATATGGAACCATACACAACTATCCGTTTGGCAGAGGAAGTGCCAAATGTGCAAGGGATAAAAGAAGCAGGAAACAGCATCCCTCAGTGTATGCAAATTTTACGGGACAGGCCTGATGATTTTTTGGTTGTAAGCGGCGATGATGATTTGGTGTTGCCGGAATTAGCTGCCGGGATTGATGGCGTAATCAGTGTGGCTGCCAATTGTTTCCCCCAAAATTTTTCCGATATGGTAAGGGCAGGCCTTGCTGGTGATTTTAAAAAAGCAAATCAATTGAACTACCCTTTAATAGAAGCCTATAATTTATTATTTGCAGAAAATAACCCGGCCGGTGTAAAGGCATTTTTAACAGAAATGGGAGTAATAAAAAATGTATTGAGGTTGCCGGTAGTTCCATTAAGCAGTTCCATTCATGAAAAAGTGAAGGCCTATTTAAAAAAATAATAGTGAAACAAAACTTGGCACTATCCTTCAAGTTCCTATTAGTTAAGCAGGGTTACCTGTTGATCATGGCAGTATTGTTTTGTATTTCTTCCACAGCTCAGTTTAGGATAACCATTCAATTAAAAATTGTTCCTTCCGTTCACAACAACGATGAAATTTTTATTGCAGGTAATTTCAATGGCTGGAACCCAGCTGACAGCAGGGGCAAGTTTTTAAAGAATGGAGAAGGGTATTTTTTGGAGTTAAAAGAGTTGGCGGCAGGTGCATACCAATTCAAATTTACCAGGGGCAGTTGGGATAAAGTAGAGTGTAATGCCGAAGGTGCTGATGTAATAAATCATACCATTCAATTATCTGGTGATACTGCTTTGGTCTATGATATAGCAGGATGGAAGGATGATGTTAACCCGTTTGCCGGCAAACACACGGCTTCCCCAAACGTTCACATTATTGATACCGCTTTTGCAATGCCACAATTAAAAAAGCACCGGCGTATCTGGATATACCTGCCTGAAGGGTATAACAGTGGCAAAAAGCATTATCCCGTGATGTACCTGCAGGATGGACAAAATATTTTTGATGAGTACACTGCAGCTTATGGAGAGTGGGGCGTGGATGAATGCCTGGATACTTTAATAAAAAAGGGAAAACCAGGTTGCCTGGTGGTAGGTATTGATAATGGGGGAGAATCAAGAATCAATGAATATAACCCCTATGAATTTGTGTCGAAGGATTCCCCGGAAACAAAAATATTTAAACCGCAGGGAGAGGAGTATATAAATTTTTTGAGCCAAACGCTCAAGCCTTATATTGATAAGCATTACAGGACACTTTCTTCAAAAGAGAATACCATCATAGCCGGGAGTTCTATGGGGGGGTTGATTTCCTATTATGCAGCTTTAAAATACCCGGAGGTATTTGGCAAGGCAGGCATTTTTTCACCGGCATTCTGGGTAGCAAACGGAATTGAACAATTAACAGATTCATTGGGCAACCGGGTAAAGGGGAAATTGTTTTTTTATATGGGCGATAAAGAAGGGAAGAAAAATGTGGACGATATGATACGGGTAAGGGAAAAAATAGGCAAAAATTCCACTGCCATGATTTACTCTTTTATTGATGTAGATGGCCGTCATACGGAACAGTCATGGCGAAAATGGTTTGCCGAATTTTACAACTGGATAATGGCAGACGGGTACAATGTAATTACAAAGAGCGATGATTAAATATTGTAGCAAACCCCTTCCAATGCAAGTGCTGTATTTGGGAAAACGGCGGTTGTTTCAGTTAAGAAATCTTCAAGCGATTCGTATTTGGCTGAAAAATGTCCGATCAGTAATTTTTTTACCGCGGCCTTTTCCGCAATGGCAGCAGCCTGTTGGGTGGTGGAATGAAACCTCGCCGCGGCTTTAGCTTCGTTTCCTTTAAGGTAGGTAGCTTCATGGTACAGAAGGTCAACTCCTTTTATTTTTTCTGCTAAATTTTCATCGTAAATGGTATCGGCACAATAGCCATAGCTTTTTGGCAGCGGTGCAGCAATAGTTACTTCCTCATTTGGGATAATGGTGCCTTTTTTTGTAACATAATCCTCTCCTTTCTGCAATTTTTCATAAAAACTGGCAGGGATCTCAAAAGATTTGATCTTTTCGGTATCAATCTTCCTGGGATTCTTTTTTTGTTTAAATAAAAATCCCCAGCAGTCTATCCGGTGAAGGGTTTTAAAGCAGGTCACTTCCATTTTATTGTCACTTAAAATAACCGATTCTCCCACTAAAGGATGAAAATACAGTTTATAACAAAGTTTTGTATTTGCCGCATCCAGTTGCATCTGGATTATTTTTTCCAGCAGGGGGGGAGCATGCAGGTGCATGTCCTGAGTGCGGTTCAGCAGGCTCATGCTGGTAAGCAGGCCTATAAGGCCAAAGTAATGGTCGCCATGCAGGTGTGAAATAAAAATATGGTTAATATGGCTGCGGCGAATTTTATATTTTGCCATCTGCATCTGTGTTCCTTCCCCGCAGTCAATTAAATAGCTCTCCTCCTGCGATTGAAGCAACTGGGCAGTTGGATTCCTGCCGAAAGCAGGTATCGCCGAATTATTACCAAGAATGGTCAATGCTAACACATCATTCAATTGAGGGTTAAGAATGTTTACCGGTATTTTCTAAGACACATTAATAATGCTATATGTTGCATCAATAAATAAAGGGTTATGCCAACTGTTAAAATGGTGATTTTCTGAATGGTAACCCAAATCTTTTATTCCTCATCAGACAAAAGTTCTCTTTCAATTTCCTCCATCTGCACAATATCCCATGCTTCACTTTCAGTAGGCGTTACATTCATCAGTTCAAGTAATTCCTGCTTATCCAGGTTATCTTCTACATTTTTTTGTAAGCCACAAATTACAAAAGAGCAGTTACTTTCATAAAATTTATGCTGGATGTCCGCGATAGCTGCGCCAGCCTTTTCATCAATTTCTTTTACCTCCTTCAGGTTCAGAATAATATGTGGTATGTCTTTTTGCAGGTACAAAAGCAACAGTTCCGTTAGTTCTTCTGTCATATTAACATACAATTGTTCCTCTTTCGGCGTTATAACAGTGAATTTTTCTTTGGTATCTGTTTTGACATTCATATTTACAGGTTGGGATTTTATCCTATGTTTTAAGACCTCAATTGATTAAAAAGTAGTTCTTGATTATTGTATTATTGTGATGGGGATTTTTGTAAAGAAAAGCAATTTTTTTGTTTCAAAGCTTATATAATGCTAAGTTTTAAAGTTAATCGGGTATAACATATTATTACCTGCGATTACAAAAAACAGCTTTGGGCAGCAAGTTAGCGAAGCGGAGATTTAACTTTTCAACATTTCAACATTTCATAATTTCAACAAACTAAATCTACTAAATAATCGTTATTATTGTACAAGTTAAATTCAGTATACATGGACAACAACTTTTCAGCACAGGTAAAAGAAATCATTTCCTACAGCAGGGAAGAAGCCCTGCGTCTCGGCAATGATTTTATCGGAACTGAGCACCTGGTGCTTGGTTTGATAAGAGATGGCGAAAATACCGCTATCAAAATATTAAAATCGCTGAATGTAGATCTTTACGAACTGCGTAAAGAAATAGAGGTGGCGGTAAAAGACAAAACCGGGAAAAATATAGCCAACATCAATTCACTACCCTTAACCAAGCAGGCTGAAAAAGTAATTCGTATTACGGTGCTTGAAGCTAAGGCACATAAAAGCACTATGGTAGAAAGTGAGCATTTGATGCTGTCTATCCTAAAAAACAAAGAAAATATTGCCACCCAGATCTTAAATCAGTTTGACGTTGATTACGATATGTTTAAGAACGAATTGGGGTTTGTGACCAGCAATCCCCCAAAGGCAGACTTTTCTGATGAGAACGATGATGATTTTGATGAAGAAAGAAAGCAATACGGGCAACAACCAAAATCGCAGCGTGGTGGTGCTGCCAGCCAGCCAAAAACAAAAACACCTGTATTAGATAATTTCGGAAGGGATATAACCCGCCTTGCAGAGAATGGATCGTTGGACCCGATTGTAGGAAGGGAAATAGAAATAGAAAGGGTGTCACAGATTTTATCCCGCAGAAAGAAAAATAACCCAATATTAATTGGTGAACCGGGAGTGGGTAAAACGGCAATTGTAGAAGGTTTGGCATTAAGGATCGTTCAAAGAAAAGTAAGCAGGGTTTTGTTTGATAAAAGAGTGGTATCACTTGACCTGGCAGCGTTGGTTGCAGGTACCAAATACCGTGGCCAGTTTGAAGAAAGAATGAAAGCCATCATGAACGAGCTCGAAAAAAACCGGGATGTCATTTTGTTTATAGATGAAATTCACACTATTGTAGGTGCTGGTGGCGCCAGTGGTTCATTAGATGCAAGCAATATTTTTAAACCGGCACTGGCCAGGGGAGAGTTGCAATGCATCGGGGCCTCTACTTTGGATGAATACAGAATGCACATTGAAAAGGATGGCGCACTGGACCGCAGGTTCCAAAAGGTAATTGTTGATCAACCTTCAGTAGAAGAGACCATCCAGATATTAATGAACATCAAAAGTAAGTACGAGGATTATCATAATGTAACCTACAGCGAAGAAGCAATTGATGCCTGTGTGAAATTAAGCGAGCGCTACATGACGGACAGGCTGCTTCCTGATAAAGCGATAGATGTACTTGATGAAGTAGGTGCAAGGAAACATATTAAGAACATCAATGTACCGGAAGATGTAATTGAACTGGAAAAGAAGATCGAAGATATTAAGCTGGAAAAAAACAAAGTGGTAAAAAGCCAGCGTTTTGAAGAAGCTGCTTCCTTAAGGGATTCAGAAAAACGCCTGCAGGAAGAACTGGAAAAAGCTAAGAACGATTGGGAAGAAGAAAGTAAACACAAACGTTTTCCTATTGAAGAGGAAGATATTGCCGAAGTGATCAGCATGATGACGGGCATACCTGTGAAACGCATGGTGCAGGCAGAAACAGACAAGCTACGGCGTATGGCAGAAGACTTGAAAGGTGCTGTAGTAGGGCAGGAGGAAGGTATCCAGAAAGTGGTGAAAGCTATTCAGCGAAACAGGGTAGGGTTAAAAGATCCTAAAAAACCAATTGGTACTTTTATATTCCTTGGCCCAACAGGTGTGGGTAAAACAGAGCTTGCCAGGTCTTTGGCCAGGTATATGTTCGACAATGATGATTCGCTGATAAGAATCGACATGAGTGAATACATGGAAAAATTCACGGTAAGCCGTTTGATTGGTGCACCTCCCGGATATGTTGGTTATGAAGAAGGCGGGCAACTTACTGAAAGGGTAAGGCGCAAACCCTACAGCGTTATTCTTTTGGACGAAATTGAAAAGGCACACCCGGACATTTATAATATTTTATTACAGGTGCTTGATGACGGGCAGTTGACTGATGGCATGGGCAGGAAAGTTGATTTCAAAAATACCCTCATCATCATGACCTCTAATATTGGGGCCAGGCAGTTAAAAGATTTTGGGGAAGGCGTAGGATTTGCCACTGCTAACAGGATGCAAAATGCAGATGAAAATAACAAAGCAGTTATTGAAAAGGCATTAAAGCGGACTTTCAGCCCCGAGTTTTTAAACAGGATTGATGATGTGGTAATCTTTAATTCCCTCACCAAAGAAAATATATTTGAAATCATCAATATCCTGATGAAGGGTGTTATGAAACGCCTGGTAAATTTAGGATTTTCGATGGAGCTTACTTTGGCAGCTAAAGATTTCATTGCAGAAAAAGGCTATGACGTTCAATTCGGCGCAAGGCCTTTACACAGGGCCATTCAGAAATACCTGGAAGATCCTTTAGCAGAAGAAATTCTTAATATGCAGGTAAAACCAGGCGATATTTTAATAGCTGACCTGGATGAAGCAAAAGAAAAGATCAATTTTACATTAAAAGAGCAGGAAAAAAAGATAGAAGCCGAATCACCAGAGGCGCAATAAATATTTTGTTACAGCTAATAAAGCCATCCAATAATATTGGATGGCTTTTTACTTTGAGGGATAGTTTTTTTTGTTCATTTTTGCGTTGATGAAAAAAATAATCATAACGATTGATGGCTGGTCATCATGCGGCAAAAGTACCCTGGCAAAACAAATGGCCAAAGTGCTGGGGTATGTATATATTGACAGTGGAGCTATGTACCGGGCCATTACACTTTACTTTTTAAGAAACAGTATTGATTGGACGGATAAAAAGGAGGTAAAAGAAGCATTGAAAAATATTTCCATGGAGTTTGCCTTCAATGAAAAATCACAACAGTCCGAAATTCTGCTGAATGGTGAAAATATTGAGTATTTAATAAGGGATTTTATTGTGGCTGAAAAGGTAAGTGATGTATCCGCCATAAAGGAAGTAAGGGAATTTGCAGTGGCTCAGCAGCAGCAAATGGGCAGAAAGAAGGGTATAATTATGGACGGAAGGGATATTGGTACCACAGTATTCCCCAAGGCAGAATTGAAGTTTTTTATGACTGCCGATATCGCAGTAAGGGTGGAAAGGCGTTTTAAAGAAATGTATGAAAAAAATCCAAACGTAACCATTGAAGAAGTGAAAAATAACCTTGAAATGAGAGATTACATTGATTCTAACAGGGAAGTGAGCCCTTTACGAAAAGCAGCAGATGCGGTAATATTAGACAATACCAACCTTACCATGGAACAGCAATTGAAGTTTGCATTAAGCCAGATTGAAAAATAAATAAAATATTTTTTGTGGAATCAAATTATATTTTATAAGTTTGTTTTCTAAACAGCCGTACACCTGTTCAAATCCGCTTCCCATTAATTACCACTTTTCCAAATAAGTGTTTTAAATCTAAATTTTTGTATCAACCAGTCACGTTAATTTATTGACCTGCCTGGATACTGCAAAATATGTTTATGTAATTGCCATTGTTTTCCTGGTCTCAATCCCTATGTGCGCCTTCTTAAATTCTCGGAATTATTTCTTTGCATCCTGATGTTTTACCAATTATTGTATACGTATTATTGACCGGTTTTTTATCGGTGATGGTACATTCTTAATCTAAACCATTTAAAAAATGAATCAGAAATTAACCACGCGATTCAGGCAAAGAATGCAAACTTACCTTTTACTAACGGTAATGACTGTATCGAGTTTGCTTGCCAGCAATTCGTTTGCACAAACGGCTTGTACATGCACCAGTTCTTTATCCAATCTGTTAACAAATGCCAGCTTTGAAGCCGCAACACAGGATGGTCAGCAAGTGGCGGCAGCCTTACATTCGGCAGCACTTATGCAGTATGCGGAAGTAAAAATGCTTACTTAACTCAAAACTGTGGTTCTGCAAAAATCTGGCAGAAGGTAACTGCCGCGGTAGGCGGGCAAACAGTAACTTTTAAAGCCTGGGCAGGTACCCATACAAAGGGAATATCCTGCAGCCCCAAACTTACAATGTATTTCTACAATTCATCCAATACACTACTAAACTCAGCTTCAGTTGTTGTGGATAAAGACGTTGATAAACCTGATTACAAACTGAAAGAATTCACTATCACTTCAGTTGCGCCTGTTGCAACTTATTATATTAAAGTAGAGGGCAGTATCGGTTGCAATACATTAAAGATGGATGCTTTGTGCCTGACTGTTACCAACACCCCTTCGTTAGGATGTATCGGTGATAAGGTTTGGGCTGATGCAAATTGTAATGGTATCCAGGATTCAGGGGAACCTGGAATTTGTGGTGTTACGGTGCAATTAAAGAATTCTGTTGGCATTGTAATTGCAACTACCACAACGAATTCTTCCGGCGCTTATAAATTCAGCGGATTAACTGCAGGCAATTATACAGTTGTCTTCCCTGCTGCCCTGAGCGGTTCGGTTCTTACCTCTTCAATTGTTGGATCTAACCGCGATGTTGACAGTGATCCAAGCCAGGCTACAGGTGCTACTGCTGTTATAGCTCTGGCTGCAGGACAAACAATTACCAATGTTGACGCCGGATATTGCGCTAATGTAATGTCTCTGGGCAACAGGGTATGGTACGATGCTAACTGTAATGGAATCAATGATAACGCTAACGAACTTGGTATTGCAAACGTTACATTGAATTTATACAAAGACAATAACAATGATAATGTGGCTGATGGTGCTGCTATTGCAACTACCACTACAGATGCCAATGGATATTATATGTTCAATAACCTGATTCCGGGTAATTATATTGTAGGTGTAGTAACACCCGCAGGGTACGTAAAGGCTGTTATTAACGGAGGAGATCCTGATAATAACATTAACCTCGATAATAATGGCGTATCGGTTGTGGGTAATGAAACAAGGGGACTTGCCATTACATTAACAGCAGGTGCCGAACCTAACGGAAGTTGTGGTGGTTCAAATACAAATATCACTTATGATTTTGGTTTCTGCCAATCTTCATCTCCTACTACTTGTGATTGTACGAACTCCACTTCTAATTTGCTGACTAATGGAAGTTTTGAAAACGGCAATACAGGTTGGACTGTCAGTGGCGGAAACCTAACTACTGGTA